>NZ_BAABDH010000003.1:0-282217 GCF_039539525.1 Hymenobacter algoricola | reverse complement strand
GACCTTACGCGGCCTCACGCCACATGAATTTGTGTGTGCCCAGTGGCAGAAAAACCCCGTTAACTTTACCCAGGACCCGACCCACCTCACGCTGGGACTATACATATAGTCTTCGAGCGTCAGCCGGTTGACAACCAGGCCAGCTTACTCGAAAAACTCCCGGCCGCGGTCGTCCACGTAGCCGACCTGCCCATCGACGGTGGTTACGCGGGCCACGCCTTCCACGAAGGGCTCGGCGGCCTGGTACTTGGGTGGCACCAGCAGGTGGCCGTCGGCGGCCAGGTAGCCGAAGCGGCCCTGCTGCTCCACCACGGGCTGCTCGAAGCCCGTGGCTTCGGTGGCCCGGATGGCGTCCAGCTCCAGCGGCAGCACGGCTTTGCCCTTGTCGTTGAGCACGCCCCACTTCGGGCCTTGGCGCACGAAGAGCAGTCCGTTGTAGTTTTCGCGAATCTCGTCGTAGATGGGCGGCACCACGGCCGTGCCCACCGTGAAGCGGAAGCCGACCTTGCCATCTTTATGGGTCACGTCGCCCTGGGTGAGGAAGTCACTTTCGGGCTCGGGCTCGGGCGGCGTGCGCAGGCGGTTGCCGCTGGTGTCGAGGTCGTAGGTTTCCCCGTTGAGCGCCACGGTCGCCCGGTTGCGGTGGAAGTTGCCGGCCCGGCTGAACTGCACGGGCGTAATGGCGTTGCCGGCCCCATCAATGTAGCCGTACAGCAGGCCCTGCCGGATCCAGGCTACCTCATTCACGAAAGGACCGGCCTCGTCGTAGAGCAGGGGCAGCACCAGGCGGCGGCTGGGGTCGGCGTAGCCCCACTTGTCGCCGCGGCGGAAGGGGACGAGGCGGGCCGTGGTAATCTGGGCGGCGCCCAACAATAGGGGCAGCAGGCCGGTCAGGGCCAGTCGGGCAGTGCGCTGAAGACAGATTCGGGGCGGCGGAAGGCGGGGCATTGCCCCTAAGATACGCAACTGCCGTAAACCCGGGGCCACGATTGGCGGTTGGTTCCCGCATTCGGCCCGGCCGGCCGGCCATTTATTAAAGTTTCGGGCGCCCGGCAGCGTCTATGTTCACAACCTGTTGCGCATCCGTGCCTGGTACGGGCGCGGCAATCGTATCTTTGTCGCCGATAGGCGTTATGTAATAACCGCCTTTGCTCTATGTCACCACACTCGGATTATCCCCGCTTTACCCTCGGCAGCAGCCTTACGGAAGAGCAGCGGGTGTTTTTTCGCAAGCACGGCTTTCTGCATTTCCGCCCTTTTCTCACCCCCGAGCAGGTTCAGGCCATTCTGCGCGCTTCCGAGGAAGTGCAGGCGCAGTGGCTGGCCGCGGGCCTGGAGAAAGTAAACGGCGTGCCCATCAAGTACGGCCGGGACGTGGACGGCACGCCCATCGTGCAGCGCTTTGCCTTTGCCTCCCACTACAGCCCCGTGCTGCACGAATTCCTGCAGGACCCGCGCTTCAAGTCGCTGTTTCCGCTGCTGGAAGCCCCCGGTGGCCGCGTGGGCGAAAACGAAAAGGACGGCCTGGTTATCAACCACTACGTGAACGTGACGGGCTCGGAGTTCAGCCAGATGGGCTGGCATACTGACTCGCTCCGCGACGTATTCTACGGCAAGCGCATCGGCCCCATGCTGAATGTGGGCGTCCACCTCGACGGCACGCCGGCCACCAACGGCGGGCTGCGCCTGCTGGCCGGCACCCACCAGCAGCCGCTGCGCGAAATGCTGTTTCGCAAGAAGTACTACAAGGACGTGGGCCCCGACGACCAGGAAATAGCCGTCGAGACCGAGCCCGGCGACCTGACCGTGCACGACGGCCGCATGTGGCACCGCGTGGCCCGCTCCCCGCTGGTGGGCGAGGTGTCGCGCCGCCGGGTGATGTACGTGCCCATCATCAGCGGCAAGTACGACCCCAAGCACGCGGGCAGCGCCACGCCGTTTTACCTGCGGTTTTTGCACCTGGTGAAATAAATACAGGGAGGCGGAAAGCATGAGAAGCGCACTGCTTCTGTCCCGTCTTCATCCTTTTCCGCTTTTCATAATCAACGCTTCCCCATGTCCTACGCGCTTATTACCGGGGCTTCCCGCGGCATTGGCCGGGCCCTGGCCCTGGAGCTGGCCGGCCGCGGCTACAGCCTGCTGCTCGTGGCCCGCTCCGAAGACCAGCTGGAGCAGCTGGCCGCCGAGATGCGGCAGCGCTATAAAGTAGAGGCCCAGGTACTGGCCACCGACCTGGCCGTGCCCGGGGCCGCTGCCCGCCTCGCCGAGTGGGCGCAGGCCCGCACGTCGGCGCTGGCGGTACTGGTCAACAACGCGGGCTACGGCCTGTGGGGGCGGTTTGAGGAGCTTTCTTTGGCTCAGCAGCAGAACATGCTCCAGCTCAACATGCTGCTGCCCACCGAGCTGACCCACCACCTGCTGCCCCAGCTGCGGCGGCAGCCCCAGGCCTATATTCTGAACGTGGCCAGCACGGCCGCCTACCAGGCCGTGCCCACGCTCACGCTCTACGCGGCCAGCAAGGCGTTTCTGCTCACCTTCAGCCGCGGCCTGCGCTACGAGCTGCGCGACTCCCCCGTGTCGGTGACGTGCCTGAGCCCCGGGGCCACTACCACCGACTTCGCCGACCGCGCCGGGATGAGCGCGGGCCTGCAGGAAAAAGCCGCCAAGCTTTCCATGACGCCCGCCGAGGTGGCCAAAATCGGGGTGGCGGGCCTGCTGGCCGGTGAGGCCGAGGTAATTCCCGGCGCCCTGAACCTGATTTCGGCTAAGCTCACCAGCTTCGTGCCCAAAGCCATGACGGAAAAGATTGCCGCCGGCATCTACGAGAAGTATCTAAAGTAAAATACCGCGGCCGGCTACCGCCGCGTCAGGCCGCGGTAGCCGGCCGCACCAGCCGCCCGGCCAGCCAGTAGCTCAGGCCGGCAAAAAACGGGGCGGCCAGCACGTCGTAGGTGTAGTGGGTGTGCTGCACCAGCACCAGCCCGCCCACGGCCACGGTAGCCGCCAGCAGCAGCCCCCGTTTCCCGCGCCCCCGCACCGACAGCGCCAGCAGAAACAGCGTGGCCGTGTGGCCGGAGAAAAACAGATCCTTGGTAATCGGGGTGGGGCCGCCGTAGAGGAAACGGTCCACAAACGGGTCGTGGAGCAGCAGCAGGCCGGCGGGCGGGTCGAGGGGCAGCAGCCAGAGCGTGAGCGTGCGAAACGCGTGCAGGAGCAGGTAGGCCCACAGGCTGTGCAGCAGCAGGCCGGGGCGCCGCAGCAGGTAGCCCAGCGTGGCCCCGATGCTCAGGTAAATCAGGGCAAACGTGGGCACCGACACGTCGTGGGCGGGCAGGCCGGCCAGCAGCGGGTCGGGCAGCACCACGCCGGGGCGGGCCTGCAGGTAGGCGAAGTAGGAGGGTACCCAGGCCGCCAGCGCCAGCAGCAGCAGCCCGCCCAGCAGCAGCCGGCGCCGGAACGCCGGGCGGGCCCAGGCCGCAGGCCAGCGCAGAAAGTCAGTCGGCAAAGCAGGAGGAGCCCGGCGGGAAAGCAGCATGCGGGGAAGTCAGGAGAAAGTAAGGCAAAAATAGCGGCTGGCGGCCGGATGCGGCGAATGGCGGCCGGCGTCGTACCTTTTACCCGCGCTTTTACCCTGCTCCCGATGAAGATTTTCCTTGCCACCGCTCTGCTGCTGACCACTGCGGCTCCGCTGCGGGCCCAGAATGCCGCCCTCAATGCCCGCATTGCCAGGCTCGCGGCCCAGGAAGAAGCTAAGGTAATAGCCTGGCGCCGCGACCTGCACGAGCACCCCGAGCTGGGCAACCAGGAAATCCGGACGGCCGGCATCGTGGTGGCGCATCTGCGGAGCCTGGGGCTGGAGGTGCAGAGCGGCGTGGCCCACACCGGCGTGGTCGGCATCCTGCGCGGGGGTAAGCCCGGCCCCGTGGTGGCGTTGCGCGCCGACATGGACGGCCTGCCCCTCACCGAAGCCAACAGCCTGCCCTTCGCCTCGAAAGTCAAAACCACCTACCTGGGCCAGCCGGTGGGGGTGATGCACGCCTGCGGGCACGACACCCACGTGGCCATGCTCATGGGCGCGGCCGAGGTGCTGAGCCAAGTGAAAAAGGACCTGCCGGGCACCGTGAAATTCATTTTTCAGCCCGCCGAAGAAGGCTCCGTACCCGGGGAGGAAGGCGGCGCCAAGCTCATGGTCAAGGAAAACGTGCTCGACAACCCCAAAGTCGACGCCATTTTCGGCGTCCACATTCAGGCTCAGACGGAAGTGGGCACCCTGCGCTATCGTCCCGGCGGCGAAATGGCCAGCTCCGACCGGTTTACCATCAAGGTCCGCGGCAAAGGCGCCCACGGCGCCTACCCCTGGAACAGCGTGGACCCGGTGGTGACGGCCGCCCAGATCATCATGGGCCTGCAAACCATCGTCAGCCGGGAGGTGAAGCTCATCGACGACGCGGCCGTGGTGACGGTGGGCACCATCCACGCCGGGGTGCGCTACAACGTGATTCCGCCCGATGCCGAGCTGACCGGCACCATCCGGGCCCTGAACCCCACGGTGCAGAAGCAGATCTGGGCCGCGGTGCAGCGCATTGCCAAGGGCATTGCCGAAAGTGCCGGCGCTACCGCCGAGGTCACCATCGAGCCCTACGTGCCCGTGACCTTCAACCACGAAAAGCTCACGGCCCGGATGCTGCCCACGCTGCGCGCCGTGGCCGGGGCCGCGCAGGTGAGTGAGCAGAAAGCCGTAACCGGGGCCGAGGACTTCTCCTTTTACCAGGAAAAAGTGCCCGGCCTGTTCCTGTTCGTGGGCGGCATGCCCAAGGGCCAGAACCCGGCTACCACCGCCGACCACCACACGGCCGGCTTCCTCATCGACGAAAGCGGGCTGACGCTGGGCGTGAAAACCCTGGCCACCCTGGCCGCCGACTACCTGGTCCTGCCCCGCTAGCCCCCCGGCGCCCTCCACCGTATCAGTTGATTTCCTGGCGGGCTACTGCCGCCTGCTTTACCACTTTGCCCATGAATATTGCCTTGGTTACCTGCCAGAGCCTGGCCCAGTACGCCGCGCCCACGGTCGAAGATGAGGATGCCCTGCTCACCCGCTTTCTGCGCGCGAAGGGCCACCGCGTCACCCCCGAAATCTGGACCGATGCCGCCGTCGACTGGCCGGGCTACGACGTGGTGGTACTTAAGTCGCCCTGGGACTATTTCGACCGGGTGCAGGAATTCTACGCCTGGCTGGACCGGATGGCGGCCCTGGGCGTGCCCATGCTGAATCCCGGGGCCCGGGTGCGCTGGAATGCCGACAAGAAGTACCTGCTGGAAATGGCGCAGGCCGGGGCCCGTATTGTACCCACCCACTGGCTCCCGCGCGGCAGCCGCTTTGCGCCCGACGCGCTGTTTGCCGCCCTCGGCACCGACCAGCTGATTGTGAAGCCGGCGGTGAGCGGCGGGGCCAAAAACACGTTTTCCCTCGACCGGGCCCAGGCCCACGCCGCCGTGGAGAGCCTGGAGCTGCTGCTGCAGGAAGAGGATTTTCTGGCCCAGCCCTTTTTGCCCCAGATCCAGACCGAAGGCGAATGGTCGTTTATCTACCTCGGCGGGCAATTCAGCCACTGCGTGCTCAAGACGCCCAAATCCGGCGACTTCCGGGTGCAGCACTACCTGGGCGGCCACATCGAGCCGCACGCGGCGCCGCCCCACCTGCTGGCCACCGCCGACCAGCTAGCGGCCCGGTTCGCGCCCGACTGCCTCTACGCCCGCGTCGATGGCGTGGAAGCCGATGGCGAGCTGCTGCTCATGGAGCTGGAGCTGATTGAGCCCTTCCTATACCTGGCCTCCGCCGAAGGCTCCTTCGCCCGCTACGAAGAAGCCCTGCAGCGCGTCGTTGCCGTTTCGTAATGTTAGTGCGGGCAGGGCAGCTGTCGGTGCAAACGCAGGGAAGTACTCCATCCGCTGCTATGTACTAAGCCCTGGCAAAGCAAAAAGCCCCGGCGTGCGTGCACGCCGGGGCTTTTTGCTTTGCCAGGGCTTGCGTTGCTGCTCCGACTGGATTGCTTCAGCCCGCGACCTTGCAATGCCGGTCGGGCCGGGCTTCGTCTTGTGTGCTTACAATGACAAGGCGCCGGACTTCACCCAAAGCCGTTGGCCGTGAAGCCGCCGTCGACGCTCAGGCACTGGCCGGTAACGTAGGCCGCCGCCGGCAAACACAGAAAGGCCACGGCCGCGCCAACTTCCTCCGGCTCCCCGATGCGCTTCAGGGGCGTGCGGGCCAGCACGTCGCGCAGAAAATCTTCGTTGCTGAGCACGCCCGCTACCAGCGGTGTGCGGATGTACCAGGGCGCCACGGTGTTCACCCGGATGTGGTCCGGGGCCCATTCCACGGCCAGATTACGGCCCAGCTGCACCATGGCGGCCTTGCTCATGCCGTAGGGGGCGCCGGTGCGCACGTGGGTGAGGCCGGCTACCGAGGCCACGTTGACGATGCTGCCGCCCCCGGCCTGCTGCAGCAGCGGATAGGCTGCCTGGCACATGCCAAACACCGATTCGAGGTTGGTGCTCATAATGTGCTGGTACTCCTCCGGGCTGTAGGCCGTCGTTGCCTTGCGGATGTTGGTACCCACGTTGTTCACCAGGATATCCAGCCTGGGCCACTGCCGGCTGAAGGCGTGCAGCAGCGCCTGCCGCTCGTCGGGCCGGCTCACGTCGGCTACCAGGGCGTGGGCGTCGAAACCCTGGGCGCGCCAGTCGGCTACCTGAGCCTCCAGGTCGGCGGCGGTGCGGGCCACGGCCACCACGGTAGCGCCGAAGCCCAGCAGTTCGGCCGCCGCCGCCGCCCCGATGCCCTTGGAAGCGCCCGTTACCAGCGCAGTTTTTCCTTTCAGATTCCAGCGGTTGTTCATGTGGCGAAATAGTAAGAGCCGAAGCTCAGCTGTGAGAAGGTGTAAGATTTGGGGGTAGTCCGACGCTTCTGGCAGGGTGCAGTATTACCGGATTGTTTGATCTGGAGCTAAATTATATATTATCTTGTTTTGTATATATTTTAAAATATTGTCAATTATTATTGTGGTTAACAAACAATATCGAATTGATACAAGGTAAAAATTGCAAATTACTTACCTTGGATGTCCTCGGCTCACCTTGAGTCGTCACTCACTTCTTTCCCACAGCCCAACCTCACTTCTTATGACCAAAAAATACTCTGCTGCAGCCTTGCTGCTGCTTGGTGGCTTGGCCACTTCCGGTGCTTATGCCCAGGACTACTCCCGGGTCCAAACGAAAACCATGAATGACAACGGCACCCCTTTCCTGGTGCAGTTTCGCAGTGGGGGCAACGCCTACAAGCTGAGCGAGGCCACCACCGTGTTGCGGGAGCAGCTGCAGCTGACCAAGAACGACCAGATGGTGCAGGCTAAAACGGACGCCGACGAGCTAGGTTTTGTGCACGAGAAGTACGAGCAGTACTACAAAGGCGTGAAAGTAGAGCACGGTACCTACACGCTGCACGCCCGTCAGGGCAATGTGGAAAGCATCAGTGGGGAGTTTGAGCGGGTCAACAACCTGAACGTAACACCTTCCCTGAGCGCCGACGCCGCCCTGAAAAGCGCGTTGTCGTTCGTCGGCGCCCGAAAATACATGTGGCAGGACGCGGCCGAGGAAGCCGGGCTGAAAGCTACCAGCAATGACCCCGGCGCCACCTACCGGCCCCACGGTGAGCTGGTCATCGTGCGCAACGAGCTGAGTCGCGACGCGGCCCTGCAAGGTAAGCCCACGCTGGCCTGGAAGTTTAACGTCTACGCCCAGCAGCCCGTGAGCCGCGCCTACATTTACGTGGACGCCCACTCGGGCAAAGTGGTATTGCAGGACAATATCATCAAGCACGTCGCCGCTACCGGCACGTTTGCCACCAAGTACTCGGGCACCCAAACCGGGGCTACGGAAACCGCCACCGGCGGCTTCCGACTGCGGGAGCTGACCCGCGGCCTGGGCATTGAAACCTACAACTGCCGCAAAAGCAATAGCTACACCGCCGCTGTCGACTTCATTGATGCCGACAACAGCTGGACGGAGTACAACAACACAGCTTTCGACAACGCCGCCCTCGACGCGCATTGGGGCGCTCAGGGCACCTACGACTACTTTAAAAACGTGCACGCCCGCAACTCCTACGACAACGCCGGCGCAAAAATCAGGAGCTACGTGCACTTCGACGACGTGCCCGGCGGCGCCGGCTACGAAAATGCCTTCTGGGACGGCACCCGCATGACCTACGGCGACGGGGCCAGCCGCTTTGACCCGCTGACGGCCCTGGACGTGGCCGCCCACGAAATCGGCCACGCCGTCTGCTCCAGCACGGCTAACCTAACGTATTCCTACGAGTCGGGGGCTTTGAACGAAGGCTTCTCCGATATCTGGGGCGCCTGCGTGGAATATTACAAGGCGCCCACCAAGCAAACCTGGCTCATTGGCGAAGACATCGACAAAGTGCGGGCTTCGCTGCGCTCGATGAGCAACCCCAACGCCGAAAGCCAGCCCGACACCTACCAGGGCACGTACTGGTACGCCGGCTCCGGCGACAACGGCGGAGTGCATACCAACTCGGGCGTACTCAACCACTGGTTCTACCGCCTGTCGGTTGGTGGCAGCGGCACCAATGACAAAGGCACTGCCTTCAGCGTAGCCGGCATCGGTATCGACGCTGCGGCTAAGATTGCCTACCGCACCGAAACCGTGTACCTGACGGCTTCCAGCAACTACGCCGCCGCCCGGACCTCTTCTATTCAGTCGGCCAAAGACCTCTACGGGGCGGGTTCGACCCAGGAAATTGCGGTGACCAATGCGTGGAGCGCCGTAGGCGTGGGCGCTGGCTATGGCGGCGGCACGCCTCCTCCCACCAGCGTAACGTACTGCGCTTCGAAAGGCACGAGCGTAGCTTACGAGTTCATCGACTACGTGAAGCTCGGTACCCTGGTCCGGACCTCGGCCGCGGATGCCGGCTACTACAACGGCACGGCTCTGACGGCTCCAAGCCTGACGGCGGGTACCTTGCAGACTATCAGCTTCAGCGCGGGCTTCGTAGGCTCGGCTTACTCGGAGTACTTCAAAGTCTACATCGACTACAACCAGAACGGCCTGTTCACCGATGCTGGGGAACTGGTGGTAAACGCCGCCGCCAGCACTTCGGCGGCTACCCGCACGGGCTCCTTTACGGTACCGGTGTCGGCCAAGAATGGCAAAACCCGCCTGCGCGTGGTGATGAGTGACAACTCGGCTACCACCAGCTGCAACTCCTACAGCTACGGCGAAACCGAAGATTACAGCGTGACCATCACCGGGGGGGCGGCCTTTGCCAGCATCAGCGGCGGCTCGGCCACTGTCTCGAATCAGTTTGAGCTGTATCCAAACCCGGCTACCGACCGCCTGAACATCACGCTGCCCAACAACGCGGTTGTGGTATCGATGCAGGTGATGGACGTGCGCGGCGCCGTGGTAAACGGAGCCCGCTTCGAAAACGGCCAGCTCAACGTAACCAGCCTGGCCAAGGGGATGTATACGCTGACCGTAAGCGACGGCCTGACGACCTTCCGTCAGCGCTTCGTGAAGGAATAGCCAGCAGCTTGCTCCGCTAAATCAGAAAAGGCCCGTCAGATGATGACGGGCCTTTTTTTTTGGCCGCTCCGGTAAGCCTGCCGGCCGGTAAAGCAAAAGCCGCGACCTGCTGACAGGTTCGCGGCTTTTGGGTGTCTAAGTGCAACCCGGTTGGCCGGCTGCTTAGCGGCCCCAGGGCGAATATTCCAGCTTCAGCTCCACCAGCCCGTAGCCATCCTTTAAGTTAGGGTTGCCCCGGGCACTGACGTCGTCGAGCCGGTCGGTGGAGGTAAAGTTGTAGGTGGCTTCCAGGGCCGCCCCGATTTTGGGGGTGAGCCGAAAGTCGAAGCCCAGCCCGACGGGAGCCACGAGGGCCGTGGCGGGGTAGTCGTTTACTTCCGGGGTCAGGTACACGGTGTTGCCCGCGGGCCGCTGGTTGCCCAGGTATACTTTGGGGTTGTAGAGCAGAAAGCCCGCGCCGGCCTTCAGGTAAGGCTTCACGAGGGCCGCCGGGCGGCGGGCCCCGGCAAACTCGCTTTCGTCGCGCAGCAGCTCGTAGCGCACGAAGGCCACCAGCGACTCGTTGCGGCCCTGAAACGACAGGCCCCGCTCGGGCGCCTGGTCTTTGGCACCAATCTGAAAGTAGGTGAACTCGCCGCCGACCACCAGGTGCGGCCGCACCAGGTACAGCAGCCCCAGGCTGACGCTGGGACCGGGAAAGTTATTGGCCACGTTTTCGGCCAGGTCGCCATTGTACAGGGCCACGCCGCCGCCCACCGTGAAGCGTACCGGCCCGCGGTAGTAGGGGCGGGCCTGGGAGTTGTAGTAGCGCTTTCGTCGCTCGGCCCCTTCCTGGGCGGTGGCGGCGTGGGCCGAGAGCAGGGTCAGCAGCAGCGTGCTGAGCAGAATAGGACGGTACTTCACGGGCGGCGGCAAAAGGTGAGACACGGGACCAGCGCCCGAACCGGCTTGTGCCGATACCTAACGGGCGCGCTCCAGATTTATTTGAACATGCCCTGCGGGTCGGGCAGCCTGGCCTGCAGCTCGCTGATAAATTCGAAGTCGATGCTGGCCATGTTCAGGTTCTGGCCCTTGTGTACGGCTTCCCAGGCCTGAGGATACTGCTCACGGAAAAAATAGCCGCGGGCCAGCTGCTGCCAGGCGTTGGCATTGCCGGGGTCGGCGGCCGTGGCTTTGGTGAGCAGCGTCATGCCCTGGTCGAGGTCCTTTTTCTTCTTGGTCTGCTCGTAGCGGATCAGGTAGCTGGCGCCCAGGTCGCTCATGATGGCTACACTGGTCGGCGCCAGGGCCAGGCCCTGCGCCAGCAGGCCAATGGACTCGTCGGGGGTGGGCTGACGGCTGCTGATGATGCCCAGACCGCGGTAGACGTCGGGGTTTTTCTGGTCGAGCAGCCAGGCCAGGTTGAAGCGGTACAGCGCCGTGTCGGGCTGGTTTTCGCTGAGGTACTCGTAGCCTTTGCGGGCAAAAAAGGCGCTGGCCTCGGTGCGGGAGGCAAAGCTGCGGGCAACGTTGTCGAGGAAGGCGGTGCCCAGCGCGCTTTCGGCTTCGGCCGCGCTCAGGCCGCCGAACAGCGGCAGCAGGCGGCTGGCCTTGTCGGGGGCAGGTGCGCCGCTCTTCACCTTGACCTTGGTTTTGCGCTGCGCCTGCGCCGAGTGGCTGCCCAGCCCCAGCAGCAGAGCCAGCACCAACAGGGAATATTTCATGAAAACGGCTAAAACGAAAAAAAACAGGGAAGCGGAGCCGCCCCGGGCGGGCCCCCGACAAATATAACAGGGCCGGCGGCAACCGGCGCCGTGCGCGGGTGTTGGGCGCGGGCAATCCGTTTCGGCGGTTTGGCCGGTATATGCCCCGGGCCGGGTGCCGGTCCGTGGTCTTTTCGCCGTCTTTATGCGTTTTCCTCGTTTGCTGGTGCTGCCAGCCTTCTTACTGGTGGTGGTGGTGCTGCTCGGCACCAACGAATACGCGGTGGCCCGGCCCAGCCGCCGCACCGCCGACCTCGCCTACGTGCCCGCCGCCGATCCGGACTTCGATACCGAGCGTCACCGCCTCGACGTATATGCCCCGCGGGCCAAGTCGGCGACGGCCCGGCCGGTGGTGGTTTTTATTCACGGCGGCAGCTGGAACAGCGGCAGCAAGGACTTCTACTCCTTCATCGGGCGGCGGCTGGCCAAGCAGGGCGTGGTGGCCGTGGTCATCAACTACCGGCTGGCGCCCCAGGTGCAGGTGCCCGCCATGGCCGACGACTGCGCCCGCGCCGTGGCCTGGGTGGTGCAGCATATTGCCGACTATGGCGGCGACCCGCAGCGGCTGTTCCTGATGGGGCACTCGGCGGGCGGCGGGCTGGCCGCGCTGCTGGCTACCGACAACGCGCTGCTGGCCCGCCGGGGCCTGGCTCCGAACCCCGTGCGCGGCGTCCTGCTCGACGACCCCGCCGGCCTCGACATGTACGACTACCTCAAAAAGCTACAGTACGCTGGCGACGAAGAGTACCTGATTCCCTTCGGTAAGGACCCGGCAGTTTGGAAAGCCACGTCGGCGCTGTACCACGTCACGGCGGCCAGTCCGGCCTTTATGCTGTTCATCGGCGGCGAAACCTACCCGTCCATCAGCCACAGCAGCGAGAAGTTCCGCCAGCGGCTGCGGCAGCTGGGCCGGGAGCCCAAGTTCACGGTGCTGCCCGGCAAAAAGCATGCACCCATGGTCCTGCAGCTATACTGGCAGCACAACGTCATCTACCAGGAGCTGCTGAAAATGGTCGGGGCCTAACAGCTGCTACCCAAGAGCAGGAACCGCCGGGGAACCGGGCTTGGGCGGGCGCCGCTAAAACAGCTCGGCCTGCTGGGCGGGCTGCTCGAAGGCCAGCAGCCACTGCTTGCGCCATAGCCCACCGGCGTAGCCCGTCAGCGTGCCGTTGGCCCCGATGATGCGGTGGCAGGGCCAGACAACTCCCAATGGGTTCTGCCCATTGGCGGCCCCCACGGCGCGCACGGCCCCGGGGTTGCCCAGCTGTCGGGCCACTTCCAGATACGAAGCGGTGTGCCCGTAGTCCACGTCCCGCAACGCCGCCCACACCTGCCGCTGAAAGTCGGTACCCCGGGCCACATCATACGTCAGGCGGAACGCGCGCAGCTCCCGGCCAAAGTAAGCGGCCAGCTGCTGCCGGGCTTCGCGCAGGCAGTCGGGAACGTGGGCCGCGGGAGTAGCCGCTACGGCCTCCTCGAGGAAGGTAACAGCGGCCAGACCCGCGTCGGTGCCGGTCAGACTCACCGGGCCCAGGGGCGAAAGCAGAATAGCAGCGGCAGGGGCGGACGTAGGGCGGGAAAGGTAGCCAAAATCCGGGCGCCCCGCCCGCTGCTGCGGCCGCCTGCCGCCGTCGGAGCCCCCTCCCCCGGAAAAACCGGAACTGCTGGGGCGTGCGACATATACGGCCGGAATGGTTTATATTGTCCTGGTATCGGTCCGATAAAACTCCAATTGCCGGGGCAATAGCTGGCAACCCGCGCCGAACTGTTGTAACTTTCGCCTGATTCGTTCATCCAACTCTACCCATCCCGTGCGACACGCTCTACTTTGTTCTGTACTTGGCCTGAGCCTTACCGGCGGGATGCTGGCGGGCTCCGCCTCGCTGGCCGCCTCGGGCCCGGCCAGCACCTCGGCGGCAGTAGCGGCCGCCCCGGTAGCCAGCGCCGGCACTGGCCTGACGGCCATTTACTTTGCCAACGGCAGTCTGGCCGGGGCCCCGGTGCTCAAGCGCCTCGACTCCACGGTGGACTTTCAGTGGGGCCTGGGCTCGCCGGCGCCCGGCCTGCCCGTCGATAACTTCTCGGTGCGGTGGGAAGGCCTGATTTCGGCGCCGGCCACTGGCCGCTACAGCTTTTCTATCCTTTCCAACGACGGACTGCGGCTGTGGGTGAACGGTAAGAAGGTTATTGATACCTGGGATGGCAACGGTGGCGGCAATAACGTGGGCGGCAGCGTGAGCATGGCCGCCGGCGAGAAAACCACTATCAAGCTGGAGTACTACGACGAGGACGGCGACGCCCGCGTGGAGCTGCAATGGATTCCGCCCGGGCAGGCGCCCCAGATTATTCCCTCCGAGCATCTGTACCCCGTTGGCTCGCCCCTCACCCCCGACCCCATCGTAACCAGCACGCCTACGGCGGCTAAAGTCGCTCCGGCCCCGCGTGCGGCCGCCGCCCCGGCGGCCCCCGTAGCCGCCAAGCCCAAGGCGGCCCCGGCCCCGGCCCCGGTAGTAGCCGCGGCCCCCGCCAAAGTAAAGCGCACCAAGCCCGTGCCGGAGCCCAAGCCCGAGCCGGCTCCCAAACCCGCGCCCGTAGGACCGGTGGTGATAACGCCGGGAGTATACACCCTGTCGGTGCGCTCCAGCGGTAAAACCCTGGAAATAACCGACGAAACGCGCACCGGCCGCATTCCCGGTCAGCAGAGCGGGCCCAAAGTAGCGGCGCAGTGGCGCGTGGAGAATGCCGGCAGCGGCTTTTACCGGCTGATGGTGCCCGGCGGCAACAAAGTGCTGGAAGTGCTGGGCAGCTCGACCTCCAACGGGGCCGAGATGGAGCTGTGGCCCTACTACAGCGGCAACAACCAGATGTGGCAGATCGAAGACACCGGCGAAGGGTTTGTGAAGGTCATTGCCCGGCACAGCCGGAAAAGCCTGACCTACAAAGACTCGACGGACGGCGGGCTGCAGCAGTGGCGCTACTCGGGCAAGGACAACCAGCAGTGGAAGCTTACGCCCGTGGTAGAAACGGCCCCGCCGCTGCTGGCCAACATGAGCAATGTACTTGCCGTGGGTGCCAACAAGATGAGCGTGTACCCAAACCCGAGCAACGGTGTGCTGCAGATGGCCTATCAGCTCAACCAGGACATGCCCCTGGGCTGGGTGCTCTACGACCAGCGCGGCATTGCCGTAAAAGTGTCGGATTATCGCCGCCAGGCGTCGGGCCAGCACCACCAGACCCTGGATTTCTCCAGCCTGCCCGCCGGCGACTACAACCTGAACCTGACCGTGGGCGCTACCACCACCAAGCAGCAGCTGCTTATTCGCCGGCCTTCGGCCGTGGCGCCAGCCGTGCAGGAAGAAGCCAAATAGGCTGATGTTCATCCCAGAAAAGCCGCTCTGTGCATACAGAGCGGCTTTTTTTGTGGCCAATAAATCCGTTTTCCGGGGTTAGGTCAGCTCGGCCATCCTACCCCACAGCTGCTCAAACTCCTCGGTGTAGCGGCGCACCACGTCCCGGTCGTCGGTGATGAGCAGGTTTTCCATGTTGTAGAGGGCGGCCGAGCGGGTCCAGTTGTAGCTGCCGGTGAGCACGCGGCGGTTGTCGGCCAGGGCAAACTTGTGGTGCATGTGGTTGGCCGTCCGGTCGACGCGCACGGGCAGCCCGGCGGCCTGCAGCTGCTCAATGTCGGAGCCTTTGTCGAGGAGCTTGTCGTTGTCGGTGAGCAGGCGCACGGCTACGCCCCGGCGGTGGGAGTCCAGCAGCGCCTCCGTAATCCGGTCATCGGAGATGGTAAACACGCAGATTTCCAGCCGGTGGGCCGCCCGCCCGACAAACTGCCGGATGGCGTCTACGCACGCGTCGCCGGGGCTGAAAAAAACTTCCGTGTGCGGCAGAGCGCCCTGCTCCCCCGAGGGCACCACCGTGGGCAGCAGCAGGGCGCTAGCCGCCTCCAGCCACTGAACGGCGGCCTTGTCCTGAAATGAGTTGAACCGCTCCCGGGCCATGGCGAATACCTGGTGGCGCAGCTGCTCGAGGGCCGCGCCCTGCTGCCCGTGGGCCGCCAGCCGGCGGCGCAGGTCCTGGGCTTCGGCCGTGGTGAGCGTGGAGTCGGCGAAGGAACGCTCAAAGTGGCGCAGCAGGGCGGCGGTATCGGCGGCGGTGGGTTGGGACATGAGGCTAAAGTAGCGAAACCTCCGGGAACCCAACCGTAACCGGCAGGGCCACCTCTACCGTCCGCTGGGCCTTGTGCAGCGCGTCGGCGTAGGGCTGGTACAACGCCCGCTGCGGAAAGCCGTCGGGCTGCAGGTCGGCATCCCAGAGGCCGGAACGGTGCCACTGGTCCAGATAATCCCAGTCGGGCCGGTCGATGATGGGGTAGAGGCAGGCCCCGAACAGGGGCACCCCGGCCCGCAGCGCAGCGGCGCACTCCCGCCCGATCATGTCTATCCAGGCGGGTCGGTCGACGCCGGGGTGGCTGGTTTCGGTCAGCACCACGGGGCGGCGGTAGCGCTGCCAGGCCCGGGTCAGCAGAAAGCTCAGGGGGCGAAAGCGCAGGTCGTGGTCCTCATTGGCCCAGCCCAGGGTCTGGCGCGGCTCCAGCTGCCACTGGTTGTCGTAGTAGTAGTTGAAGCCCAGCAGGTCCAGGTACTCCTCGCGCCCGCCCAGCTCGGGGCAGAGCCGCCCGGCCAGCATGTCGACGCTCTGAAACTGGTTGCTGTCGAACTCCGCGACCCGCTGCCGGTGGGTGCGGGATGAGCCCGGCGCCGGTACAATGTGAATCAGCGGCTCGGTGGTCAGGATTCGGATACCGGGATCAGCTTCGCGCAGAGCGGCCACGCCCTCGATGTAGGCCCGCATCAGGCCGCGCTTCACTTCCCAGCCCTGGCCCACGCAGTAGGGCGAGGTGCCGCGCACGTCGCCGCCCAGCCAGCTCATAAAGCTCACCTCGTTGATGGGCGTCACGATGAGCACCTCGTCGGGGCGCTGCTGGCGGTAGAAGTCCACGAAAGCCCGGCACAGGTGGGCGAAGCGGCGGGCAAACATGGGGTGCAGCGGCGTCAGGTCGTCGGGGTAGCCGAAGTGGCACAGGTCCCAGACCTGCTGGATACCGTGGCGGCGGCCGGCGTCGAGCAGCACCTGCACGGTACTCCAGTCGTAGTGGTAGGGCGTCTTTTCCACCTGGCTCCAGCGAATGCCTTCGCGCACGGTGCGGATGTGGAACGGGCCGAGGTCCTGGTAATCCTCGTCAATAAGCTGCAGGTGGCCGGTCAGGGTCAGAAAATCAACCCGGTTGCCAAAGGTGTTGAGCTGGTCGGTGCACTCGTAGCCCCCCATCCAGAACGAGCGGAAGGGATTACCAGACGGCAAGCGGGTAGTGGGACTGGCAGAACTCATACGCACGGGTTTTCATAGGTGAGCCCCCGACGCCTGAGCATCGGGGGTAGGCGGGGGTGGGAGAGTAGCAAGCGGAGCAGAATCAGCGGGCGGATTCGGTGTGCCGCTGCTTGTGGCCAATGGATTTGGCTTCGATGAAAATACGCTTAAACTCCGGATGCTTGGCCCGGATGGCATCCTGCAGCCGGTCCACGGCTTCCTCCACCTGCACGGCCGTCAGGTCACGCTTGAACTGCACGTCCAGGGCCAGCACCACGTCGGCCGGCCCCAGGTGGGAGGTCAGCGGCGTGCGGATGTGCTCCACGGCCGGCTCGGCCTGCGAAATAGCGTTGACGGAGGCCAGCGTTTCGGCATCCGCGCCCTCACCGATCAGCAGCCCCTTCGTCTTGTAGATCAGGAAGATGGCTACGGTCACCAGCAGGACGCCAATGCAGATCGAGGCGGCCCCGTCCAGGTAGGGGTTGTTGAGCAGGTGCCCGAAATATACCCCCGCCAGGGCAATGACCAGCCCGAATAGCGCGGCCAGGTCTTCCATCAGAATAGCAAACACCGCCGGGTCCTTGCTGCGGCCCAGGGTCGTCCAGAAGCCGGAGTCGCCGCGGCTCTTGTTGAATTCCTTGAACGCCAGGTAGCAGGAAATGCTTTCGAACACGAGCGAGAGGCCCAGCACCCAGTAGTTCCAGGTGGGGTCGGTGATGGGTGCAGGGTGCTTGAGGTGCTCGATGCCCTCGTAGAACGACATGCCGCCGCCCACCGAAAACACCAGCACAGCCACGATAAGGGCCCAGAAGTAGAGCTCCTTGCTGCGCCCGAACGGGTGGCGGGCGTCGGCGGGCTTTTCGGCCTGCTTCACCCCGTACAGGATCAGGCCGCCATTGCCGCTATCGACCAGGGAGTGAATGCCTTCGGACAGCATGGCCGAGCTGCCGGTGAAAAAGGCCGCCACAAACTTGGCAATGGCAATGGCAATATTGGCCCCGATGGCCCCGTAAATGGCAATTTTAGAAGAACCGGCAGACATGGAACAGGCGAAGGTGAAGCGTAAAGAAACGGGATGGCACGGACAAAAGCGCGGCTAGGAAGCAGTGCGGTGCTCGGGCGCAAACGACTCGGCTTCCACGAAGATGCGTTTGAACTCGGGGTGCTTGGCCCGAATGGCCCGCTCCAGGTGCAGTACCGCATCTTCCATCTGCTGGGCCGATAAATCTTTGCGAAAACGCACATCCAGAGCCAGAAAGGCGTCCTGGGGCCCAAGGTACATGGAAAGCGGCGGCTGAATGCCGGCCACGGCTGGCTCGGCGGCGGCCAGGGCCTGCAGACTGGCCAGCGTGGTGGCGTCTACGCCTTCGCCCACCAGCAGGCCCCGGGTTTCCTTGAGCATGAAGACGGCCATGCCAATCAGCAGTACGCCAATGGCCATGGAGGCGGCCCCATCGAGGTAGACATTACCGAGCAGATGCCCGAAAAACACGCCGGCCAGGGCAATAACCAGCCCGACCAGGGCGGCCAGGTCTTCGAGCAGAATGGCGTACACGGCCGGGTCGCGGCTGGCGCGCAGTGCCCGCCAGAAGCCGGCGTCGCCGCGCGTCTTGTTGAACTCGCGGAAGGCCAGGAAGCAGGCAATGCACTCGAAAGCCACCGACAGGCCCAGCACCCAGTAGTTCCAGGTGGGGTCGGAGAGGGGCGTAGGGGCCTGGATGTGTTGCCAGCCCTTGTAAAGCGACATGCCGCCGCCCACCGCGAAGATGAGCACGGCTACGATAACCGTCCAGAAGTACAGTTCCTTGCCGTAGCCAAAGGGGTGGGTGGCGTCGGCCGGCTGCTCGGCGCGTTTCAGCCCCCACAGGATCAGCACCCCATTGCCGCTATCCACCATTGAGTGGATGCCTTCGGAGAGCATGGCGGAGCTGCCGGTGAAAAAGGCGGCCACAAACTTGGCAACGGCAATGGCCAGATTAGCTCCGATGGCCCCGTACACGACTAGTTTTGAAGAAGAAGTTCCGGCCATAGAAAAGGGAGTTAGTTGCCCGTGGTACGGGCCTGGGCAAAGGGAAGTTGGCAGCGGGCATGGAACAATCGGCTTTTATCCGACTTTTACGCCCCTATGACCGACACCCCTACCGAAGCTGCCACGACCACGCCTACCGCCGCTCCGCTCCGCCGCAACCTGGGCCTGGTGCAGGCCACGGCCCTGAACATGATTGACATGGTCGGCATCGGCCCCTTCGTGACCCTGCCGCTGGTGATGGGCATGATGGGCCCCTACTTTCTGCTGGCCTGGCTGGTGGGCGCGGGCCTGGCCCTGGTCGACGGCCTGATCTGGAGTGAGCTGGGCGCGGCCCACCCCGAGGCCGGCGGCTCCTACCGGTTTCTGAAGCTGGCCTACGGCGAAAAGAAGTGGGGCCGGCTGATGTCGTTTCTCTACGTGTGGCAGACGCTGGTGCAAGCCCCGCTGGTGGTAGCCTCGGGCGCCATCGGCTTTGCCCAGTACTTCGGCTACCTTGTGCCCCTGACGGAATGGTGGCAGCCCAAACTGGTGTCGGGCATCGTGGTGCTGCTGCTCATTGCCCTGCTCTACCGCCGCATCGAGGACATCGGCAAGCTGGGCGTCATGCTGTGGGTGGGCGTGCTGGGCCTGATGGGCTGGCTGATTTTCGGCGGCCTCACCCACGCCGAGCATACCGTAGCCTGGCTGCCGGCAGGCGGCTTTTCGGCGCTGCCGGGCCTGCTGCTGTCGGCGGCCATGGGGCAGGCCGCCGTCAAGACCATCTATTCCTACCTGGGCTACTACAACGTGTGCCACCTGGGCGGCGAAATCAAGAATCCGCAGAAAGTCATTCCGCGCAGCATTTTCCTGAGCATTCTGGGCATTGCCGCGCTGTATCTGCTGCTCAACTGGAGCGTAGGCACCGTTATTCCCTGGCAGCAGGCCCAGCACTCCGAGTTTATCGTCAGCACCTTCGTCGAGAAGCTCTATGGGCCCCTGGCGGCACAGTGGGCCACGGCCCTGGTGCTGTGGGTGGCGTTTGCCTCCCTGTTTGCCGTGCTGCTGGGCTACTCCCGGATTCCCTACGCCGCCGCCGCCGACGGCGAGTTTCTGCCGCTGTTTGCCAAAACCCACCCTACCAAGCACTTCCCCCACGTGTCGCTGCTGATTCTGGGCGGCCTGGGCTTTGTGTTCAGCCTGCTCTTCCGCCTCGGCGAGGTCATCACCGCCATCCTGGCCATGCGGATTCTGGTGCAGTTCGTGGGGCAGGCCGTGGGGCTGGTGCTGCTGCGGCGTCGGCAAGGTACGGCCCACCTGCCCTTCCGCATGCCGCTCTACCCGCTGCCGGTGGTGCTGGCAGTGGTGGTGTGGCTGCTCGTGTTCTGGAGCACGGGCCCCACGTTTATGCTCTCCGGCCTCACCGTTATCGGCACCGGTATCCTCGTGTTTCTGCTGTGGAGCCGCCGCCGGCAGCAATGGCCGTTTGCCCGGAAATAGCCGGGTTTCGGTTGACTTTTAGCCTGGTAGCCCAAACGGCCGCTCCAGCCTTTTCCCGGGTGGGTTATCCACTTTCGTCAATTTATCCCGATATTTGCGGCAACTTAACCGGCTTCGGGCAGTATAGCTGCCCGACATGCTTTGGCCGGACTAAGCCCGTTTTCCGTAGGGAAAAGCACCGCGCCCAACTGGGGTGCCGCTTTCCGGCCGGGGCCGAATGCTGACTGACAACACTACTCATTTACTCAATGACGACTTCTCTCGTAACCGGTGGTGCCGGTTTTATTGGTGCTCACGTAGCCCGCGAACTGCTCAAACTCGGCCACAAAGTGGTCGTCCTCGACGACCTCAGCGGGGGCTTCGAGGAAAACGTGCCTACCGAAGCGACCTTCGTGAAGGCCTCGATCCTGGACCACGACCTGCTCAGCAAGCTGTTCGATGAGCACAAGTTCGACTACGTGTACCATCTGGCCGCCTACGCCGCCGAGGGCCTGAGTCACTTCATCCGCCGCTTCAACTATAACAACAACCTCGTCGGCAGCGTCAACCTCATCAACGAGGCCATCAAGCACAAGATCAAGTGCTTCGTGTTCACGTCGAGCATTGCCACCTACGGCGCCCTGGAGCCGCCGATGCGCGAAGACATGACGCCCCAGCCCGAAGACCCGTACGGCGTGGCCAAGTACGCCGTGGAGCTGGACCTGAAGTGCGCCCACGAGATGTTCGGCCTCGACTTCGTGATTTTCCGCCCCCACAACGTATACGGCGAGTACCAGAACCTTGGCGACCGGTACCGCAACGTGGTCGGTATCTTCATGAACCAGCTCATGCAGGGCAAGTCGCTGACCATCTTCGGCGACGGCGGGCAGAAGCGCGCCTTCAGCTACGTGGGCGACATTGCTCCCCACATTGCCAACTGCGTAAACGTGCCGGCCGCCTACGGTCAGGTCATCAACGTGGGGGCCGACCAGGAGTACACCGTGAACGAGCTGGCCACGACGGTCATGGAGAGCATGGGCCTCGAAGGCATGATCCGCCACGTGGATGCCCGCAACGAAGTCCAGATTGCCTGGGCCGACCACTCCAAGTCGCACCGCATCTTCGGTACCGACCGCGCCACCACCCTGCGCGAGGGCCTCGACCAGATGGTGGACTGGGCCAAGGAAACCGGCATCAAGAAAAGCAGCAAGTTCGAGAACATCGAAGTGATGGAGAAGCTGCCGCCCGTGTGGCTGGAAGACTGATCCTGACCTGCCTGAGCCTTTAAAATCGCTGTCATCCTGAGCAAAGCGAAGGACCTTATGGGATTAGAACGACCCGCGCTACAACGCATCGTTCAGCCGCAATAAGGTCCTTCGCTCTGCTCAGGATGACAGTTTTATAACCGACAGTTTTTGCCATGAAGCGAGTTCTTTTTGTTGCCATGCACCGGCCCGACCGGTCGCCGTCCCAGCGTTTCCGCTTCGAGCAGTACCTCGACTACCTGCGCCAGCACGGCTTCGAGTGCGAGTACTCCCACCTGATTTCGCCCGAGGACGACAAGGTGCTCTACAGCCCCGGCAACTACGTGGGCAAGCTCAGTATCTTTGTTAAGAGCAGCCTCAAGCGCCTGGGCAACGCCGTGAATGCCGGTAAGTACGACATCATCTTTATCCAGCGCGAGGCGTTCATGACGGGCACCACCTTCTTCGAGAAGCTGTTTGCCAACTCCCGCGCCAAGGTCGTGTTCGACTTCGACGACTCCATCTGGCTGCAGAACGTGTCGGCGGGCAACAAGATGCTGTCCTTCCTCAAGAATGCCGACAAGACCAAGGACATCATCAAGGTGTCGGACATGATCTTCGCCGGCAACGAGTACCTGGCCAACTACGCCCGGCAGTTCAACGGCAACGTGCGCATCGTGCCCACCACCATCGACACCGACGAGTACCACCGCATGGCCCTGCCGCCCCGCGACAAGGTGTGCGTGGGCTGGAGCGGCTCGTTTACCACCATCGAGCACTTCGAAACCTCCCTGCCCGCCCTGCGCAAGGTAAAGCAGCTCTACGGCGACAAGGTCTACTTCAAGGTTATCGGCGACGGCACCTACCGCAACGCCGAACTGGACATTGTGGGCCTGCCCTGGAAGAAGGACACCGAAATCAAGGACCTCTCCGAAATCGACGTGGGCATCATGCCCCTGCCCGATACCGAGTGGGCCAAGGGCAAGTGCGGGCTGAAGGGCCTGCAGTACATGGCCCTCGAAATTGCCACCATCATGTCGCCGGTGGGCGTCAACTCCGACATCATCCAGGACGGCGTCAACGGCTTCCTGGCCGACGGCGTGGACGAGTGGGTCGACAAGATCGGCCAGCTGATCAAGGACAAGGAAAAGCGCGAGGAAATGGGCCGTCAGGGCCGCAAAACCGTGCTCGACCAGTTCTCCGTCCTCTCCGAGCGGGACCATTACGTGGAGCTCTTCACCGAGCTGACCACCCCGGAAGCCGTGACGAAGTAACGCGTTTGCCATCCTGAACGGAGCAACGCGGAGTGAAGGACCTTCCTCTGCTTTCCCGGAGGCGGTATTACATGAGCAAAGCCCTTTACCGTTGCGGCGGTAAAGGGCTTTGTGCGTTGAAAAGACTTTACAGAGACGCAGAGGAAAGTCCTTCGCAAGCGGACGCCAGGTAAGGATGACAGCCGGTTTAGTCCGCCAGCCGCTTCTCGTAGCAGAAAAACCGCAGGCCGGGCCGGAACGCCAGCGTTATTTCGCCCGCAAAGCGGTAGCCCAGCTTCGGAAACAGCCGCTGGGTGGCCGCGTTTTCGGAGTTGGTATCCACCCGCAGCACGCGCAGGCCCTGCTGCCGGGCCAGCACTTCGGCCTGCTCCAGCAAAGCCGCCGCCAGCCCGTGGCCCTGCTGGGCGGGGTCCACGGCGAGGCGGTGGGTGACCAGGGCGGGCTCGGCGTAGTCCCAGTCGGCCTGGGCGTACTCGGGGTCCTGGGCGTTGTGGGTGAGGGCGGCCACGGCCGCTACGTGGCCTTCGCGCTCCGCCACCCAGAGGTGGCCCTGGCTGATGTCGTGCCGGAAAACCTCTTCGTTGGGGTAGTCCAGGGTCCACTGCCGGTTGCCGGCGGCCTGCATCAGCGGCACCACCCGGCGCACCAGATCCAGAATGGCGGGCAGATCGGCGGCGGTGGCGGAGCGGAGATGCATGGGCAAGGCAGTACTAGAAGGCAGAAAGGAGCGTGGCAAAGATAGGCCGGCGTTGAAAGACCCAACCGACCCCTTCGGAACGCTTCGGTCGAGGTTCGGAAGGGGACGGTCGGGGTTCCGAGGTGGTCAGTCGGAGTTCGGAAGGGATACCTACCACTTCCGAACCAGGCGGGTGAGGCTCAGAAGGGAGGCTGTTGTCTTCCGAACCTATCCAGGCAGCTTCCGAACCCAGGCATCGGGGTTCCGAACTCACCCGAACGCCTTCCGAACCCATTCAGGTGCCTTCGGAAGGTACGGAAGCGGCTAAAAAAAACCTCCCCGCTCCGGCCGGAACCAGCAGCGGGGAGGCTGTTAGGGGACGGGAAAGCCGGCGTTACCCGCGGCGCAGCACGGCAGCGGCTTCCTTGGCGAAGTAGGTCAGGATGGCGTCGGCCCCGGCGCGCTTGATGCTGGTCAGTACTTCCATCATGGTCTTCTCGCCGTCGAGCCAGCCGTTCCGGGCGGCGGCCTTCACCATGGCGTACTCGCCCGAGACGTTGTAAGCCGTCACGGGCAGGTTGGTGTGGTTCTTCACGTCCAGGATCACGTCGAGGTAGCTCAGGGCGGGCTTTACCATCACCATGTCGGCGCCTTCGGCTTCATCCAGGGCCAGCTCGCGCAGGGCTTCGCGGCGGTTGGCGGGGTTCATCTGGTAGCTTTTCTTATCCCCGCGTTTGGGGGCCGAGTCCAGCGCGTCGCGGAAGGGGCCGTAGAAGGCCGAGGCGTACTTGGCGGTGTAGCTCATGATGCTCACGTGGCCGAAAGCGTTCTGGTCGAGCACCTCCCGGATCCAGGCCACGCGGCCGTCCATCATGTCGGAAGGCCCGATGATGTCGGCGCCGGCCCGGGCCTGGGCCAGGGCCATCTGGCCCAGCACTTCCAGCGAGGCGTCGTTGAGAATCTCGCCCGACTCGGCATCCACCACGCCGTCGTGGCCGTCGGAGGAGTAGGGGTCCATGGCCACGTCGGTCATCAGCACCACGTCGGGAAACTGCCGCTTGATGTCGGCTATCGTCTTCAGGTACAGCCCCTCGGGGTTGGCCGATTCCTTGGCCAGCCGATCCTTCAGCGCGTCGTTGATGGCCGGAAACGGGGCGAAGGTATGGATGCCCAGCTCCACGCAGCGCCCGATTTCGTCGATGAGGCGGTCGGCGGTGAAGCGGTGAATGCCCGGCATCGAGTGGATTTCGAGCTGCTGGTTCTGGCCCTCAATCAGGAAGAGCGGGTAGATGAAGTCGTGGGTGGTCAGGCGGGTTTCCTGCACCATGTCGCGGATAACCTGGGACTTGCGGTTGCGGCGCGGGCGGTGCGTAGGGAGCTGAGGCATAGGAGGCTTTCAGGGGATAAGACAAAGAAGAACAACCGGGGCAAAGGTAAGGTTGCGGACGCCCCTGGAGTGCCGAGCCGCGGGCGGGCAAAGATAACGGCTGTAGCCCTACCGGTCGCCGGGTGGCCGAAAGCTACAGATTGAAGAACTCCTGGAACACTTCCCGCCAGCCGTGCTGCCCGCCGAAAGCCAGTCCCAGAAAGTAGTAGCCGCCCAGCACCAGGGCCGCGCCTACGCCCAGCCCCAGCCAGCCGCCCAGCAGGATACCGCCCACCACGCCGCCCGCTACCAGCAGCGCGGCCAGCACAAAATGCCGGGTCTGGTGCTCAAGGCCATCGTCGGCGGGCCGGGCGGCCGGTGGCCGGGGCTGCGTTTTCCGGCTGCGCCGGGCCGCCGCTTCGCGGTGGCCCGCGGGCCGCTTCAGCAGGCGCCACCCGGCTGGTCGCGGGGCCGGGGATGCTGCCGGCGCTTCAGCCCTACTGAGTCGGACCGGGTGCCCTGCGCCCGGAATGCCCGCAGGCGGCACAGGAGCCGGCACCGTTGCTACGACCAACGGCGCCGGCGTGCCGGCGGGGGAAAAGTCAAACGCCACTTTTTCGCTGCGGCAGCCGGTTGTCAGGAGTAGGGAGGCCAGCAGCAGGCGGCCCGGAAAGGTATACATGCCTAAAAGTAAACCGACTTTCGGCGGCATGGAAATCGGCGGGGGGGCAGCGCGCAAAAACGCCGCGTCCGGCCCCAAAAGGCAGAAGCGCGGCGCTGGGCAATACGCGTGTGAAAAGAGCGGAAAGGCGCCGAACCAGTCAGGGCGCCCCCAAAGGTAAGGCTATTGCTGGCGAAACACGGCCGCCTCGGCCGCCGTCAGCGTGACCCGGGTAGCCTGCGGGCCCTGCGAGTCGTGGAGCAGTACTTCCTGCGTAGCGGCCTCCGCACCGGCCGGCTGCGGCGGAGTGCCCAGGACCAGCCGGGAGGTTTGACAGCTGGTGAATAGGGAAATAATGCCAAAAAACAAAGACAGGCGGCGCAGCATGGCGTTCATAACAAGGTGATTAGGTTGCAAAGCTACAGCCTGATCCTTGCTTTCGTTTCTTTTATTCGGCTAATGCCGCCTTTTGCCGTTCCAACCGGACAATTTCCTGGACCAACCCCCTGCGGACTACAGTACTGTTGGCGGCAGTTGGGGCTACCGCCGGGCTACCGCCGGGCTACCGCCGGGCTACCGCCGGGCTACCGCCGGGCTGGGCTGTTCCGGAGTAGAGCAGCCCGGCCCGGCGGCTTGGGTTAGAATGCCAGAATCACCTGTTCGATGATGTCGCAGGCCTCGTGCATCTGCTCCTCGGTAATCACCAGGGGCGGGGCAAAGCGGATAATGTCGCCGTGGGTGGGCTTAGCCAGCAGGCCGCGCTCCATCAGCGTCACGCACACATCCCAGGCCGTGCGGCCGTCCTCGGCCGGCTTGATGACGACAGCGTTGAGCAGGCCCTTGCCGCGCACCAGCGTCACCACCTCGGGGCGCTTGGCCATTACCCGGCGCATCCGCTCCCGGAATACTTCGCCCAGCGCCCGGGAATTGCTGATCAGGTGCTCGTCGTGAAGTACGTCGAGCGCGGCGCGCATTACGGCGCAGGCCAGCGGGTTCCCACCGAAGGTGGAGCCGTGCTGCCCGGGCTGAATGGTGAGCATCACCTCGTCGCGCGCCAGCACCGCCGATACCGGCAGCACCCCGCCGCTCAAGGCCTTGCCCAGCACCAGAATATCGGCGTGCACTCCTTCGTAGCAGCAGGCCAGCAGCTGGCCGGTGCGGCCCAGGCCGGTCTGAATCTCGTCAGCAATGAAGAGCACCTTATGCTCCTGGCACAGCGCAAAAGCCTTGGCCAGGTAGCCTTCGGAAGGCACCATCACGCCCGCCTCCCCCTGAATGGGCTCAACCAGGAAGGCGCACACGTGCGGGTCCTGCAGCGCTTCGGCCAGGGCTTCGAGGTTGTCGTAGGGTACCACCTGGTAGCCGGGCATGTAGGGGCCGAAGCCGCCGGTGCTGTCGCCGTCGGTGCTGAAGGATATGATGCCGGTGGTGCGGCCGTGGAAGTTGTGCTCGGCCACCAGGATGCGGGCCTGGTTGGGGGCAATGCCTTTTTCCTGGTAGCCCCACTTGCGGGCCAGCTTCAGGGCCGTTTCCACGGCTTCGGCGCCGGAGTTCATCAGCAGGGCCTTGTCGTAGTTGAACAGCTCGCAGAGCTGTTTCTCGGCGGCGCCGAGCTGGTCGTTAAAAAAGGCGCGGGAGGTCAGCGTCAGCTTCTGGGCCTGCTCCACCATGGCCCCGACGATGCGGGGGTGGCAGTGGCCCTGGTTGACGGCCGAGTAAGCCGAGAGAAAGTCGTAGTAGCGCTTGCCCTCTACGTCCCACAGGAACACGCCCTCGCCGCGGTTGAGCACCACGGGCAGCGGGTGGTAGTTGTGGGCGCCATAGCGGTCTTCGAGGGCCATCAGCTCCTGGCTGCGGCTGGCGGTGTCGGTGGGGTGGGGGGACGTAGCGTGCATAAGGCAAAAGCAGGGTTTAAGCCGGATAGGGGCAACTGCCTCAAAAATACGGAAAAAGGGCGGGAAGAGGCCGCCGGGGCTCAGCGCTCCAGCGCGTCAAGGCGGTTCTGAATATCGAGGAACTTGCCCACGTAGTTGCCCTCCTCGAAGCCATTGGCCCGGATCAGGGTCCAGTCGAGCACGGCTTTGGTGGTGAATTCGATTTCCTGGCCCGTAGTGTAGCTGGTCACCGTTTCCAGCTTGTTGGCAATGGTGCCCTGCACGTAGGCGCCTTCCCACTGTTTCACCAGCACGAATACCTGCTCAAACCGGCCGTCGGGGTCCACAAGGCGGGTGGTCAGAAAGAACGTCTCGCCCGGCTTCAGCCCGGCCTGGTAGCGCTGCTGAGCCTGGGGCAAAGTGCGCAAGGCTTCCTGGACCGGCGCGGCAATCAGCTGATCAAACAGCAACAGCGACTGGGCCGGGTCCACGGAAACTGCGTCGGCCGGCGCGGCCACGACGGCGGGCGCGGCGGGCAGCGGCTGCTGGGCCCGGGCCGCGGCCGAAGCCAGCAGCAGCAAAACAAGGCGTACAGCGGAGCGAAGAAGCATGGCGAAAAGCGAAGCGGGGCCAAACGGCCGGTAGCCGTAAGATACTGGAAACGCTGGATTTGGTTTTCCGGCTGCTACACGGCCGCCCGGACGGAAGCCACGGGCGCCGGCATCTTTTCCAGCCTTTTTATCAGCCGCCGGCTCAGGGCCATGCCCGGCTGCTCGATGAGATGGTAGGTGAGCGTAGCCACTGCCAGGTCCAGCCCCAGCAGCGTAAGGTAGCGCAGCGCGTAGTTGGCCAGCCCCGGGGCCAGCTCAGGGGCCAGGATAAAGTCTGCGAGGCCAAACTGCTCCATAAGCCGGAGCACGGCCAGGTGGGTGAGGTACATGCTGTAGCTGATTTTGCCTACGTACTCGGTAAACGGGTTGACCAGCCCGCGCACCGGATGCTGGGCCAGCGCGTACGTGAGCAGCACGAACACAGCCCCAAAGCAGAGGTAGTTGGGCACCAGCGTATCCAGCGTGAACCGCGCCAGCAGCAGTCCTCCCGTCAGCAGCAACAGCCCGGCCCGCGCCGGGTCGGGCGCCGCGGCCAGTGCCGGTGGGGCAGCCCGCAGCAGGAAGTACAGCACGATGCCCATGGCAAAGACCGGCAGCTGGATGGGAAAAGACAGGAACAGGTAGTTGTGCCACAGGTCGGTTTCCGGAATCAGGGGGTAGCGGCTGAGCAGGGCATAGCAGCCCACGGCCACCAGCGTGGTCAGCACTGCCAGCCCGACGGCCCGGCGCAGGGTAGTGATGGTGACAAACAGCAGCGGCAGCAGCAGGTAAAAGCTCATTTCCACCGCAATGGACCAGCCGCCCGGGACGATGCTGTTCATCCAGCGCGGGTTCCAGCCGTTGGTAAACGTGGCCGTGGCCAGCAGCTGGGTACCGGTGATACCCGGCTGGTTGCCCAGCCAGTAGCGCGGCCCCCAGCCTTCCTGCCACAGAAAGTACAGCATTGCGCAGTAAAACAGCGGCGCAATGCGGAAGAAGCGCCGCAGGAAGAAGTTGAGCGTAGGCCGCTGCTCCTGGGTGGTCCGATTGCGCATCGAGAGGTAGAGCGTCAGAGCGCTGAGCACGTAGAACAGCTGCACCCCGCGCGCGCCCTGCTGCACCACGGCGGCAAAAACCGGGTGCGTTGGTGTGTTGACGCCCACCAGCGCGCAGTGCACCAGCAGCACTGCCAGCACGGCAATCCCGCGCAGGGCGTCGATGTAAGCGTACTTCTTCGGTTCCATAGATCAGGAAGTAGGAAAGGTGGGGTATTGAATCATTCAATACTCTTAAAATAAGAATGAATATAATTATTTATTTAAGTAATGGCGCCAAGGTCCTGTAGAAACCGCAACTTTATGCCTACTCCTGCTCATCAGCAGCCGACTGCGTATCTTGCGGCCGTATGGCCGTCAAACCGCAAGCCCTCCAGCCCGGCGATTTTTACCTCACGCCCGAAGGCTTCATGGTCTTCACCGAGCAGTACCATCTGCGGCGCGGCTCCTGCTGCAGAAGCGGCTGCCGTCACTGTCCGTGGCCGCCGCCCAAGCCCAAGAAGTAAGCTGCCGGAGGTCACAGCTCGTTTTTTCAAAGCCGGCGCGGCAGAGCTGGCTTGGTGCGCTCATGCCGGGCCCCTGGGTAGGCTGGCGGCGCCCTGCCGGCTGCTGCGGGCCGAGCAGCCGATCCTCTGAATAGAGGCAATAGCGCGCTGCTTTTGCGCTGGCCGGGGCCGATACGAGAGTGAGCCCGGCCGGGCCACCCCGCTAATTTCGGCTGATTGGGCAGCTTCGGGAAGCTAACCCGCTATTTTTCAGCCTTCCGGTTTGGTATTACCGGAGTTATACCGATATTTGCGTCCCTTTTTGCATTGAAACCTCTAAGTCCCCCGATATCATGGCCCGAGTTTGTGATTTGACCGGCAAGCGTACCCGCGTAGGTAACAACGTTTCGCACGCCAACAACAAGACGAAGCGTAAATTCTACCCCAACCTGCAGAAGAAGCGCTTCTACATCCCGGAAGAGGATGCCTGGGTTACCCTGAAAGTGGCAACCAGCACCATCCGCACCATCAACAAGAACGGCATCATGTCGGTCCTGAAGAAGGCCAAGGAGCAGGGCTTCATCGTTTACTAGCTTTTCGGCGGAGGCCCCTCGGGTTTCCGTCAGGAATACTGCGCCGCCGGTCGGCCGCTGCTTCCTGAATTTTCCGGCAACGGAGTAGGCTGCGCCCGAAAGCTGCTGCCTGCTCCGTTGTTATTTTGTCTTTTGGTTTCGGCCGTGCCATTGTTGGGCGGCTAAACCAGGAGGTGCAGGTGGTTTTGCGAATCAGCTCATGTTCGTGAGCATAAAACCAGCCCTGGACCATGAAAAAAGGGTTGAAGTCACAAAACTTCCCGCTTCATTGTCTTGACCGCTTGGTGATTCCGAAAACACTTGTACCTTTGCAGTCCTTAATCCAAAAACCCCCAAGTCGAGATGGCTAAGAAAGGAAACCGGGTGCAGGTAATCCTCGAGTGCACCGAGCACAAAAACTCGGGTCAGCCGGGCACCTCGCGCTACATTACCACCAAGAACCGCAAAAACACGCCTGAGCGTATTGAGTTGAAGAAATTCAACGCGGTGCTGCGTAAAATGACCGTTCACAAGGAAATTAAGTAACTGAACGATGGCTAAGAAAGTAGTAGCAACCCTGAAAGTAGCAGGCGGCAAAGACTGGGCAAAGGTCATCCGCGCTGTAAAGTCGCCCAAAACCGGTGCCTACACGTTCCGCGAGGAAATGGTGCCCGTTGATAAAGTGCAGGAATTCATTGCCTCGGGCACGAAGTAATTCCGCGCCCCTTCGGGTGGCGTACCGCATACCGTGAAGAAGTCCCGCCAGCGTGGGACTTTTTTGCGTGTCAGGCCTTTTGGGAGCTTGGGGTCTTAGGGTCTTGGGGTCTTGGATTGGCGGCGGGGCACCACATTGCCGGCCAGCACCCTAACTTGTCAACCGTTTACCTGGCTTACGTTACCGCTGGGGATGGCGCAGCCCGCTCAACCAAGTCCCCAAGACCCCAAGACCCCAAGACCCCATATGGGACTTTTCGATTTTTTCAAGAAGGACAAGGAAAGCAAGGAGCAGCAGGCGTCGCTGGATAAAGGGCTGGAGAAGTCGAAAACCAGCTTTTTTGACCAGCTCAGCAAGGCCGTGGTCGGCAAGTCGACCGTGGACGAAGCCGTGCTCGACGACCTGGAAACGCTGCTCGTGCACGCCGACGTCGGCATCGACACGACCGTGAAAGTCATCGACCGCATCGAGAAGCGCGTGGCCCGCGACAAGTACGTGAGCACCGCGGACCTGGACCGCATCCTGCGTGAGGAAATCGTGGAGCTGCTCGACGCCAACAGCGGCGCCACCGGCTCCCGAGCTATCCTCGACCGCGCCGACCGCCCCGGCCAGCCCTTCGTGATTATGGTGGTTGGCGTGAATGGGGTGGGTAAAACCACCACCATCGGCAAGCTGGCCCACCGTTTCCACTCGGCCGGCAAGAAAGTCGTGCTCGGTGCCGCCGACACCTTCCGCGCCGCCGCCGTCGATCAGCTCATCATCTGGGGGCAGCGCGTGGGTGTACCCGTTATTTCGCACGGCATGAATACCGACCCCGCCGCCGTAGCCTTCGATGCCATGCAGAAAGGGCTGGAAATGGGGGCCGACGTGGTCATCATCGACACGGCCGGCCGCCTGCACAACAAGGTGAATCTGATGAACGAGTTGAGCAAAATCAAGCGCGTGATGCAGAAGGTGATTCCCGACGCCCCCCACGAAGTCTTGCTCGTGCTCGACGGCAGCACCGGGCAGAATGCCTTTCTGCAGGCCAAGGAGTTTACCAAAGCCACCGAAGTAACGGCCCTGGCCGTCACCAAGCTCGACGGCACAGCTAAGGGCGGCGTGGTTATCGGCATCTCCGACCAGCTCAGCATCCCGGTGCGCTACATCGGCGTGGGCGAGAAGATGACCGACCTGCAGCTGTTCGACCGGCACACGTTCGTCAACTCGCTGTTTAAGAAGTAGCCCGGCCGGAAAGACTACCCGAAGCCCGGCCCGCCGAACCTGCCCCGGTTTAGTGGGCCGGGCTTTGTGCGGCGTGTGAAGCCGGGGCTGGTCCGGGCCCGGGCATGTTAGGACTAAAGGAACATTCACAGTAGGAAAAGGCGTTGGCTCCTGCGTACCTTTGCGCTCCAATTTACGTCGCGGCCACCGCGGGCAAGCTTCTCACTTCTAAGAAATTGCCCGCTTCGCCGCCTACCTCCTTCGCATGAAAGTAAGAAGCCAGCTGGCTAATAAAGTCAACGTAATCACCCTGGGCTGCTCCAAGAATCTGGTGGACTCGGAAGTGCTGATGGGCCAGCTCAAGGCCAACAGCTTCGACGTGACCCACGAGGCCGATACGTCGGACGCCAACATCGTGATTATCAATACCTGCGGCTTTATTGACAACGCCAAGCAGGAAAGCATCGACACCATTCTGCGCTACGCCGAGGAAAAGGATGCCGGCCGCCTGGAAAAGCTCTACGTGACGGGCTGCCTGTCGCAGCGCTACAAGGACGACCTGGAGGCGGAGATTCCGCAGGTCGATGCCTTCTTCGGCACGCTGGAAATGCCCCAGCTGCTCAAGACGCTCGAAGCCAACTACATGCACGAGCTGGTGGGCGAGCGGATGCTGACCACGCCCCGCCACTTTGCCTACTTCAAGATTGCCGAGGGCTGCAACCGGCCCTGCTCGTTCTGCGCCATCCCGCTGATGCGCGGCAAGCACGTCGACCGGCCCATCGAAGACCTGGTGAAGGAAGCCAAGCGCCTGGCCGCCCAGGGTACCAAGGAGCTGATTCTGATTGCCCAGGATCTGACCTACTACGGCCTGCAGCACTACGGCGAGCGGAAGCTGGCCGATTTGCTCCGCAACCTGTCCGACGTGAACGGCATCGACTGGATCCGGATGCAGTACGCCTACCCCTCGCAGTTTCCGATGGACGCGCTGGACGTAATGGTGGAGCGCTCCAACATCTGCCACTACCTGGACATGCCGCTGCAGCACATTTCGGATAACATGCTCAAGACCATGCGCCGCGGCATCAGCAAGCGCCGCACGGTGGAGCTGGTGGATACGATCCGGCAGCGCGTGCCCGATATTGCTTTGCGCACTACGCTCATTGCCGGCCACCCCGGCGAAACCGAGCAGGACTTCAACGAGCTCTACGACTTCGTGGAGCAGACCCGCTTCGAGCGGCTGGGCATCTTCACCTACTCCCACGAGGAAAGCACCCACTCCTACAGCCTGGAAGACAGCGTGCCGGCCGAGCTGAAGCAGGAGCGCGCCGACCGCATCATGGAGCTGCAGCAGGGCATCTCGATGGAGCTCAACGAGGAGAAAGTGGGCCAGACCTACAAGGTGCTCTTTGACCGCAAGGAAAGCGGCTACTTCGTGGGCCGCACCGAGTACGACTCCCCGGAAGTGGACAACGAGGTGCTGGTGCCCGCGACGCCCGACACCCACGTGCGGCTCGGCGACTTCGCCACGGTCCAGATTACCGACGCCTCGGACTTCGATTTGTACGGCACGCTGGTGCAGTAATCAATGCCAGAAAAGTATTCCGACGGCCGGCTTTCGTGAGGAAGCCGGCCGTTTTGATGGCAATGGCCCGGGCGGTGGCCGGCCGGGCGCCGTATAAAGCCGTCGGGTATCTAACAATCCCCCCGGTGCCCTGTTGAGCCAGTCATTCGGGACCTATGCCGTTATTTGTGCCCACCCCCGACTGCTTTCCCCCTCGTATGCCCCTGCACCACCTCAGCTACGCCGCTACCGGCGCTTTCTCGCCATTCCTGGCAGACTACGTAGCCCGGCGCCCCGAATTGGCCCCCTTTTACCACCGCTTTCCGGCTCTGGAGGAATTTGCGGCGCAGCTGGAGGAGAAAAAAGCTTCTTACCAGCCCGCCGCCCGGCAGCGGCTGGTGGCGGCCCTGCGCGAGCAGTACGCCCGGGTCCAAAATGTAAATCCGGCCGTGGGGGCCAATATCGACCTGCTCGAAAAAGACTCCACGTTTACCGTCGTGACCGGGCACCAGCTCAACCTGTTCACCGGGCCGCTGTACTTCGTCTACAAGATTGCCTCGGCGGTGAAGCTGTGCCGGCAGCTCAAGGAAAAATACCCGCACTACGACTTCGTGCCCGTGTACTGGATGGCGACCGAAGACCACGATTTCGCCGAAATCAACCACTTCCAGCTCTTCAACAAGCGCTACGCCTGGGATGCGGCCGAAACCGGCGGCCCCGTCGGCCGGCTGAAGCTCGACGGCCTGGCCGGGCAGCTGCTCGACCAGCTGCCGGCCGACATTCCCGCCGCTTTTCAGGAGGCCTACCGGCAGTCGGCCACCCTGACTGAAGCCACCCAGCGCCTCACCCACCAGCTGTTCGGCGAGTTTGGTTTGGTCAGCCTCGATGCCGACCAGCCCCAGCTCAAGCAGGCCTTGGTGTCGGTGCTGGAGCGCGAAATCACCGAGCAGGCCTCCAACCAGGCCGTGCAGGCCACCAACATCCGGCTCGAAGCCATCGGCTACAAGCCCCAGGTGTATTCGCGGCCGCTGAACCTGTTTTTCCTGACCGATGCCGGCAAGCGGGAGCGGCTGGAGCCCGACCCCGAGGCCGACTGCGTGCAGATAACCATCCGCAACACCAACCACTGCCACACCCAGGACGAGCTGCTGGCCCTGGCCCGGCAGCACCCCGAGCAGTTCAGCCCCAACGTGGTGCTGCGCCCGCTCTACCAGGAGTTGCTGCTGCCCAACCTCTGCTACATCGGCGGCGGGGCCGAGGTGGCGTACTGGTTTCAGCTCAAGCAGGTGTTCGACACTTATGGTGTGCCCTTCCCGATCGTGCTGCTGCGCAACTCAGCCCTGTACCTGGGCAAGGCCAACGCGGGCAAGCTGCGCAAGCTGGGCCTTAGTCCGACGGATATCTTCAAGCCGCTGGCCGAGCTCAAAAAGCAGGTGGGCGCCACGCTGGGGCAGGAGGAAGTTAGTCTGGCCGCCCAGCAAAAGACCATGGCCGCGGCGTTCCAGGAAATTGCGGACCTGGCCCAGCGCCTCGACCCGACGCTGGTGAAAACCGTAGCCGCCGAGCAGCAGAAGGTGGCCGGCGGCGTGGCCGGCCTGGAAAAGCGCCTCAGCAAAGCCGCCGAAGCCAAGCACGAAACTGCCTACTCCCAGCTCACGGCCCTCAAGGATCGGCTCTTCCCCGGCGGCGAGCTGCAGGAGCGCGCCGACAATGTGCTCAGCATTCTGATCAACAACCCCGAATTCCTGCGGCAGCTGGTAGCGGCCTTTGAGCCGCTGGCCCTGGAGTTTACGGTGCTGGAAGAGGAGTAAACTGGTTCTTGGGTGGTGGTTTTTGGTTTTTAGCCCCGATTGATCACACTGACAATGAGTAACTACTAACCCGAAACCCATGAAAAAGGCTGAGCTGCGTCAGAGGGCACTTTCTCACCGGCGGCAGCTGTCGGCCGAGGCGGTGGCGCAGGGCAGCGCCGCGCTGGGCCGGCAGCTGTTCGGCAGCTTTGCCGTGGCCGACTGGCAGTGGCTGCACGTGTTTCTGCCCATCGAGCGGCAGCACGAGCCCGCACTGTGGCCGATCATCCAGGAAATCTGGCGGCAGCAGCTGCCGGTACGCCTGGCCGTGCCCGTGGTGCAGACCGATGGCCACACGCTGCGGCATTTCGAGCTTACGCCCGACACGGAGCTGGTTCCGAACCGCTGGGGCATTCCGGAACCGCTAAACGCCGCCGAGGTAGCGCCGGCCGCCCTCGACGCGGTGCTCATTCCGCTGCTGGCCTTCGACGAGCAAGGGCATCGCGTGGGCTATGGCAAGGGCTTCTACGACCGTTTTCTGGCTCAGTGCCGCCCCGACGCCTTGCGCATTGGCGTGAGCCTGGAGCCGCCCGTGTTGGCTATTGAGGATGTGTGGGCCGGCGACGTACGCCTGCACGCCTGCCTGACGCCGGAGCGGGTGTGGCACTTTGATAAGTAGCTGACGCCGCCTGCCGCAATTGCCGCCCGCCGCAATTGCCGGCCGCGGACAATACCGGCTGCCGCGGTAGCGTTGCCCGAATACACAATCGTATTCACCTAACCCCAGCAACGTTATGGCCATGCTTTCAAATGCTCCCGCCGCCAAGGGCTCCAAGCCCCGGGCCCACAGAAAGGCTTTCCACCTCGACGTGACCCCGATGGTGGACCTGGCCTTTCTGCTGCTGACCTTCTTCATGCTCACCACCACCTTCAACAAGCCCACCGTGCTGCAGGTAGCCATGCCCGACGCCAAAGGACCCCGGACGACGGTGCCGCCGAGCGGGGCTCTGACGCTGCTGCTGGGCAAAAACCACCAGGTGCACTACTTCGTTGGCCTGAATCCGGGCGCCGACGCCAGCCGGCTGCATACCACCACCTTTGCCGCCGGCGGCCTGCGGCAGGTGCTGCTGAAATTCCGCCAAAATCCTGCTGGCATGGTGCTCATCAAGCCCAGCAACGCTGCCACCTACCAAAGTATGGTAGACGCCCTGGACGAAATGAACATCACCGGCCAGCAGAAATACGCGCTGGTCGACCTGGACCAGGCCGACCAGCGGCTGCTGGCTACCCACCGGCTGTAGAACCGCTCCCGCTGCAGACAGCGCAGACTGGATAGTTGGCGCTGAGTCCAGGTGGCTTTCTGCCCGGGCCCGATCCGACCCATGGGTATGGTTGCCCGGGTTAGTTATCTGGTTTTACCTCCGTGATGCGGGCCTGTCCCCAGGGCGCGATGCTGACCTGTACCAGCAGGGAAGGCCGCTTTTCCAGCGCGCGCCCCAGGCCTTCGGGCACGTAGTAGCGCTCCAGCCCGTAGCGCAGGCGCAGGCCGTGCCGCCAGCTGTTGGTCACCCAGCCGCGCAGAATCACCTGCCGGGGCTCGATGGGCGGGGCCGCCACGTACACGCCCAGCGCCTCATAGGCCCCGCCGGCGGGCTGCAGCACCACGTACACCGGCTCGTTGGCTTTGGCCCCGCGGCCCGGCTCCCGCCACAGCCGGATCGGCAGCTGGCTGATGGTGTAGGTGAGGCGCACGTAGTCGCCGTAGAGCAGGTCGCGCGGGTCGACCGGAGTGGTGCGCAGCCTGATGGTGCGGCCCCAGGCGGTGGTGGCATAGCCGGCCGCTGCCACGCCGAGGATAAACAGAATCTGCACGGCTACGGCTAGTAGCACGAGCCGGTGGCGGCGGACGAGAGGCAGGGGAGTAGCCATGCTGCTATTCCGGTTTTGGGGGCAGGGCGGCCTTGGTCGTGCGCCGCAGATACCAGCTCAAACCCAGCAGCAGGGCGCCGCCGCAAAGGAAAAACAGCGACTTATCCATGAAAGCCCAGGTCAGCTTGAAGTAGGCGGCCATCGTGGTCAGGATGAAAAGGGTGATGCCCAGCGTTACCCGGTCGGGGTTATTTTCCTGCTGGGCCCGCCACAGCACCGCCCCCGAGTAGGCGTAGAGCACCACCAGCGTAGCCACGGCCAGGGCCAGCCCGCTGGGCAGATAAAACCCGGGAACCAGCAGCAGCCAGTCGGTGAGGCTGCCCAGCCGGCCCCGGGCGCGCTTGCCGGCCACCGACCCCACTAGCACCGCCAGCAGCGCGCCTAGATACGCCAGAAACGGCGGCCGCAGCAAGCCGGCGTAGGTATCGGTTTCGCCGTAGAGGGCCAGCCCGAAGGCAAACAGAAAGGCGGCAACCAGGGGCGGCGCCTGCAGGGCGCGGCCCGCCGGCCGGTCCTGCTGCCAGTCGCCGACGGCGTAAACCAGCATGGCCGGAATAAAGAACCAGGTGACTTTGGCGTGCAGGAAGCTAATCAGCAGCCCCGCCTGCCACAGGATGCCGGTGGCCAGGATGGTACCCAGCACGGCGTCGGGCCGCCGCCACCAGTACCAGCCCAGCCCCAGCACGGTGAGGGCGGCCGTGAGGTAGCTGAAGCCGCTGAGCTGCCCGGTGCTGTAGGCCTGCACAATGCCGCCGATGGCCACGGTGAGGGCAAACAGAAAGCGGCTTTGATAAAGAAACGTAAGCGCCGTGCCCGCTGCGGCCCAGGCCAGCAGCCCCGTCACGTCGTAGCCGATGAGCTGGTACAGCTGGCTGGTGAGGACAATACCGACGCCGAACAGAATCAGCCCCAGCCCCACCAAGCCGATGCCGAGCGAGTCGTTGCCGCCGCGGCGCAGGAAGTACTCGCCGGCGGCATAGGCCCCACTCATCGCGCCCAGCAGCAACCCCAGGCGGACCAGCTCGGGCAGGCCCTGCCAGTTGGCGGCAATCAGGCTGAGCGCGCTCAGTCCCACCAGCAGGGAGCCCAGCAGCGGCAGCAGGCCCACCACGCGGCCCTCATCGGGGTAGAGCGCCAGCAACTGCTGCTGCTGCCCGGGGGTAATAATGCCCTGCGCGACCCATTGGGGGCCTTCCGTTTCCAGTAGCTTCCGACTCATAATCAGGCTCAACTTACGTAGAAAGGCGCAAACGCTCAGTTGGGGCTGACCTGCTGGTACCACTGCACCGCCGTGGCGCGGTACCAGTCGGAGTGGGGCGAGGTGCAGCCGCAGCGCAGGCATTGGGTGGTAAGCCACTGGTGCCGGCAGCGCGGGCAGCGGCCGGCGGTATCGAACGTGTGCCAGGCGTGGCCGCAGCTACACTGCCAGTCTTGTTCGGCGCCGGTGGGCTCCCAGCTGCACTGGGGGCAGGCAATGATAGCTTTGGGAGCAGGCATGCGCAAAAAAAGCGGAGTGGTAGGTGAGCGGCTTTTACTTGCGGGCCCGGGTCATTTCGCGCTTGCCCACGGGACCGGCCAGCTTTTCCACGTGCCAGCCGGCGGCTTTCAGGCTGCGGCGGAAGCTGCCTTTGGCGCAGTAACTCACCAGCACGCCGCCGGGGGCCGTGGCTTGGTAGAGCTGGGCGAATACCTCGTCGGTCCACATATCGGGCTGCTTTTCGGGGGCAAAGGCGTCGAAGTAGATGACGTTGTAGGTTTCCTCCGTCAGCGGCGTATCCTGCAGGGCGCCGGGGATTTTGTGCAGGGCAAAGCGCGTGGTCAGGGCCACGGGCACCGACCACGCCGCCGCGTGCAGCTGCTGCTGGTAGTCGAGCAGCTCCGGGTTCAGCAGGTAGCGCTCCGCGCCCAGCTGGCCGATAACGGCTTTGGACAACGGGTTTTTCTCAATGGTGTCGTAGAAGATGGGCTGCTCGGCGGTGAGGCTGCGCTGCAGGGTGAGCAGGGCGTTCAGGCCGGTGCCAAACCCGACTTCGAGCACCCACAGCGGTACGTTGCTACGGGTGAGCATGGGCTCCAGGCCGGCCTGCAGGTACACGTGCCGGGCCTCCTGCACCGCGCCGTGCATGGAATGGTAGTGCTCATCCAGGGCGGGAACGTACAGGGTACTCGAACCGTCGCCGGTGGTGCGAACTTCTACTTCAATCATAGCGGCTGGTTTTCAAGAATGAGGAACAGGCACTTTCCTGCGGGAATGGTTAAGATACGAGGCTTCCTCCAACAAGTAAACATTCCGGCCATGGCCCGCATAAAAATCCTGCTGCCCCACACCTTCGCCCTCACCATCCAGCTGCCCGTGCGCATCACCGATCTGAACTACGGCGGCCACCTCGGCAACGACGCGCTGCTGAGCCTGCTGCACGAGGCCCGGGTGCAGTTTCTGCGCCACCTGGGCCTGCAGGAAGTCGATCCGGCCACCGGCCTGGGCACCATCATGGCCGACGTGGCCATCGAGTACAAAGGCGAAGCCTTCTACGGCGACGTGCTCCAGGTGCAGCTGGCTGCCACCGAGCTGCACAAGTACGGCTTCGACGTGGTGTACTGGGTGAAAAACCAGGTGGACAAAGAAATTGCGCGCGCCAAAACCGGCATGCTGCTCTTCGACTACAACACCCGCAAGCTGCGCGTTATGGAGCCGGCCGTAGCCGGGCAGCTGGGCCGGGAAGCCCGGCCGTAGCTGCCCGGCACGCCTCAGAAATCGGCTAGGCCGTTCTGCAGGGAGTACACCGGCCCAAAGCCGTGGTCGAGCAGCAGCCGGGCCGCTTTTTTGCTGCGGATACCGCTGGCGCAATGCACCACGATGGGCACGCCGGGCGGCAGCTCCGCCAGACTGGCCGCCAGCTGGCCCAGCGGAATCAGGCGGCCGCCGATGCTGCGGGCGGCGTGCTCGTGGGGCTCGCGCACGTCCAGCAGCAGCAGAGGCTCGTGGGCCAGCAGGCGGCGCTTGAGTTCGGCGGCCGGCATTTCGGCCACCGCCGTTGCAGCGGGCTGGTCGTCGCCGCAGAAGGCCGCGTAGTCGATCAGGCCGGGCAGCTGGCGGTTGGCGGGCACCAGCGCGAAGCGGATGGTCTGGAAGCGCATGGCCAGCGCGTCGAGCAGCAGCAGCCGCCCCCGCAGCACCTCCCCGATGCCGGTCAGGATCTTGAGCGTTTCGGTGGCCTGCAGCGTGCCGATAATGCCAGGCAGTACGCCCAGCACGCCGATTTCGGAGCAGTTGGGCGCTTCGCCGGGCGTGGGTGGGGTCGGGTACAGGCAGCGGTAGGTGGGGCCCTGCTGGTAGTTGAACACCGACACCTGGCCCTCAAACTTGAAGATGGCCCCGAACACCAGCGGCTTATCCAGCAGCACGCAGGCATCATTCACGAGGTAGCGGGTGGCGAAGTTGTCGGAGCAGTCCACCACCACGTCGTAGGCGGCAAACAGCGGCAGGGCATTGGCCGCCGCGAGCTGGAGCTGGTGGACCAGTACGGTGATAAACGGATTCTGGGCCCGCAGCTTCTCGGCGGCTACCAGGGCTTTGGGCCGGCCCACGTCGGCGGTGGAATAGAGCACCTGCCGCTGCAGGTTGGACTCGTCCACGGTGTCGTAGTCGAGCAGGCCCAGGGTGCCCACGCCGGCGGCGGCCAGGTACTGCAGCACCGGGCAGCCCAGGCCCCCGCAGCCCACCACCAGCACCCGGGTCGCCTTGAGCTGCTGCTGCCCCGCTAAGCCGATTTCGGGCAGCAGCAGGTGGCGGCTGTAGCGCTTATGCTCCTCGGGGAGTAGTTCGTCGGTGGGGCTCATGGGGCAGAAATAAGGGCGGCGGTGGCCGGGATTTACAAAGCTACGCCCGCAGATGTTTCGGCCCGAAGCCGGCCGCCGCCGAAACCCGGGCCCGGCCGCTACGAATCTGCACTTTGCCGGAACCCAACTGCCTCGCAGGTTGTATCTTTGCGCTATGATGATTGAACTGCCCGTCGTTTCCAAGCGCGATATCCGCAAACTCACCCCCGAGGAGCTCAAGGCTTTTATGGTGGAACAGGGCGAGAAACCCTTCCGCGCCAAGCAGGTGCTGGAGTGGCTCTGGAAGAATACGGCCGCCACGTTTGAGGAGATGAACAACATCTCCCTGGCCACCCGCGAGCTGCTGGCCAAGCACTTCGTCATCAACGGCGTAACGGTGCAGAACCAGCAGCTCAGCAACGACGGCACCATCAAGTCGGCCTTCCGCCTGCACGACGGCAACGTGGTCGAAGGCGTGCTCATCCCCCACGATACGCGCATGACGGCCTGCATCAGCTCGCAGGTGGGCTGCTCGCTCACCTGTAAGTTCTGCGCCACGGGCTACATGGAGCGCAAGCGCAACCTTGACGCGGCCGAAATCTACGACCAAGTGGTGCGCATCAAGGAGCAGTGCGAGAGTGAGTACGGCACCCCGCTCACCAACATCGTGTACATGGGCATGGGCGAGCCGCTGCTCAACTATGCCAACGTGGTAAAAAGCGTGGAGCGCATCACCTCCCCCGAGGGGCTGAACATGGCCCCGCGCCGCATCACCATCAGCACGGCCGGCATTGCCAAGATGATCAAGAAGCTGGCCGACGACGGCGTGAAGGCCAACCTGGCCCTGAGCCTGCACGCGCCCAACGACACCAAGCGCAACGAAATCATGCCCATCAACGAGGCCAACTCCCTGGCTTCGCTCAAGGACGCGCTGAAGCACTATCACCAGGTGACGGGCCGCAAGGTAACCTACGAGTACATCGTCTTCGAGAGCTTCAACGACACGCTGCAGGATGCCGAGGAGCTGTTTCAGATTTCGAAGTGGATTCCCTGCAAGGTGAACCTGATTGAGTACAACCCCATCGAAAACGCCGACTACAAGAACACCGGCGAGGCCAAGCTGATGGCTTTTCATAAGTACCTGTCCGACCGGGGCGTGCAAACCAACCTGCGCCGCTCCCGCGGCAAAGACATCGACGCAGCCTGCGGGCAGCTGGCAGTGAAGCAGCAGCCGGCCGGCGTGGAAGCCGAATAGCGGCTGCGGTATTCGAAAGTCTTTTTAGGGACTATTTCACCAGCTCCAGCACGAAGTAGCCGAAAGGGGCCGCCCCCGGCATGGCCGCCCGAACGGGTACGGCGGGCGTCGTGGGCTGGTCGGGGGAGGCGTAGTCGGGGCCGCTGTCGGTGCCGGCATCGTAGAACAGGGCCGGCACGCGGCGCGTCGGGGCCCAGCCTTCGGCGCTCAGCAGCACTTCGGCGTCGAGGGCGGCAAACCAGTCGGGGCTGGGGGCCACCATCGTCACTACGGACAGGGCCGGATGGTCGCGGCTCAGGCGGATGGTGTCGGTGAGGGTGCCGGGTGAGGCGGTGGCGCGGCGGCCATCGAGCAGCCGAAAGGCGTGGCCCTGCTGGATAAGGGCATTGATTTCGGTGCGCAGCGCGGTGTTGTTGCCGATTTCAGCCATATCCTTGATGCCCTTGCTGGCCAGGGCGCCGGCCCGGAACAGGCGGGCGGCATCCATAGCATGGTGGGAAGCCCCCATCAAGGGTGAGAAATGGGCCCCGGCCGGGTAGCTGCCGGGGTGGGTAGCCGGGCTCCAGGTGGCCTCAAACGTGACACGGTACAGGGCCGTGGCCGCCGGCACGGGGCGCCCCGACTCCTCATCGGCAGCATCCCGGCCGCAGGCCAGCAAACCCAGCAGACTCACAAACAGCGGTAGTGTTTTCATGGCAGATCCGGACGGCGTATGTAGCACTAACGCTGAACTATAGCGGCCGGATTGTATTCGGGTGAAAATAATACGGCGCGCCGGGCTCCTGGCGGGTGCTGCGCCGATGGAAACTCCCGCCGTGCTTTCGGCCCCGGGGAGTTTGCGGGCGGCGCGGCGCAGCGCATCGGCCCCGCGCCGCCGCTGACGGAAGCGGATGGAAACCGGCGCAGCACAGGGGAAAATCAACCGGCAAGCCCTTTGGAACTGCTCCAAAGGGCTTGCCGTGGGGAAGCAGACTGCCGGCGGCTAGAGCTCCATCAGGCGCTTGAGGTTGCTGCCGTAGGCGGTGCCGGTTTCCAGGCAGGAGGCGGGCCGGTCGGTGAGCGTGACCAGGAACTTGCCCCCGAAATAGCGCTGCAGGTTGTTGATGTGGGCCGTGTTGACGATGCAGGAGCGGCTGATGCGCACGAACTGGTCGGGCAGCTTTTCCTCCAGCGCGGCAATGGTGTAGTTGGTCAGGTGCTGCACGCCCTGCACGGTGCGCACGAACACGTAGCGCTCCTGCGACTCGAAGTAGCTGATGTCGCTGAGGGCAATCAGCAGGATCTTGTCGCCGGACTTTACCGACAGGCTGCGCAGGGTTTCGGTGGGCTTCAGGTTTTGCAGAAACTGGCCCAGGTCGTTGATGTTGAAGCCGGCCGTCTTTTCCTGGTGGGCCTGCCGCAGCCGGGCAATGGTCTTGGCCAGCCGGGCCGGCTCGATGGGCTTGAGCAGGTAGTCGATGGAGCGCTGCTCGAAGGCCTGCACGGCGTAGTGGTCGTAGGCCGTGGTGAAGATGACGCTGGGCATTTCCTCGAGCTGGGCCAGCAGCTCAAAGCCGTTGAGCAGGGGCATTTCGATGTCGAGAAAAATAACGTCGGGCCGCATAGCCCGCACCAGCGCCAGCCCTTCCGCGCCGTTGGCGGCCTGGGCTACCACCTGCACGTCGGCGGGGTAGTGGCTAAGCAGCGACGCCAGCCGCCGCAGGGCCAGGGGCTCGTCGTCGATCAGGATTGCTTCCATGAGTAAGGTCGGTTGTGGTCAGCAGGTGGCCCGCAAAGGCAATTTCCACCTGCTTCCGTTCTTGGGAATTGACGCTGAGCGTAGCCTGGGCGCCGTACAGCAGCTGAAGCTTTTCCTGAATGCTCTGCAGGCCGTAGCCGGGCAGAAACTCATCGGGAAAAGGGGGGCCGTTGTCGTGCACGGCCAGCACAATCTCGGCCCCGCGGCGGGCAATGCCCACGTGAATGTGGCCGTTGCTGGCCAGGCGGGAGATGCCGTGCTTGACGGCGTTTTCGACCAGGGGCTGGAGCAGAAACCGCGGAATCTGCAGCTTCTCCAGGCCCGGCGCCACCTGCACCGAGTACGTCAGCCGCTCCTGGAAGCGCACCTGCTCAATGTCGAGGTAGGTGCGCACCACGTCCAGCTCCTCGTGCACCGAGTTGAGCGGGGAGTTGGCCATGCTGGTGGTGTAGCGAAACAGCTTGGCCAGCAGCAGCGTCATTTCCTCGGCCCGCACGGGGTCCAGGGTTACGAGGCCGGCAATGCTGTTGAGGGCATTGAAGAGAAAGTGCGGGTTGATGCGGGCCTGCAGGGCGTCGAGCTGGGCTTTGGTGCGAAGCTTATCGAGCTGCAGCAGCTGGTAGGCCTGGTCGCTGATGGTCTGGCCCATCTGGGTGTACCGCTCCCACAGAAAGTAGTAGAGCGCGGCCACCGCCACCGGCGAAACCTTGAACGGCAGCGAGGACTCGGCGCTGAAGGGCAGCTGCCCGCCGCCGGCGCGGGTGAGCACCAGCCACAGCACCCACTCCATAATGCCGGCCAGCACCAGCGTGACCAGCATCACCACGGTGTACTGCTGCCAGCGCTGGGGCAGCCAGTGCTGGCGGTAGCGCATCACCATCTGGCAGGCCAGCAGCGCCATCAGCGCATCCATGATGTTGCCGCTGATGATGCCCACCGTGTACAGCGAGCTGTCTTCGGTCAGGTAAACGAACTCGGTGGTGAAGTAGATGATGCTGCTGATGCCGTAGGCCATGAGCACGCACACGGCCAAGGAGCCCAGAATGCCGCGCAGCGAGTAAGCAAACAGATGACGCGTGAAGGTGTTCATGGCACGAAAGGCAAAGCAGTGAATCCGGGAAGCCGCCGGCCCCACCCGGAGGCGGAACCGGCGGCCGGGGGAACCGAACTACTTAGTGGTAGTAGAGGTGGTTTTCTGGCAGGCCAGCAGGATCTGCTTGGCCTGGTCCTGACCCCAGCTCGGATGCACCGAGGAGGCGGGCTGGAAGGTTTTGAACTGAGCCAAAGATTCCTTCACGATGGGCAGGGCTTTGTCGGTGCCGCCGCCGTACTCTTTCGGCGTGTAGAAGATGTTCTGGGCCTTGAGCAGGGTCACGCGGGGGTTGTTGGGGTTGAGCTTCTCGGCTTTGCGCAGGCTCGACTCCACGATTTCGCCGTATTTCTTCCAGCGCTTGTTGGGGTCTACGGTGATGCGGGCGTTGGCAATGTTGGCGTGCAGCACTTCCACTTCCTCGTTTTTAGGCTCCAGCTTGGCCGTCTGCTCGTAGAACTTCTCGGCTTTGTCGAGCAGGGCATCCTTCTTGGCCAGGTCCTTCTCGGTGAAGGCCATCAGCGTGTTGACCAACGAGGCGTAGTAGGAGGGCAGCCAGTTGCTGGTTTCGCTCAGGCTCAGGCGCTCAAAGTCGTTGGCCGTGAGCTGCACTTCGGCAATGGAGCGGGCCGTGGTGAACTTGGTAACCGTGGCTTCCAGCGGCGTCTGCGCGGCTTTGGCAGTGGGCTGGGGGGCTTGCTGCGCCAGGCCGGCGAAGGTGAAGGACAGCAGCAGGGCGAGGGTAAGGGTAATGCGTTTCATGGAAAAAGGGGGTTAGGGAAGTGAAGGAAAAAGGTTTATGAGTTGGGGAAGTCGGTGAGCAAATGTGGGGCGGCCAGGGCCAGAGAATCAATGACCTACGGTTATACTTTATGCCCTTTAGTTATTGGTGGCCACGGGCTTGGCGCCGCTTTTGGCCGCGGCCGGCAGCTGGGTGCTGGCCGGAAACAGCCGGCGGGCGTCGGCGTAGTACCTGCGGGCCAGCTCGGGCCGGTTGTCGCGCTGGTAGAGCTTGATGAGCAGCCCGTAGGTCTGCTCGCGGCCCCAGGACGGCGCCTGGGTATTTTTGAGGGTCTGGTCGGGCAGGGCCAGGGCTTTGAGCAGGTAGCTTTCCGCCTTTTTGCCCCCGCCGTAGCGGGCCGGCGTGTAGAAGTCGTTGCTGCCCAGCACGTAATGCACCCGCAGGTTGCGGGCATCGAGCTTCAGGGCCTGGGCGGCGCTTTCCTTGACCCGGGACGAAGCCACGGCGGCGGCCATGCCGTAGTGAAACTGGATGGCGAAGCTTTGCAGGTGGGCCAGCAGGGCATAGTCTTCGGCGTGCCGGGGCGGCGTGGCCTCAAACAGCGCCAGTCCGGCTTTGATGGCCTGCTCGGCCCGGGGGCGGTCGGCCTGGCGCAGGTAGTAGACGGACTCGTGCAGGGCCAGGTAGCTCAACCAGTAGCGGGAGTAGGGCGTGGCCGTGCGGCGGATGCGCTGGCGCACGTGCAGCAGCGGGCCGGTGGTATGGTCGCGCAGGGCCTCGCCGAGGGCTTTTTCAATCTCTACCTGGGCGCTGACCTGGCGGGTTTCCAGCGGGGGGCGCAGGGAGGGGAACTTGCTCCGCGGGGCACTGCCGCCCAGCATTACCAGGCACAGGCCGGTCATGACCGGGAGTTTTGCGAGCATGAGTTTCATAGTCTCAGAAAGGTTAAGGGGGCGAAGCGCACCGGGCGCCGGCGGCTAAAACAGCAGGCCGTAGAGGTAGCGGGGGCTGAGCAGCAGCACAATCAGGGCCAGCCAGAGCGTGAGGTGCAGGTACCACTGCCAGGTGTACTGGTTGTTGGTGCGGCCCTTGCCGGCCACAAACTGCTGGGCCAGGGTGAAGTCGGAGTACACCGGGTTGGTTTCCAGGATCAGCTGGGCGCAGAAGCCGAAGTACACGAAGGGCTGGTGGAAGAAGCTGGTGGTCAGCAGCAGGCTGAACTGCAGGGCGGTGAGGGCCACGCCGGCGAAGAAGAAGATGAGCACTTTCCAGCGCACCGGCGACCAGCGGATGGCCACGTAGGGGTGGGGAATGGGCTTGCTCTGAATGCCCACGTGGGTCAGGCGCAACCCCAGCAGCTTGGCGGCGCCCACGTGCCCGGATTCGTGCACGAACAGCAGCACCAGCATGGTCAGCGGCAGCAATAGCAGTTCCATGGCGCTTAGCGGGTCGAGGTGAAGCGGCGGAACTGAACCACGAACAGGCTCATCCCGATAACCGTCCAGGCCACCAGCGGCAGCCAGGCCACGGGCTCGCCGCGCATGATGTTGAGCACCGGGTTCATGGGCGAGTATTTGGTCACGTAGCGCAGCACCACGTTCATGTCGCCGAGCGGGTAGAAGGCGTCGCTGAGGAACACCAGCACGTAGTAGACCACGTTGCCCAGGCCGCCTTTCTGGACCGGCCCGCTGCTTTTCTTCACGTTCAGAAAAGCCACCGACAGGCCGATGAAGCCGAAGACCACGATGCCGGCCGACACGCCCAGCACCACCCGGGCCAGTAGCGCCGGCGTGAGCTCCATACCGAAGAGCAAAGCCGCCGTGAGCAGCAGCAGCACCGTCGACATGAGCATCATGATCAGCTGGCTGGTGATGAGGCCGAAGAAGTGGGTCAGAATGTTGAAGGGCAGCTTCTTGAAGTAGCGCAGCACCCCCGACGAGTAGTAGTCCTTCAGGGCCGGCCCGATGGCGAAGATGCCTTCGGTGGCCACGTTCATGCCCAGGATGCCGGTCAGAATGAAGGGCACGTACTCGGGGTTGCCCTGGCCCCAGAGGTTGCCGAAGAGCACGAACAGGAACATGGGGAAGGCCAGCGTGAAAAACAGCGCCTGCTTCATGCGCAGCGACATCAGCAGCTGGTAGTAAATGGATAAGCGGAGCGTCCGGATCATGGCGGGGAGGCGTTAGGCGTTGATGAGATACTGGTACACGTCCTGCAGGCGCTTGGGCGCAAAGGAGAAGCTGGGCATGCGGCCGTTCATCTTGGCGAAGAAGGCCTTCACGTCGGCCACGTACACGTGGTAGGACTCGTCGTTTTCCACGTACACCTCGTCGGTCAGGAAGGCCGAGTCGCACTCGCGCTTGCTCATGATGATCTTCTTCTCGGCCGTGATGTAGCGCTCCGACAGCAGGCTGGTGGGCGACTCGGGCGGCAGCAGCAGCTGGCCTTCGTGCAGGAATACCACCTGGTCGGCGTGGGTGGTGGCTTCCTCCCAGTCGTGGGTCACAAACAGAATGGAGCGGGCGTAGCGCTTGAAGACCTTAGTCCAGAGAATCTCGCGGGTGGCCGGGTCGAGGTCGGAGGTGGCCTCGTCGAGCACCAGCAGATCGGGGCGGTGCATCAGGCCCAGAAACAGGCCCACCCGCCGCCGCTCGCCGCTGGAAAGCACCTGCATAAACTTGGGCAGCAGCGGCTCCAGGTTCAGCACGTGCAGCAGTTCCTTGTGCTCGGCGTAGCGCAGGCCGTAGATGGAGGAGAAGTAGTTCAGAATCTCCTTCACCTTGAGCAGGCCATAGGACGGCACCTGGTCATACACCACGCCGATGTGCCGGCGCATGGCGGCGAAGGGCTGGCCGTTGAAGGTGGCCGCGCCGGCGGTGGGGTGCACGTCGCCGAGCAGCACGGCCAGCAGCGACGATTTGCCCGAGCCGTTGCTGCCCAGCAGGGCCACGGCTTCCCCGTCGGCGATGCGCAGGGAAATACCTTTCAGGATGTCACGCTCCGCTACGCGGTAGTGGACGTCGGTTAGCTCAGTTGTCAACATGGCAGGCGGGGGTTGGAAGTTTCTTGCCGAGGATGAGGATGTTCTGTACCGTTTCGAACACGCCGTTGACGCCCAGGAAGCGGTTGATTTTCTGGTCGTCGTAGCCGCCCACCATGCAGGAGCCCAGGCCCAGGGCCTCGTTGAGCAGCGTCATCATCTGGCCCACGAAGCCCGACTCGTGCAGCATGAAGCGGTAGCCCCGCTCGCCGTACTTGATCATGACCCGCTCGAAGATGCCGGTGGTGATGACCAGGCCGGAGGCGGCGTTGATGTTGATATAAGGCTCAGCCTGAATGTGCTGCTTCATCTCGGCCCGGAAGTCGCCTTCCTTCAGGCACTCCAGCTCCAGCGTATCGGGGCGGAAGTGGTAGAGGCCGGGGGCAACGTGGCTGTCGAAGAGCACGACGTAGATTTCCAGCGGGTACAGGCCGCCCGGCGACGGGATGTAGCGGAACGACATGTTCGTACCCTCGGGCGTCTGCTCCTGCCGGCTTACCCCGTAGGAGTAGTTCAGCAGCACAAACAGCTCGTAGAGGGACAGTTGGTAGCCGGGCTCGTAGTTGCGGGTGCTCTGGCGGCTGCGCACCAGGTTCACGAAGTCGACGGCGGGGGCCGGCACGTCGCGGTAGTCGGCCAGGGCCACGGTTTTGGTGCCCGGGTAAATCTTGTAGGGCTGCACGGCCCGCTGCGTCACGTAGGGGCTGAAAAAGCCGCGGATGCTGTGCGAGAGCTTGATCTGGTCAAACTTGGTGAGCTTGGTGTTCTGGTGGTAGAGCAGGGCCAGCGAGTCTTTGAGGTTCTTGGCGCCGTACATCCCCCGCTCGATGGTGTCAAGGCTTTGCTGAGCCGTAGAAATCCGTTTCATAAGGGTTGCGAGTTTGAATGCGTGGTAGATCAGGGCTGTGGTCGGGCGGGACCGGAGCCGGCGCTTATGGGAAGGGGTGGGGGTACTTGTTGAGGTGGTCGTAGTCGTGGGCGGTGTAGCCCATCTTGGCCGGCACTTCATACAGGCGCTTGCCGCCGTGGTAGTAGAGCGGGTAGCCGCCGGCCAGCGGAATGAGCTGGGGCACGAGCACCTTGATGCTGTAGAAGCCGAGCTGGCGCACGTCGGGGGTGGAAATGTCCTTGAAGAGCACGTCGCAGCCGGCGTCCTTGAGGGTCTGCACGATGTGGCGCACCTCGTCCACGTCGGAGCGGGTCTGCTTTTCGTGCAGGTCGATGTCCACCGTTTCCAGGGCCGCGCGGTACTCGTCGAACACAAACCACATGTCGGGGCGCTTCACATAGAAAATCGAGTGGTCCTCGAAGCTCATGAGCTGGTTGTAGTTGTCGGTCGGCACCCAGTCCTTCTTCTCGTTGAGCAGGTAGCGGAAGTAGCTCACGGCCTGCCCGATTTCCTTGATGACCTTCTGCACGGCCTGCCCGTAGGTAGCGCGGGTAGAGGTGCCCACGGCCACGAACTTGCCGAACTCCGACTCGCCGAAGCAGATGCCGAGCACGCTGGGCACGTCCAGGTCGTAGCGGATGTCGAAGAAGTGCCACTCGTAGGAGGTGGGGAAGTTCGCGTCGATGTGGGCCTGTATTTCGGCCGAGATGCGAATCTTCGGCGGCACTATCTTCTGGGTCCAGGTGATGACGAAGCTGTCGCGCTCAATCACCTCGTAGAGGCCCGTGAGGATGGCTTTGTGCGGATCGGTGTGCGCGGCCAGGCCCGTGGAGGTGTTGGCGTTGATCCAGGGCAGCTCGTGCGACCAGGGCAGGTAGATCATCCCGCCGGGGGCCCACTTCTCCTCGCCCGTCACCAGGTCAGTCATCGGAAACCAGTACAGGTCGGTGTCCTCGGTGAAGGGCTCGATGGGAGTTTTGCCCTTCAGAAACGCGTACTGCTGCTCGTGGTACAAGGCGTACTCGCTCGGAGCCACCGCCTTCTTGCCCAGGCTGCCCAGCCCGCGGTACGGCGACTTCACGCCCTCGCGCAGGTTGTAAAAGGCGCAGGCGTAGCGCTCCACCGTCTCGCCGATGGTGCCCATCAGGGCCTCCTGCCAGGTGGCGCCGCAGCCGCTGCTGCGCCCGCCGAATTCCTCGCCGCCCATCACCTTGGTGCTGCCCGGCCAGATGCCGAAGCTCATCAGGTTGGGGTCTTTGTTCATGATGGGCATCTTGGAGATGCGCGAGAGCAGCCCGATTTCGGAGGAGATGCTGTGGAGCGCCTTGTTGACGCTGGTTTCGATGATGTTCATGGCTTAGCGCAGGGTTACGGGTTCGAGCCAGGGGGCCGGCGAGTAGGCCAGCTCGGGCTGACAGACTTCGCAGAAAGGCACTTTCAGCAGGTGGTGCTTGGTCACGCCGTAGGTGAACACGTCCACGCTGATGTAGGACTTCCAGGTTTCGGGCACGCTCCAGCAGTGCAGGTACTTGCTGGTTTCGAGCACGGCGTAGGAGGCAATCATATCCACCAGGATGTCGTAGCCGGGCAGGCGGTCGGGCTTGGCGGTCTGGAAGTTGGCCTTCAGGTGGGTTTCGTACTCGTCGGAGTAGTTGAGGTAGGTGTCGTGGCTTTTCAGGCGCAGCTTCAGGCAGTGGTAGCAGCCGCACTCTTCGCCCCAGAAGATGGGACCCACTTTCAGGTTGCCGCCCTCAATGCCGCCGATATACAGCCAGGGCTTGTTGGCTTCCACGGCCAGCTCGTTGAAGCGCTCCAGGAACAGCGGGTTCCAGTGGTGGCCGTCCACAACCAGAAAGTCGCTGTCGGCCAGTAGCTTGCGGATCTGCTGGTCGTCGGCCTCACCGAGGGCCGAGAACAGGTTCACCTGGTCGAAGCCGTACTGCTCGGCCTTCTTGATAAAGAGGCGGCCCAGGCTTTTGTCGCCCACGAAGGTGATGGCGGCCGGCTTCTGGGGCTCACTGCTGGAGGGGCCGTAGGGGTTGTCTTTCTTGATGCCGAGGGTTTTGCTCAGCTCCCGGGCGTTGTCGAAGGAGAGAAAGTTGTTGGCGTCCAGCTCCTGCAGCACGTCCAGGACTTTCTCCTTGGGGTAGGTGCGTTCCAGCTTCTTGACCAGCTCGGACAGAGCCAGGTCGGGGTCTTTGTTCAGGATGGCGGCCAGCGCGACAAACAAGGCGGCCTTCTCCGGGTCCTGAAATTCGATGGCGTACACGTCCGTTTTGGTACGGACCTGAAACATGCCATTCTTACGGTCTTCGTAGATGTCGAAATGGTGTAACATGATGGGCTGACGGGGTTAAGGGCACCAGGATTTTTTTGCCGATGAGATTCAAACTCTAGGCGGGGCAGCAAAGCAGAATCAGCAGGCGACGTGCTGCCGCCTGCTGATTCTAATTGCTACTCAGCGACTATCTCTTCGCTGAACATACCCCAGCAGCAGCACGTGTTGCAGCAGCAGTTGCAGCAGCCTGCGGCTACGATGCTGCGGCCATCCATCAGGTTCGAGGAGAGTTTGGTGATTTTCATCGGAAAAGGAATTAGGGTGTTGGTTTGCCTACTCTGTTGAATGGGATTTTCGGCGACGTCCCTCTATTGTGCCATGGCTCACAATATGCGGTGGTTGAAAGGCCACCCGCCCCGGGGGGCGGCCAAGCAGCCGGGCCGAAGCCGGGGCGGCTTGTTATGGCCGGGTTGATGATTCAAAGGTGGGGGGCTGGCGGCCCGGCTTCAATAACCCGCGGTTCTACTTTATGCCCAGCGGTTATATCCGGCCCAAACGGGGCAAAAAAGGCGGTGTTTTAACCGGTTAGCGGCGGCGCAGGCCCCGATTTTGGGGCCGGATCCGAAATCGGGGCGCTGAGTTCATACACGTTTTCGGGCGGTCTGTACCGGCCCGGGGGCGGTTTGCCCGAATTGCCTGGTAGGGGGCGGAGGGGGCCGGTAGTTTCGGCCCATCGACATCCTCAAACGACCCTACCAAATGAAAGCACTCTTCCTCTCCGCCGCCCTGCTCACGGCCACCCTGGGCCAGGCCCAGAACCAGCTCCGCGGCACCGTCACCGACAAAAAAGGCGAAGCCATTCCCGGCGCCAATATTTACCTGAAAGGCAACTTCGAAGGCACCTCCACCGACAGCCTGGGCCGCTTCGTGCTGCGCACCACTCTTTCCGGCCCCCACACGCTGGTGGCTTCCTCGGTGGGCTACGGCAGCCAGGAGCGGCTGCTGCGCCTGGGCACCGACACTACCGCCCTGCGCCTGGCGTTGCCCGAGGCCGCCAACCTGCTCGGCGGCGTGACCATTTCGGCCGGTATGTTTGCCGCCGGCGACGAGAAGCGCATGACGGCCCTCAACCCGCTCGACATTGTCTCGACGGCCGGTGCCGGCGCCGACATTACCAGCGTGATGCAGAACCTGCCCGGCACGGCCAAGGTGGGGGAGCAGGAAGGCTTGTTTGTGCGGGGCGGCTCGGCCACCGAAACCAACACCCTCATCGACGGCATGATCGTGCAGAACCCTTTCTACAGCAGCATTCCGGATATGGCCCAGCGCGGGCGCTTCGAGCCGGGCATGTTCAAGGGTACGGCCTTCAGCACGGGCGGCTACTCGGCCCAGTACGGGCAGGCGCTGTCGTCGGTGCTGCTGCTCGACACCCAGGACAAGGAAAACGAGCTCAACAAAGTCACCCTCGATGCCAACCTGGCCAACGTGGCGCTGGGCTACACCCACCGCGGCTCCGTGACGGGGCGCGTTTCCTACACCAACATGCAGCCCTACTTTGCCCTGATGCAGCAGACCCGCAGCTGGAACAAGGCCCCGGAAGGCCTCGACGCCTCCATCAACATCAAGGAAAAGCTCTCGGCCAACAGCAGCCTGAAAGCCTACGCCATGACCAGCGGCAGCGTCTCGAGCGTGAACCTGCCCACCTACGAGCGGCCCAAGGAAGTGTATGCCCTGCACCTGCGCAACCGCAACTACTTCACCACCAACTCCTACCAGCACCTGTTCGACGAAGGCAAGTGGCAGCTCAACGCCGGCTTCTCCTACAGCCACAACTACGACCACATCAACGCTGCCGACGTGAAGTCTTTGGACCGCTACGACCGGCGCGTGCAGTACCGCGGGGTGCTGACCCGCTACCTGAGCGGGGGCCACGTGCTGCTGGCCGGCGCCGAAGTGCACGACATCCGCATCACCAACGAGCTGATAACGGCCAAATATGTGCTCGACGATACCTACCGGGCCGCGTTTGCCGAGGGCGAGTTTCACCTGGGCCTTAAGCTGGCCGCCCGGGTGGGCGTCCGGGCCGAGCAGGCCGGCGTGATTGGGCGCTCCAACGCGGCGCCCCGCCTGTCCCTGGCTTACCAGACGGGCTCCAACAGCCAGGTGTCCATAGCCGGCGGGCAGTTTTACCAGACCCCCGACAAGAACTACATCTACCGCAACCAGGATCTGAACTTCGAGCATGCCAACCACTTCATCCTCAACTACCAGTACATGCGCAATGAGCGCACCTTCCGCGTCGAGACCTACTACAAGCAGTATGCTCAGCTGGTGCGCGAAAAAGGACTGGTGGGCTTCGATCCGGACCCTTACCGTCTCGTGACGGGCAACACCGACAACAGCGGCCGGGGCTACGCCCGGGGCCTGGATCTGTTCTTCCGCGACCAGAAAACCATCAAGCACGGCGACTTCTGGATTTCGTACTCCCTGCTCGACACCAAGCGCCTGGCCGGCAACTTCGTCGCTCTGGCCACGCCCACCTTCGCCTCCAAGCACAACCTGAGCCTGGTCTACAAGCAGTATCTGCCCAAAGCGGGCCTGTCCCTGGGCGGTACTTACCGCTACGCCAGCGGCCGCTCCTACTACGCCGCCGAGTCGGCCCAATTCCTGGGTGACCGGATCAAGGATTTCCACAACCTGAGCCTCTCGCTGAGCAAGGTTGTCATCGTGAACCGCAACTACGTGGTCTTCTATACTACCGTCGACAACGTGCTGGGCACCCGCAATGTGTATGGCTTCCGCTACTCGGCCGATGGCAAGTCGCGCACCGAGCTGCAGCCCCCGGCTTACCGCACCGTCTTCGCCGGCGTCTCGTTGAGCATCAACAAGTAGCGCCACCCGATATTCCGTCCTGGTAGGGTCGATAACTTCTGGACGGAAAAGGCCGTCCCACTGGCAGCGCAGCTGCTCAGTGGGGCGGCCTTGTGGTGTGAGGCCCCCGGCGCCGTCCGGCCGCCTCAGGCTGCCAGCTGCTGGTTGCTCTGAATACAGCGCAGCATCAGCTCCTGGGCCGTCAGGCTGATCAGGTCGGTGAGGCTCATCTGGTAGAGCTCGGCAATCTTGGTGAGGCACCCCATGGAAAGCTGAGTGCGGCCCGACTCCTTTTTGCTGTAGGCGGCCTGGCTGATGCCCATCTGGAAGGCCACGTATTCCTGGGGGTAGCCGTGAATCTCCCGCAGCTTGCGCACTTTGAGGATGAATGAGTTCATAAGAAAAGAGGTGAGAACGGTGGAACGGAAGGCTTTGGGGCCGTTGATGATCCGAAATAGCGGGGTAAGGCCCGCAGCAGCAACATGTTTCGGCCAATGGCGCGCTTTTACCGGCGAATACCTGTATACTTACGGCATCTGAGTTTGGCGATATTCCGCGCCGATGCCTTTTCTGCCGTATGAGTGCACCCTTGCGTTGTTACATAATCGACGACGAGCCCGCCGCCCGTGAGTTGGTTGCCAAATACATCAGCCGCATTCCCTACCTGGAGCTGGTCGGGCAGGCTACCAACGCCGTGGATGCCCTTTTCGCTCTCGAAAGCCTGCAGCCCGACCTGCTGTTTCTCGACGTGGAGATGCCCGAGATGACGGGCTTCGAGTTTATCCGGGTGCTGGCGGCCCAGAAGGCCGGTACCCGCCTGCCCACCGTGATTATGATTACGGCCTACCCGCAGTATGCCGTGGAAGGCTACGAGCACGAGGTGGCCGACTACCTGCTCAAGCCCACGTCCTTCGAGCGGTTTATGCGGGCCATCAACCGGGTGGTGCCCCGCCACGCCGCCGAGCCGGCCGCGCTGCCGGGCCCGGCGGCGCCGGAGCTGACCGGCCCGGCCAGCATTGCCCCGCTGGGGCCCCTGCTGGCCCTGGCCAGCGACGGGCAGGAGGCCACGGCCGGCAAAGCCAGCTTCTTTCTGGTCAAGGAAGACAAAAAGCTCATCCGCCTCGTGCCCCAGGAAATTGTGTTCGTCGAAAGCCTGAAGGACTACCTCAACATCCACCTGGCAGCTCGCACCATCACCACCCACATGACCATGACCAAGCTGGAGGCCATGCTGCCCGCCGACCAGTTCATGCGCGTCAACCGCTCATATCTGGTGCGGCTGGGGGCCATCAAGGAAATCGACGGCAACCTGATTACCACCACCGACGGCAAGCGGGTGCCCATTGGCGTCACCTACCGGGAGCGGGTGATGGAGGCCATGAAACAGAACATGATGTGAGCTGGCTGACCCTGCCTTCGATTCCTGGCTCCGTTGCGGCCCCGGTTAGCTGGCGGCGCGTCCGCACCCACATGCTCTGGTGGGTGCTGCCCCTGCTGCTGGAGTACTACTTTGCCGCCCGCCTGTTCAAGGACAACGGCCGGGTGCTGGCCCTTGCCACGGTGGCCATCTTCACCCAGACCACGCTTACTTATTACTGGCTGGGCCATTATGTGTTCCCGCGCTACCTGTACCGCCTGCAGGCCCGGTGGCTGGCGGCTCACATCGTCGGGACGTTCTACCTGGTGTACCTGGGCAACTACACGCTATTCCGGTTGCTGCAGCCCGTAACCAACGGCTTTGGTGCCGCCGAGCTGACGTATATCGAGCGAATCTGGCAGGAGCTGCTGGGGCCGGGCGGGCTGCTGGGCTGCTTTACTTCGGCGCGGCTGGCCCTGTGGAACTATGGCTTCAGCCTGTTCATCGTGACGATTCTGCTCTGCATCAAGTTCGTGCGCGACATTATCATCTACCAGAACAAAAACCTGCGCCTCGAGCGGGACCAGATTGCCCTGGAGCACAGCAACCTGATGCTGGAGCTCAACTTTCTGAAGTCCCAGATCAATCCGCACTTCCTCTTCAATACCCTGAACAGCATTTATGTGCAGGTGGAAGGGCGCAACGAGCAGGTGGCCGAGCAGGTTCTGCAGCTCTCGGACCTGATGCGCTACGGCCTCTACGAGTCCAACACCCGCTGGGTGGCTCTGACCCGGGAGCTGGACTACATCAACAGCTACCTGCAGCTGGAAAAGTCCCGCTACGGCAGCCAGGCCGATATCCAGTTTGCCCGCCACGACGGGAACGAGGCCTACCAGATTGCGCCCCTGCTGCTCATCTCCTTTATCGAAAATGCCTTCAAGCACGGCGTAGGCAAGGTCAAGGACGGCAGCTTTGTGCACGTGCAGGCCCTGGTGCACGGGGGGACGCTGGAGTTTTTCGTCGTTAACAGCTGCCCGGCGGTCCGGCCCCAGAGTCCGCGCCCGGACGGGGGCATCGGCCTGGTCAACGTGCGCAAGCGGCTGGAGCTGCTCTATCCCGGCCGCCACCAGCTTGATATCGATGCCGGCACCGCGGAGTATAGCGTGCGGCTGCGGATGGAGCTGCATACGCCGCCGGCCAGGTAGGAGCCATTTCATTCCCGGCACCGGATCTGTCGTTCATCGAAGGGAAAGGGGCATTCGTCTAAACTAGTAGGTAAGGGAGCTGCGGCCGGCCACATTTGCTTCATACTCATCCCAACCACTTTTCCTGACTCCCATGAAAACGTCCGTGAAGAACCCCCGCCTGGCCCTGAAGAAAGAGCGTATCATGCAGCTGAACGCCGTGTCTTTCGCCGGCAAAGGCCAGACCCACACCACCAGCTTCCTCTGCGACATCCTGACGACCGTCATTGAGCAGGCAGTATAATGTACCGCTGCGTATTGCTCTACTATCCGGGCGGGGGCACCACCAACCTTCTCCTGAAGTGCATTGAGCGTACGGGCTGCCTGGAGCTTATCTGGTCGGGCCTCTACTCCGACCTGAACCGTATTCCTTTGCCGCCGGCGGAGCGGGACCTGGTATTTGCCAGCCTGCCCGCCCCCGACCATCCGCTGCTGGAAGGATACTGGCAGGAGCTGCGGGCTCAGAAATACCTGGTATTGACGTCGCCTTATCCGGAAAAATTATTTGTTCGGGACGGCTGGCACCCCGTCGCCTTCCTGACCGAGCCTTTCTCATTCGATCAATTCCAGCAGGCTCTGCAGCAGTACCTCGACAGCATCCTTTGAGCCCGTCGTCCAAGCCCGGAAGTAGCCCGCCGCTACTTCCGGCGCCGGCCCGGGTGCCGACCGGCGCAAGCCCCCCAATGAGACAACTCGTCTTGTTGGGGGGCTTGCGCCTTTTAGCGGCTTTTTGAAGGCCGTCAGTGGTGGCCGGCCATCGGCAGAGTGCTTACGACGCCCGTGGGAAAATTCGTGTTCAGTGCCGGATTTATACCAGCGGGCAAGAGTTATTTCGCATATTGCATAGCATCCTGCGCATATACTGCGACCACGGCCGCTCAGCCTATTGCCTCCATGATTCAGCACTTTGACTTCTTCCTGCTCCGGCGCCCGGCCAGCTCCTTACAACGTCTGCAACAACTCCAGCAACGCCTGCTCAGCCAGCCCCTGGCCGAGCTGATGCGCGAGTGGTACAGCGACGCGGCCTCCCGGCAGGCTATCTACGTCACGTCCTCGTTTCTGCACGAGCGGCTGTGCCAGTGGCTGGCGGGGGAAACCATCAGCGAGGAAGCACGCCTGCTCGATACCCTGCACAAGTACGCCATCCGGATGAGCAGCCGCAGCACCCCCTACGGGCTGCTGGCCGGCTGCACGGCCGGCCACTACGGGGCCGCGTCGCGGCTGGGCGCCGCCAAGCCGGTGGCCCCGCACTGCCACACCCGGCTCGATGCCGAATACCTGCACGGAATACAGGAATGGCTGCTGACGCTGCCCCTGATCCGGACCCAGGTGACGCTGCTGGCCAACTCGTCTCTGTACGCCGTGGGCGACAAGCTGCGCTACGTGGAGCAGCAGCGCGATGCCCAGCACCGCCGCTACTTTCTGAGCGCCGTTGAGGCCGACGAGTTTCTGCTCGGCGTACTGGCCCAGGCCCGTCCCGGCACCACCCTGCCAGCCTTGCTGCAGTACTTCGCCGACCACGACATTGCGGCCGAAGAAGCCGAGCCCTACCTCGACGAGCTGCTGGCCGATGGCCTGCTGCGCTCCGCGCTGGAGCCCACCGTTATCGGGCCGGAATACCTGCCCACCCTGATCGGGCAGCTGGCCGAGCTTGCCGGTACCGAAGAAGTAGTAGCCCAGGTGCAGCGCCTGCACACGCTGGTGACCACCAACCCGGACGTGGCCCTGGTGGGGGAGCAGGTGAAGCAGTGGCTGAGCGAGCGGCAGATTCCGCTGCCCGCCACCGAGCCGCTGCAGGTTGATGCCTTTTACCCCGAAGCGGCCCCGCAGCTGGGCCGGGCGCTGATGCAGGAGCTGCAGGAGCAGCTGCAGAAGCTGTTTGTGCTCAACCAGCCCAGCCGCCACGCCGACCTGGACGACTTCAAGCACCGCTTTCATACCCGCTACGAAGACGAGGAAGTGGCCCTGGCGTTGGCCCTGGATCAGGAATACGGCATCGGCTACGGCAGCAGCTCCCCGCTGGGCGTGGGCTACGCCCCGATGGTCGATGACCTGTCGCTGCCCACCATGGACCGGCCCCAGCAGCGCCCGGTCTGGGACTGGTGGCAGGCCCTGGTGCTGCAAAAATACTCGCAGGCCCTGCGCGAAAACCGCGACGAGATTGAGCTGACCGATGCCGACCTGGCCCACATCGGGCAGCAGCGCACCGAGCCGGCCACCCTGCCCGAAACGTTTTACGTGTTCGGCAACCTGCTCACGCCGTCGGCCCGGGCCCTGGAGCAGCACGAATACCAGTTCAACCTGCTGGCCTGCAAGGGTCCGTCGGCCATTCAGCTGCTGGGCCGCTTCTGCGCCGGCGACGAGCAGCTGGCAGCCGGCGTGGCCGAGTGCGTGCGCCGGACCGAAGCCCACCACCCCGACGTGGTGTTTGCCGAAATCGTGCACTTCCCCGAGTCGCGGGTAGGCAACGTGGTGACCCGGCCCACGCTCTACACCTACGAAATACCGTACATGGGCCGCGCCTCGGTGCCCGTCGACCGGCAGATTCCGCTGGCCGACCTGTTCGTGTCGATCCGGCAGGGCCAGATTATTCTGCGCTCCAAGCGGCTCGGTAAGCGGGTGATTCCGCGCCTCTCCAACGCCCACAACTTCCAGCAGGGCCTGCCAATCTACCGCTTCCTGTGCGACCTGCAGCAGCAGGCCAACCAGCTGAACGTATACTGGAACTGGACGGTGCTGGCCGAGCAGGCCTATCTGCCCCGGGTACGCTACCGCAACATCATCCTGAGCCGGGCCACCTGGCTGCTGCAGGCCGAGGAAGTAGAGCCGGAAAACCTGATGCGCCTGGCCACCATGCTCACCCGCCGCGGCGTTCCGGAGCAGTTCATTCTGGCCGTCGGCGACAATGAGCTCTGCCTGTCCCTGCACGTGCCGGATTCGCTGCGCCTGCTCCAGCAGCAGCTGCGCAAAGTCCGCACCCTGCGGCTGTACGAGGTGCTGCAGAAGCCCGACAGCGGGCCGGGCCACGGTCCGCGCCACACGTTTGCCAATGAGCTGGTGCTGCCTTTTTACAACCCGGAGGCGCCGGTCATTGCCGGCCTGGCCAAGAACCTGCCGGACCTGCCCCCGCGTCGCTTTTCGGTCGGCAGCGAGTGGCTGTACTTCAAGGTCTACACCGGGGAGAAAACCTCCGACGCCCTGCTGGCCCAGACGCTGTACCCCGTGGTGCAGAGCCTGCTGGCGCGCAAGGTCATCGAGCAGTTCTTCTTCGTGCGCTACCGCGACAGTGACCCCCACCTGCGGCTGCGGTTTCGCGGCAACGCCCACCTGGGATTTTACCGCATCGTCATTCAGGAGCTGGAGCAAAGCCTGCAGGAGCACGTGCGCGCCGGCAGCGTCCACCGCATCCAGACCGATACCTACCAGCGGGAGCTGGAGCGCTACGGCTACCAGCAGATCGGCCTGTGCGAGACACTGTTTCACTACGACAGCCTTTCTACCCTGCACTTCCTGAGCCAGACCAGCGCCGTATTCCAGGAAAACGACAGCTTCTGCTTTGCCACGGCCAAGATTGAGCGGCTGCTGACCATGCTTGAGCTGCCGCTAACCGAGCGCCACGCCCTGCTCGAAACCATGCAGGAAGGCTTTTTCAAGGACTTCAAGGGCGACAGCAACCTGCGGCGGCAGCTCAACGACAAATACCGGCAGTACCGGCCCATGCTCGAGCTGGCGTTCAGCGAAACCATGCAGGCCCCGCTGGCCGCCGGGCCTTACGACGAGCAGCAGCAGGCCACGCTGCGCGACTTGCAGCGCGGCCTGACCGAGCCCCGGCAGCTGGCCAACGTGCTGAGCAGCCTGGTGCACATGCTCACGAACCGGGTGTTTCCGTCCAAGCAGCGGGCCTACGAGCTGATTGTGTACCACTGCCTGGCCAAGCACTACCATTCGCTGCAGGCCCGGTCGCGCACCGGCGCGAAGGCTGCCGTGTGCGAATAACCGGCCCTTACTTTTTGAAGCGGCCCGTGGAGCGGGGGCGGCCGGTGGTAATTTCTTCCCGGCTTTCGCCTTCGGGAATCTCGCGGGTTTCGATGCGCACGGCGTGCGCTTTGGGCTGCACGCGCTGCCCGTAGGCATCGGCAAACTCCTGGGTGAACTCGGCCCCGAAGAAAATGATGAGCGACGAGTAGTTGATCCAGACCAGCAGCACGATGGCCGAGCCGGCGGCCCCGAAGGCGGAGCCCGGATCAGCGTAGGCAATGTAGGCGGCAATGAGGTATTTGCCCAGCATAAACAGCAGGGCCGTCAGAAAGGCGCCCACGCCCACGTCGCGCCAGCGGATGATGGCGTCGGGCAGAAAGCGGTAAATCAGGGCGAAGAGCAGGGAGGTGATAATCAGCGACAGGCTGAAGTCGATGACGTGGATAAAGATGATGGTGACTTCGGGCAGCAGCCGCTGCAGGTAGTCGGTGAAAGCCGACAGCACGGCGCTGATGACGAAGGAAATCAGCAGCAGCAGCGCCACGCTCAGAATCAGGCCAAACGACAGAAACCGGTCGTGAATAAACTGCCACAGGCCATTGCGGGGCTTCACCTTCAGGTTCCAGATGTCGTTGATGCTTTCCTGCAGGGTAACGAAGAACGTGGTAGCGGCAAAAATCAGGGTGCCGATGCCGATGACGGCCGCCATGCCGCTGCGCTCCTTCTGGTTGAAGTCGTTGATGCTGTCCTGAATGAACTTGGCCGATTCGGCGCCGACGAGGCCCTTCATCTGGGCGTAGACTTCGCCCGTAATGGCTTCGGACCCGAACAGCGAGCCCGCCACGGCAATGACGATAATCAGCAGGGGCGGCAGCGAGAAAATGGTGTAGTAGGACAGCGCCGCCGCGTGCCGCAGCGAGTTGTTCTTCATAAACTCACCGGCGGTGGTTTTCAGAATATCGATAACGTTGCCAAAGGAGTAATGGGTGGCCATGCGGCAGAGGGTCAGGTGAGGTGTCAGCAGCTAGTACGGGCCGGGTGCGCAGGGCGTTGGCAAAAACCTGGCGTCGACCCCGTAAATTGCGTACACGCCGGGCCGGGCGCTGCTGGTGCTGCCGGCCCGCCTTCTGGTCCATTGCTTAGCTTTCCGCTCTATGAAAAATCGCGTCTTCCGTTTCCTTTCCGCGGGCTCGCTGGCCGCGGCCCTGCTCCTGGCGGCTCCGGCTTCGGCCCAAACGGCCGCGTTTCGCCCGGCCAAGGTGAAAGCCTACCCGGCCGGCAGCGGCTTCGACCAGGCCGGCTCCGACGCCAAAGCCCAGGCGCTGGCCGACCGCATCATGGCGCAGATGGGTGGCTACGAAGCCTGGCAGAGCGCCCACTTCATCGGCTGGGACTTCTTCGGCGACCAGTACCAGATCTGGGACAAGTACACCGGCGACTTTCACTGGCAGAAGGGCGACCTGGTGGCCAACTACAACCTGAACACCAAACAGGGGAAGGCCTACAAGGCCGGGCAGGACATCAGCGCCACCGAGGAAGGCCAGAAGCTGCTCGACCGGATGTACCCGACCTGGGTCAACAACTCCTGGTGGCTGGTGATGCCCTTCAAACTTAAAGACTCGGGCGTGACGCTGACCTCGAAAGGGCCGGGCAAGCTGATGGACGGCACCAGCGCCGAGGTGCTGAACATGACGTTTAAGAATGTGGGCGTAACGCCCGACAACAAGTACGAGCTGCTGGTAAACCCCGCCACCAACCTCGTTGAGGAGTGGGCCTACTTCCCCAAGGCTACCGACGCCCAGCCCGCCTTCCGCCGCCGCTGGGCCGAGTACCGTCCCTACGGTCCCATCCAGCTGTCGGCCGACCGCGCCGACGGCAAAGACAGCCGCCGCCTCGACCATATTGCCGTCGTCAGCACCGTACCCACCGGCCTGATGCAAAGCTCTACCCCGGTAGAAAAGCTGAAGTAGCGCCAGCTGATCAGACTTGGTTATTGGCTGAACTTCCAGGTCAGCGTACTGATGGGGGCGTCGCGCAGGGCCGCGGCCAGCTCCGCGTCGTGCTTGAACTGCAGCTGGCTCAACGTGCTAACTTCTATGCTCACTGCGAATTGCTTTTCGCGGAAGGGCCAGGGCGTCACGGTTACCGGGCCGTCGGCGGCGGGGCGCAGCACGTCGTAGCGGCGGCCGTCGGTGCCGGTATAGATTTCCAGGGACCGGCTCATTTCGGGCAGCTCCTGGCGGCACAGAATCAGGCTGAGCCGGTCGCACCAGTGCATCAGGTCGTAGGCCTGGCGGGCTTCCTTCTGGCTGACTTTCAGCTGCCGCCGCCAGGTTTGCTGCTGGGTTAGCTGCTCATCCAGAAAGGCGTCGGTGGTGGGCTGCTGGCCGCGCAGGGGCTCATACAGCGTGCTCAGGTGCATGCTGGTGAGCAGGCTGCGCCACCGGCCCTGGAAGCGCGCCGCCTTCATCACGCCCCGGGCCTGCTCCAGCGAGAATTCCTGCAGCGTAAAATCGGCGGGGGCGCCGGCGGGCGTCAGGCCGTAGTGGCCGTTCCAGGTGGGCTGCTCATCATCGTGCTGGGCAATGGCGGCCAGGGTGCTCACCCAGCGGTCGGAGGGGCCGAAGGGCTGCCAGTGCCAGGCCAGCTGGGCCGCCAGCAGCGCGTGGGCCTGCTGGTAGATGATCTGCCAGCCGGCCTTGGTCAGGTTTACAATCATATGCTTTACGGGTCATTGCTTCGGGCCTCGCCCCGACGGCTAGTGGGCTGCCGTCGGTTCGGCCTGCATCTGCTTCAAATGCAGCAGCATGTCGCCGGTCATCTTGTCCAGGTCGAAATCGGGCTGCCAGCCCCAGTCCTGGCGGGCCCGGCTGTCGTCGATGCTGGCGGGCCAGGAGTCGGCAATCTGCTGGCGGGAGTCGGGCTGGTAGCTGACCTTGAAATCAGGAACATGGCGCTGGATGCTGGCCGTAATTTCCTTCGGGCTGAAGCTCATGGCCCCCAGGTTGTAGGAGCTGCGGATGTTGATCTGCCCGGCCGGGGCGTGCATCAGATCCAGGGTGGCCTTCAGCGCATCGGGCATGTACATCATGGGCAGATACGTGTCTTCGCTCAGGAAGCACTCGTAGGGCTGGCCGGCCACGGCTTTGTGGTAGATGTCGACGGCATAGTCGGTGGTGCCGCCGCCGGGCAGGCTCTTGTAGCCGATCAGGCCGGGGTAGCGCAGGCTGCGGATATCGAGGCCGTGCTTGCGGAAGTACCACTCGCACCACTGCTCCCCGGCCAGCTTGCTGATGCCGTACACCGTGTTGGGGTTCATGATGGTAAGCTGGGGCGTATTTTCCCGGGGCGTATCGGGCCCGAACACGGCAATGCTGCTGGGCCAGTACACCTTTTGTACGCCCAAGTCCACGGAGGCGTCGAGCACGTTGAACAAGCCGTCCATATTGAGCTGCCAGCCGAACTTGGGGTTTTTCTCCGCCGTGGCCGACAGCAGCGCCGCCAGGTGGTAGACCTGCTTGGGCTGGTAGCGGCGCATCACTTCCTCCAGGCGGTTTTTGTCGAGCACATCGAGCAGCTCGAAGGGGCCGGACTGGGCCGTTTCGGCATCTTTGGGCGCCCGCACGTCGGCGGCTACCACGTTCGAGGCGCCGTAGCGCTGGCGCAGCTCCTGGGTCAGCTCCAGGCCCAGCTGGCCGCCGGCGCCGATAACGAGAATGGTGTCGCCGGGGGTGGCGGCGGAAGTGCTGGATGTGCTCATTCGGGAGGAATTGGGGAAACGGGTGGGGAAGGAGTGCAAAGATACGGGCCCGCTCCGCTTTGGGTGGCATTGCTTTCTGGCCCGCCGCCCGTAGGGTAGCTTGGCCGCAAGACATCGGCAGAGACGGCGCAGACGATTACCTTTGTCGTCTCCCGCTCACCAGTTTACCAACCTCACCCCGTCAGCCTATGTACACCACCCTTCAGCCCGACCTGCGGCACCAGCTTCAGGAAATCAAAGACAACGGCCTCTACAAGCAGGAACGCGTGATTACCTCGGCCCAGGGCGCCGAAATCGAAACCCGGGAAGCGGGGGAGGTGCTCAACTTCTGCGCCAACAACTACCTGGGTTTGTCGTCGCACCCCGAGGTCATCAAGGCCGCCAAGGACGCCATCGACACCCACGGCTACGGCCTGTCGTCGGTGCGCTTTATCTGCGGCACCCAGGATATTCACAAGGAGCTGGAAGCCCGGCTGGCCGAGTTTCTGGGTACCGAGGATACCATTCTCTACGCCGCGGCCTTCGACGCCAACGGCGGGGTGTTCGAGCCTTTGTTCAACGAGCAGGACGCCATCATCAGTGATGCCCTGAACCACGCCTCCATCATCGACGGCGTGCGCCTGTGCAAGGCCCAGCGCTACCGCTACGCCCACAACGACATGGCCGACCTGGAAGTCCAGCTCCAGGATGCCGTGGCCAAAGGCACCCGCCACCGCATCATCGTGACGGACGGCTCATTCAGCATGGACGGCACCATCGCCCGGCTCGACAAAATCTGCGACCTGGCCGATAAGTACCAGGCCCTGGTCATGATCGACGAGTGCCACAGCACGGGCTTTCTGGGCAAAACCGGCCGCGGCACCCACGAGTACCGCAACGCCATGGGCCGCGTCGACATCATCACCGGCACGCTGGGCAAAGCCCTGGGCGGGGCCATGGGCGGCTTCACCTCCGGCCGCAAGGAAATCATCGACATGCTGCGCCAGCGCAGCCGCCCCTACTTGTTCTCCAACACCCTCGCGCCGGCAATAGTGGGCGCCAGCATCCGGGTGCTGGAGCTGCTCACGGAAAGCACCGAGCTGCGCGACCGGCTGGAAGAAAATACTACATACTTCCGCCAGAAGATGACGGCCGCCGGCTTCGACATCAAGCCCGGGGAGCACCCCATCGTGCCCGTGATGCTGTACGACGCCAAGCTGAGCCAGGAATTTGCGGCCCGCATGCTGGAAAAAGGCATCTACGTGGTCGGCTTCTACTTCCCCGTGGTGCCCAAGGGCCAGGCCCGCATCCGGGTGCAGCTCAGCGCCGCCCACACCCGCGCGCATCTGGATAAGGCCATTGCTGCCTTCATCGAAGTCGGGCAGGAGCTGGGCACACTCAAGGACCGCTCGGCCCAGCAGCCCGAGGCCGGCCAGGTGGTGACGAACACGCCGTAACCGAGAGCCGGTACGTCTATAAATCGTCTGTCATCCTGAGTGGAGCAGAGCGCAACGAAGGACCTGCCTCTTCGTCTCTGCAAACGCCGCTACAGGTAAAAAGCCTTTCTCCGTGCGGCGGGAAAGGCTTTTTACCTGTAGTGATGCTGGTGCGCTACCGGAAGCAGGTGCTACGCTCCGCCTACGCCAGATGGCCGACGAAAGAGAGGTCCAGCCAGGGCTGGTACTCTACGCTGCTACTTCGACGGCGGTAGAGGCCGAGGCGTTGGCGGCTTTGGGCGGCAGATCGAACAGGAACTCGGTGAGGCGGGTGCGCAGGTCCGACGACGAGAGGTTGCGGAACACCTCGCCGCCGCGGACCAGCGAAATCTGGCCGGTTTCCTCGCTCACCACCAGCACCACCGCGTCGCTTACCGCGGTCAGGCCGATAGCGGGCCAGGCGACGAACACGCCGTAACGTTTCTGAAAGCTGATGGGTAACCGCCGCCACTGCTGGAAACAAGCAGGGGCGGCGGGTTTTTAAAGCAGATTCCGATTCCAAAGGCATTCCAAAGTGGTTTCGGCCTTCAAAACAGCTGGCCAAGGCCGCGTAGCGCCTATATTTGGGCCGCGTAAGCCGTCCGGGGCAGGCCCGCTTTTGTGCCGATCGGGTCCGGAAAATACCTTGCCGGCCGCGCGAAAAAAATAGCCTGCCGCAAGCTGGCCCCATTGGCCAATTGCCGGCCCACCCAGTAGGCCCATCCTCATGACGAGTATTTTCAAAAACCTGGCAAAAGCCGCCCGCCTGTTGCAGGCCGACGAGCTGGTGGCCATTCCCACCGAAACCGTGTACGGGTTGGCCGGAAATATCTTCAGCCCCACGGCCATCGCCAGGATCTTTGCGCTGAAGCAACGGCCGCTGTTCAACCCCCTGATCGTGCATATTCCGTCGATTCGGCAGCTGGAGGAGTTGGCCCGGTACGTGCCCGAAAAGGCGTGGCGGCTGGCGGAAGCGTTCTGGCCCGGCCCGCTCACGCTGGTGCTGAAAAAGCAGCCCACCGTTCCCGACCTGATTACGGCCGGCAAGGATACGGTGGCCGTCCGGGTGCCGAACCACCCGCTGGTGCTGGCCCTGCTGGAACAGGTAGGCTTCCCGCTGGCGGCCCCGAGCGCCAACCCGTTTGGCAGCATCAGCCCCACCAAGGCGGCTCACGTAGAGGAGTACTTCGGCGCTATGCTGCCCATGGTGCTGGACGGGGGCGACTGTGAACGAGGCATTGAGTCCACCATCGTCGGCTTCGAAGACGATGAGCCCGTTTTGTACCGGCTGGGCTCCCTTGCGGTGGAAGAAATAGAGCGGGTAGTAGGGCCCGTTGTCATTAAAAACAAGAAGGAAACCGCGCCCGATGCGCCGGGAATGCTCACCCGGCACTACGCGCCCGCCACGCCTACTTACCTGGAAGCCGACCCCGGGGCCTTTATCGTACACCAAGCCGATAAGAAAATCGGCTTGCTGCTGTTCCGTAAGAAAATCGAGGCGCCGTTTGTGGAGCACCAGATAGTGTTGTCAGAAGCCGGCGATTTGAAAGAGGCGGCCAGTGGGTTGTATGGCGCCCTGCACGCGCTGGATAAGCTGAAGCTGGATATGATCGTCGCGGAAAGAATGCCTGATGTGGGGCTGGGAAAATCAATAAACGACCGATTGGAGCGGGCTACGAAACAGCTCTAGGACGTATAGAAAGTCAGGGAAACAGCACGTCATTCTATAAGAACATCATTCCTCAGCAAGCTCGGAATGACGTTCTTATTGCCGGCCAGCCATCATGGAAATCTTCGCCAACAGAAAGCTGCTCATAGCCACCAAGCACGCCAAGGAGCAGGTAATGGCGCCCTTACTGGAGCAGGTATTGGGCGTGCAGTGCTTCACGAATCCGGAGTTTGATACGGACGCTTTCGGGACGTTTACGGCGGAGGTGGAAAGAAGCAGCGACCCGCTCACGACCGTGCGGCAGAAATGCCTGCTGGCGCTGGAAGCCAGCCACTGTGATTTAGGCGTGGCCAGTGAAGGCTCGTTCGGCCCGCATCCGGCCAGCTTTTTCGTAAATGCGGACGAGGAATTCGTAATGCTTATCGACCGGAAAAACAGCCTGGAAATTACGGTCAGAGAAATAAGCCTGACCACAAATTTCAACGGCCAGACGGTTGCCAGCGAAGAAGAGCTGTGGGCTTTTGCCGAAGCCGCGCTTTTCCCTTCCCACGGCCTGATACTGCGCCAGTCGAAGGACGATAAAACCGGGATAGTCAAAGGCATTACCGACCCGGAGCAGCTCAGGAACACCTTTCGGAAGATTTACGGCGAGCATACGGCCGCCTACGTCGAAACGGATATGCGCGCCTTGTACAACCCAACGCGCATGGCAGTAATAGAAAAAGCAACCGCGGCACTAACAGCCAAAGTGCAATCATGCTGCCCGCAGTGCGCGACGCCCGGCTTTGGCATTACCGACGCCAGAAGGGGGCTGAAATGCAGCCTGTGCGGCAGCCCGACCAACTCGGTCCTGAGCTACATCTACTCGTGCCGGCACTGCGGCTGCGCGAAAGAAGAAGTCTATCCGCATAGTAAAACAGCGGAAGACCCCATGTATTGCGACTGCTGTAATCCTTGAGTCGAACGGCAGGCCCCTTTACGCCACTACTTCCGCCGTTTTGGTATTGGTGGCCGCCTTGAGCGGCAGATCGAACAGGAACTCGGTGAGGCGGGTGCGCAGGTCCGACGACGAGAGGTTGCGGAATACCTCGCCGCCGCGGACCAGCGAAATCTGGCCGGTTTCCTCGCTCACCACCAGCACCACCGCGTCGCTGACCTCGGTCAGGCCGATGGCAGCGCGGTGGCGCAGGCCCAGGGAGGCGGGCACGTCGGGGTTTTCGCTCACGGGCAGAATGCAGCGGGCAGCCCGGAGGCGGTTGTCGGCAATGATGACGGCGCCGTCGTGCAGGGGGCTGGTTTTGTTGAAGATGGACAGCAGCAGGCGCTTGCTCACGGTGGCGTCGATCAGGTCGCCGGAGTCGGCGAAGAACTTCAGGTCGGACGCCAGCTGGAAGGCAATCAGCGCCCCGGTATTCTTGCCGGCCAGGCTTTTGGCCGCTTCCACGAAGGGCGTCACGTTCAGGCGCTCGGCGGGCTCCTCGCGCCGCCAGGGGAAGTTCAGCATCCGGTCGAAAGCCGTGGCCTTGCCAATGGTGAGCAGGAAGCGCCGGATTTCCTGCTGAAACAGAATGATGCTGGCCAGCACGCCCACACTCATAAACTGCCCCAGGATGCTGGTGAGCAGCTCCATGCCGGCAGCCTTCACCACCAGGTAGAGCAGGTACACCGACATGAGGCCCAGAAAAACCTTCAGCGCCACGCTTCCCGTCAGCAGCTTATAAAGCTGATAAAACAGCACCGTGACCAGCACCACGTCCACGACGTCGATCCAGCCAATGCGCAGGAAGCCGATGCTGAAGGAGGTGGTCACGAAGAAGAGGGACTAAAGGTGTTGGTCACAAGCTGGATGGTTTGCACGGCCTCGGACACGTCGTGTACGCGCAGCAGACTAACGCCGTTTAGCAGGGCCATGGTATTCACGGCCACGGTGCCGGGCAGCCCCGCTTCCGGCGTCAGCCCTAACGGTTTATACAGCATAGACTTGCGCGAGAGGCCCGCCAGCATGGGCAGCCCGAATAAGTGCAGCTCGCGCAGGCGGCCCAGCAGCTCGTGGTTCTGGGCGGCGGTTTTGGCGAAGCCGAAGCCGGGGTCCAGCACCACGTCGGCCACGCCGACGGCGCGCAGGGCGGCCAGCTTGTCGCGGAAGTAGCGGGTCAGGTCCAGCAGCAGGCCGTCGGGGTAGTCGGTGAGCGTACTCATGGTCTGGGGCGTGCCGCGCATGTGCATCAGCACGTAGGGCACCTGCAGGCGGCCGGCGGTGGCAAACATGTCGGCATCCAGCTCCCCGCCGCTGATGTCGTTGAGAATGTCGGCGCCCGCGGCCACGGCGGCAGCGGCCACGCCGCTGCGAAAGGTGTCGACGGACAAAAACGCCTCGGGAAAGGCGCGGCGCACGGCTTCCACGGCCGGCAGCAGGCGCTGCTTTTCCTCAGCTTCGGAAATGTGCTCGGCCCCGGGGCGGGAGGAGTAGCCGCCCAGGTCGAGCACGGCGGCGCCGGCCGTGAGCATGGCTTCGGCGCGGCGCAGCAGGTCCGACTGGTCGGCAACGGCGCCCACGCGGCTGGCGGCGTAAAACGAATCGGGGGTCAGATTCAGGATGCCCATCACCTGCGGCCGGCGCAGATCCAGCACGCGTCCGCCCGGGCAGCGCAGGGTTTGCCTCGGGGAAAAACACGTATCTTTCGCGGCCTGGAGCATGGTTTTGGGCGTTTATTTCGGCGGTAGGCGGCGCGCAGCGGCACCCTGGGCGGGCGGGCAACAGCCTCGTTCAGCCCGGCAGGCAGGCGGGAGCCCGCCGGACAGGATCTGCCAATAACTTCGTTCTTCAACAAAATAGGCCGAAAATCTTGAGTAACCAAACCCAGCACGAGTACGACCAGGTAATCGGGCAGTGCCGGACCCTGTTTCTGGCCAAAGCCCACGACTACGGCACGGCCTGGCGCATTATGCGCCTGCCCAGCATCACCGACCAGATTTACATCAAGGCCCAGCGCATCCGCTCCATCCAGGAGAAGGGCCGGCAGCTGGTGGCCGACGGCGTGGATGAGGAATTTGTGGCCATCATCAACTACTGCCTGATTGCCCTGATGCAGCTGCGCCTGCCCGATGACGCGCCGCTCGACCTGGCCGCCGACGACGTGGCCCGCGCCTACGACGAGCAGGTGGCGGAAAACCGCCGCCTGCTGTTTGCCAAAAACCACGACTACGGCGAAGCCTGGCGGCAGATGCGGGTGGCCAGCATCACCGACATCATCCTGATGAAGCTGCACCGTACCAAGCAGATTGAAGACCTGGCCGGCCACACCCGCGTGTCGGAAGGCGTGGAAGCCAACTACCGGGATATGCTGAATTATGCCGTCTTTGTGCTGATCAAAAAGGGGCTTGGGGACTTGGGGGCTTAGGGTCTTGGCTTTCGGCTGATTACCTTCGGCTCCTCGTACCCTTGTGTTCGTAAGCAGTGGCGGGTGGCAGTAGCACCGCATAGCGAACATCCAAGTCCCCAAGACCCTAAGCCCCTAAGACCCCAAAATGAAACTGATTACCCGTATCTGCTGGGTGCTGCTCGGCGCTATTTTCATCTTCTCCGGCCTGATCAAGCTCAACGACCCCGTCGGGACGGCGCTGAAGCTGGAGGAATACTTCGACGTATTTGCCGAGGATTTCGGCCGGTTCTTTCTGGTGTTCAAAGGCAGTACCCGCTCCATATCCATCGTGCTCAGCTCGCTGGAGGTGGTGCTGGGCGTGGCCGTGCTGCTGCGCTGGCACCTGCGCAACACGCTGAAGGTGCTGCTGGGGCTGCTGATTTTCTTCGGCTTCCTCACCTTCTACTCGGCCGCCTTCAACAAGGTCACCGACTGCGGCTGCTTCGGCGACTTCATCAAGCTCACGCCCTGGGCCTCGTTTGCCAAGGACCTGTTCCTGCTGGGCCTGTGGGCTGTGGTGTTCTTCAACTTCCGCTACCTGCGCCGGGTGTTTGCCACCGGGCAGCTGGGCGTGATGTACATGACCATGGCCTCAGCCATTGCCATCGGCATCGGCGTGCGGGCCCTGGGCCACCTGCCCTACTTCGACTTTCTGCCCTACAAAGTCGGCAACAACATCGGCCAGCTGATGAAGGCCTCGGAGCCCATGCGCTACCAGTACATCATGGAGCGCAACGGGGAAACCAAGGAATTTACCGAGTACCCGACCGACACCACCTGGAAGTACAAGCAGATGGTGAGCCTGAATCCCGATGCCGGCCCCAAAATCACCGATTTCCGGGTCTGGAACGACGCCGGCGACTACACCGCGAAGCTGCTGACGGGCAACAAGCTGATCCTCATCATCCAGAGCACCGACAAGGCCGACCGGGACCGGTTTCTGCAGATCAACCAGCTGATGCTGTCGGCCGACTCGTCGAGCAAGAAGATTACGCCGCTTATCATCACCAGCAGCAGCCCCGCCGACTTCGACGCCTTCCGCCACGACGTGAACCTGTCGGCGCCCTTCTACTACGCCGATGCCACCGTGCTCAAGTCCATGATTCGCTCGAATCCGGGCTTTATCCTGTTGCAGGAAGGCGTGGTGAAAGGCAAGTTCCACTACCACGACATCCCCACCCGCGGCAAGCTCGAAGAGCTGCTATAACAGGTAGTTGGGGACCCAGGGACTTGGGTTGATGCCGATAAATGGAGCCTTGCCTAAGTGGCAACCCCGAATCAGCTTTCCACCACCGCTTCAGCAGAACAAAAACCAAGACCCCAAGCCCCTAATCCATGCTTTCTTTTCTGTTGCGGCGGCTGGGGGAAGGAATCCTGGTGCTGCTGGGCGTGGCCCTCACCGTGTTCTTCCTGTTTGCCGTGCTGCCCGGCGACCCGGTGGCGCTGCTGGCCGGCCAACGCTCCGATGCCGCCACCCGCGCCGCCATCGCCGCCGACCTGGGCCTCGACCAGCCCCTGCCCGTGCAGCTGGCCAGCTACCTCAACGACGTGTCGCCGCTGGGCCTGCACCCGCGCGACTCGGCCGGGGTGGCCAAATACGGCGGCGTGGCCCTGCTGCCGCTGGGCGACAAAGCCGTGGTGCTGAAAACGCCCTACCTGCGCCGCTCTTTCCAGAGCAACAAGGACGTGCTCAGTATTCTGCTCGACCATTTTACCGGCACGCTGTGGCTGGCGCTGGCCGCCATGCTGCTGGCCGCGGCGCTGGGCATTCTGTTCGGGGTAGTGGCCGCGCTGCAGCCCCATTCCTGGCTGGACCGCACCCTGATTACCACGTCGGTGCTGGGCATTTCGGTGCCCTCGTTCGTGGCCGGTATCCTCATAGCCATGACGTTCGGCTTCTACTGGAGCCACTGGACCGGCCTCAACCTCACCGGGCAGCTCTACGAAACCGACCCCTTCACCGGCCGCCACCTCGTGCTGCGCAACCTCGTGCTGCCCGCCTTCGCCCTGGGCATCCGGCCGCTGGCCGTCATCACCCAGCTTACCCGCAGCTCCATGCTCGACGTGCTCAGCCAGGACTACATCCGCACGGCCCGGGCCAAGGGGCTGTCCGGCTACCAGACGGTGCTGGGCCACGCGCTGAAAAACGCGCTGAACCCGGTTATTACGGCCGTATCGGGCTGGCTGGCTTCGCTGATGGCGGGAGCGTTTTTCATCGAGTACATCTTCAACTGGAAGGGCCTGGGCACCGTGACGCTGCAGGCCGTGCAGAACCTGGATTTTCCCATCGTGATGGGCGCCACCATCTTCATTGCCTTCCTGTTTGTGGTCGTCAACATTGCCGTGGACCTGCTGTACGCCCTGCTGGACCCGCGGGTGAAGCTGGGGTAGTCTTTGGCCGCGGTGCCAAGCCGGTGCGGGCAGTCCGATCATCGGCCCCCACCGTAAGTAGCCGCGCCGCCATCCCGCCACTCCGCCAACCCGCTTCTCTTCTAACCAGTGCTTCAACCCATGCGTCTTCACCTTATCGGCATGCCCGGGGCCGGCAAAACGACCCTGGGCCGCGCCCTGGCTACGGCCTTCGAGCTGCCCTTCCGCGACCTGGATGAGGAAATTGTGCGCTCGGAAGGGCGCAGCGTAGCCGACGTATTTCAGGCCGACGGCGAAGAGTACTTTCGGCGGCGCGAAGCCGAGGTGCTGCGGGTGCTGCTGGCCCAGCAGCCCCGGCTGGTACTGGCTACCGGCGGCGGTACGCCCTGCTTCCACAACAACCTGGAGCTGCTGCTCGAAACCGGCCTGACGCTGTATCTGGCCGTGCCCGTGCCCGAGCTGGTGCGGCGCCTGCAGCACGCGGCCGCCGCCCGGCCCCTGTTGGCCCGGCTGCCCGATGCCGCCGCACTGGAAGCCCGGCTCAGTGAAACCTTAGCCTATCGTCAGCGGTTTTACGACCGTGCGCCGTTGCGGTGTGCTGCCCCGACCTGCACCGTGGAAGCCGTGCAGCATCTGCTTGCCACCTACCAGGCCAGCGCCTGATAGGCTGGCCGGCCGGTCTTGGCGCAGCATTTGCGCGGTGCTGCGTACTTTTACGTCATAATCAGCTTGCTCATTCCTATGAATTCCGCTCCTGCTGCTCCAGCCCCCGATCTGCAACCAACCCCGGTCAAAGCGCCGGCCGCGGTCAAGCCCAAGCACAAGGGCTCGGCGGTGTTGTTTAAGAATCCCGTGCTGGAACGCCTGTCCCACACGCACATTGCGCTGCCGGTTTCCATCTTTCTGCTCACGGCTCTGGTGAGCCTGTACTACGGCTTCTCCAACGGCTTTATCAGCGGGGCTTCGGCTTTCGGGCTGTTTCTGGCGGGCTGGTTCCTGTTTTCGTTCGCGGAGTATGCCATGCACCGCTACCTCTACCACATTCCGGCTACCACGCCCGGGCGGGTCAAGTTTCAGTACACCATGCACGGCGTGCACCACGAGTTTCCCAAAGACGAGACGCGGCTGGCCATGCCGCCTATCATCACGGTATTCGTAGCCTCCCTGCTGTTTTTCGTCTTCCGCTTCACCTTTGGCAGCAATGTCTTTGGCGTACTGGCCGGCTTCACGTTCGGGTATGCCCTGTACCTGTTTGTGCACTATGCCATTCACATGTACTCGCCACCGAAGAACTTTCTGAAAGTATGGTGGCATCATCATGCCCAGCACCATTACCGGCAGGATGAAATTGCTTTCGGCGTATCCAGCACCCTCTGGGACCATATCATTGGGACTATGCCCGAGAAGAACGCCAAAGGTTAAGCACCCTTCCCTGTCCAACAAAAAAGCCTGACTCAACGAGCCAGGCTTTTTTGTTGGACAGGGAAGGGTGCAACCAACGGCAAATCGGGAAGTTCAGACCCGATTACTTGTGAGACGCGGATGAAACAATTTTCGGCGCGGTAGACGTAGCCTCCGGTTCCTCCCTGCAAAGCGAGAGAGTGGAGGGCTGCTTGGCTTCGGGCGCAGCAGGCAGCACAGCGTGGTGAAGTACAGCAACGCGGGCCCTGCTAAGCAAATAATGAGCGGGGGCCGCTTTGGCAACCTGAAGCTAACGGGCTCCGCCAGCTTCGAACTCTGGACCAGCCTTGCCGGAGCTATGCAGTAAGCTACTGCTTTACCACCCCAGCGGATGGTGCTCAACCCAAGCGCTCAGCCGGGCTAAGTTTACCTGGTAAAACCTATCACTCCCACTGGCCCGCCAACGCTGGGGTGGTAGAGCAGTAGCACCAGAAGTTTCCATGAGCATAAAGAGCAGCAGGCGACTCCTTGCGGGGCCGCCTGCTGCTTTCTCTGACTGGCAAAATACGTTAGCCCCGCATCTTGCGGATAATGAAGCCAACCAGCAGCACCACCAGGAAAATGCCGATTACGGCCGACCAGGCACCGGCTTTGAAAATATCTCCGGCTAGTTCGCAACTGCTGAGCGTGAACGTGAGCAGGATGAGGCAAAGGGCGAAAAACGGTTGAAAGCGAGTCATGGCGGGGAGGGACCAAAGGGTGGAAAGGAGAAATTCCTGAGAATGAATATTCAGGTGATACTTGCCCTTGCCCAAAAAGGTTGAGTCTGCTTCTTTCGCCTGCCACGGGGTATTTGTGGCTGGGCCCAAAAACGAAAAAGCCCGCTGGGTATCCAGCGGGCTTTTTCGATCGTAGCGCTCCCTCCTGGGCTCGAACCAGGGACCCTCTGATTAACAGTCAGATGCTCTAACCGGCTGAGCTAAGGAAGCGGTTATGGCCACGATTATCTATCGTTGCGGGTGCAATATTAGGTCATAATGAAAAGCTGTGCAAGCAATGTCCTGAAAAAAATATTTGCTTACTCGTCTAGTTCGTGATTGTCAGGATACTACCTGAAAGCGAAGTGCTGTATTGGCGCAGCGGCAAAACCGTGGGGCCGCCCTGCACGCGGCCCTGCAGGTCAAACTGGGACCCGCAGCAGGCGTCTTTTAAGAAAAGGAGCGACGGATCAATCTTGACGCGGGCACAGGTGTCGTTGGCGCGGTAAGGGCAGTTTCGCTCGAAAGCGTGGTAGGTGCTGGAGTTCTGGCGCACCACAATCAGGCCGCGCACGCCGCCCTTCACGTAGGCCGAGCCATTGTCGCGCCGCAGCTCGGCATATTCCTGATTGGTCAGGTTAATGGGCGTGCTGAAGGAGGTGAGCGGAATCTGGGGGGCATTGTCAGGGCCGCTGGACCCGCAGCTAGCTAACGCCAGTTGGGAGGCCAACGCGAACAGCACTGCTACGGCCCGCAAAGTTGAAAGCATCGTCATAGAAAAAGCAGGTGTAACGCGGAACGAACGCATCCTCAACCGGGAAGCTAGGAAAGCCATAACTAACCTGCGGCCGATTAAGCTCCCTCAAACTGCCGCAAAAAGCGCTGGTCGTTTTCGGTGAACAAACGCAGATCCTTGATCTGATATTTCAACATGGTGATGCGCTCAATGCCCATGCCCCAGGCGTAGCCGGAATATACTTCCGGATCGATACCCGACTGCGTCAGCACATTCGGATCGACCATGCCGCAGCCCCCGATTTCGACCCAGCCCGTCTGCTTGCAGATATTGCACCCCACGCCTTTGCAGATCAGGCAGGTGATGTCAATTTCGGCGCTGGGCTCGGTGAAGGGGAAGAAGGAGGGGCGGAAGCGGATCTGAATATCGGCGCCAAACATTTCCTGAACGAAATAATAGACCGTCTGCTTCAAATCGGCAAAGCTCACGCCTTCGTCGATGAAGATGCCTTCCACCTGGTGAAACATCATGTGGGCGCGGGCCGAAATAGCCTCGTTGCGGTACACCCGGCCGGGCATGATGCTGCGAATCGGGGGCTTTTGCGACTCCATCACGCGCACCTGCACGGTGCTGGTGTGGGTGCGCAGCAAAAAGTCGTTTGTGGGGTTGGCCGCGTCGCGGGTCACGAAGAACGTGTCCTGCATATCCCGGGCCGGGTGGTTTTCGGGGAAGTTGAGGGCCGTGAAGTTATGCCAGTCGTCCTCGATTTCGGGGCCTTCCGACACGTTGAAGCCGATGCGGGAAAAGATGCGCACCATTTCCTCGCGCACCAGACTCAGCGGGTGGCGGGTGCCCAGCGCATTGGGTACGGCGGGCAGCGTATAATCAAACGTCGGATCGGCCGGGGCATTCTGGGTAGCTGCCTCCAGCTCCTGCCGACGCTGCTCAAAACGCTCCAGGGCAGCCTGCTTCAGCTGGTTCAGCTCCTGGCCCACGCTCCGGCGCTGCTCGGGCGCAACCGATTTGAGCTGGTCGAATAAGTCGGCCAGCTGGCCCTTGCGGCCGGTGAAGGCCAAACGGAACTGTTCCAGCTGCTCAGGGGCGGTGAGGTCGTACGCGTCAATTTCGGCGCGGAGGCGGTTGATTTGATCCTGCATGCTGCAAAGGTACGCTTCCGGTCGAAACCCGCCGGTACTTAAAAAAAGCTGGCCACAGCCTCCACGGGCAGCTTTTGAATATTGGTACGATTGCTGCAAAAGCCCCTTCCAACAACGGCAGACAAGACTGGGCACGGGGCGCCACCTGCCTGGCTCAGTGCCACCGCAGCCGTCCGTGGGCTGCTTTCGTTTCTCCTCCTTCTATCGTCTTCCCGCCTTATGAAACGCTTCCTGCTGCCCGCCTTCCTGATTGCTGCCTTACTCAGCGCCCCTGCTACTTCCCAGGCTGCCGATGGCCCGGGCCGCAGGAAAGCCCGCACGGCCAAAGCCCTGAAGAAAAAAGTTGCGGTGGCACCCAAGCCCACTTCCGCCGCTAGCTGGGCTACCTCGGTCGATGACGATGCCCTGTGGGCTACCCCAGCCAGTGAGCCCGCCGCTGTCGCCGCCCCGGCCCCGCCGGCGCCCGCACCAAACGATGACCCGGCCATGCGCTCCTCCGGGGTGATGATAGCGCCGGGCATGAACACGGCACCCTACCGCGGCGTGAGCACCGACTACCACGGCCGGCCGCTCAACAAGCCCGCCAAGAAAGCGGTAGCCGCCGCGCCCGTCGATGAGGCCACGCAGGAGGAAGACCCGGCCATGCGCTCCTCCGGCGTGATGCTGGCCCCGGGCATGAACACGGCGCCCTACCGCGGCGTGAGCACCGACTACCACGGCCGGCCGCTGAAGAAAAAGGCTAAAAAAGCCCTGGTTGCCCGCGTGGCTACGGAAGCGCCGGTAGCTACGGCCGAAGTGCCGGAATGGTAAACATCCGCTTTGGGCGGTACTGCGTATGCGGGTAAAAGTGTTGTCTCGCAAACTGGTAACTCCTTCACGCATGTGGTACCGCTGTTCCATGCTTTTGCTGGTGCTGGGCTTTGGCCTGCTGACCGAATACAGTGCCCAGGGCCAGCAGCGCACTTCCAGAGCGAAGCCCAACCGGGCTCGTTCCGGCGCCTACTCCCGCTACGACCGAACCGGCCGGCGCAATGAGGAAGATATGCGCCTGGCTCCCGGCATGCGGATCAACATGCCCAGCCCGCCTACTACCGACTACATGGGGCGTCCCCTGAAAAAGAAAGCGCCGAAGCCGGCGTCGGCCAACTCGACGCTCACCTCCGGCCAGACCGCCCCCACCCCGGCGAGAAAGCCGGCTGCTCGCCCGGTCAGGGGAAGAAAATAAGGGGCGTGCAGCTCACGCAATGACCCATTTTCATGGGCAGGCCCGATCTTTTTTTGCCGTTCGGGCACAAAGCGCCCTAGATTTGTGTATCCAAGTTCTCTGACCTGGTTTTTCACCCTCACCCTTCGTCCATACGTTATGTTACGTTCCGCTTTTTCAAGCCTGCTGTTGGTTACTGTGTTGAGCGCTCCGGCGGCTTTGGCCCAGCAGAACAGTAAGAAATCGGTGAAGCCAGCGGCTGCCACTCAACCTGCCCCCGTGGCAGAACCGGCTGCTCCTGCCCCGGCCAACGACGGCTTTGCGGCCCCGGCTGCCGGCCGTGCCGTAGATGCTCAGGCTCCGCAGACGGAAGGCTTTTCCATTGCGCCCGGCTTTACTGCAGCGCCTTCGCGTCGCGTCAACACCGACTATCGTGGCCGTCCTCTCACTCCCTACGTGCGCCGCAATGTGCGCGAGGCTGTTCCGGTAGCGGCACCCATGCCCATGCCAGCTCCCGAGCCAGTAGCGGTAGAGCCAACGCCGGCTCCGGCTGAGGCAATGGTAAATGCCTCGGCATCCAAAAAATCTTCCGGTGCCTCGACTACTAAGAAGGCCGTTGCTCCGGCAGCCAAGAAAGCTCCCGCCAAGAAAGCCGCCAGCGACGGCTGGGGTTCGGGTGGCAGCGGCTGGTAAGCTTACCGCAAGATGACCCCACAAAAAGGCCCGAACGATAACCGTTCGGGCCTTTTTGTGGGGATGGGTACTTTAGGCCTCTGCTTCTACTTCGGTAAGCTGGCCGGCGGTAGCGGGCACAGCCGCCCGGTAGTAGAGCGTGCTGCAGTTACTGGGGCGCAGCACTTCCTGGGCCGCCGCCTGAACGGTAGCCGGCGTCACGGCCTGAACCTTCGCGCTTTCTTGGTTTACCAGATTGGCGCCGCCCAGCAGCTTGCTGAAAGCCAGATTCATAGCGCGGTTCAGGAGCTCGATTTCGCCGAACACGATGCTGACCTCGGCCTGATTTTTTACTTTTTCCAGCTCGAGCGGCTCCACTTCCGCGGTACGCAGCTCGGCCAGCACGGCTTCGATGGCCGCATCGGCTTCTTCCATAGTCACATCCGCGTTCAGCCGCCCGCTGATTACGAGCAGGCCGGGCTCAAACGAGCCGGTGCAGGATGCGGAAATGGAGTTGAACAAGGGCTGCTCCTTCACCAGGCGCTGGTAGAGGCGCGACGACTTGCCACGGCCCAGCACGTCGCTGAGCAGGTCGGTGGCGTAGTACGACTCATCCTGGCGGCCGGGCATGTGGTACACTTTATACAGCGCATTCACGGGCACGTCGGCCGTCACGTCGAGGTGGCGGGGGGCCGTTTGCCGGGGCTCGGCCGGCAGGCTGCGGTGGTAGGGCTGGCCGCCGGGGATGGGACCAAACCATTTTTCGGCCAGCCGCTGGGCTTCGGCCCGGGTGATGTCGCCGGCCAGCACCAGAATAGCGTTGGCGGGCGAGTAGTGCTTCTGGAAGAAAGCGCGCACGTCGTCCATCACGGCGTTTTCGATGTGGCCGATTTCCTTGCCGATGGTAGGCCACTGGTAGGGGTGCTGCTGGTAGGCCAGGGGGCGCAGCTTCAGCCACACGTCGCCGTAGGGCTGGTTGAGGTAGTTCTGCTTGAATTCTTCCACCACCACTTTGCGCTGCACTTCGAGGCCGTTTTCGGAGAAGGCCAAGCCCAGCATCCGGTCCGACTCGAGCCAGAAGCCGGTTTCGACGTTGTTGGCGGGCAGCGTGAGGTAGTAGTTGGTGATGTCGGGCGAGGTAAAGGCATTGTTCTCGCCGCCCACGTACTGCAGCGGCTCGTCGTAGTTCGGAATGTTGACCGAGCCCGAGAACATGAGGTGCTCAAACAAGTGGGCGAAGCCGGTGTGGCCGGCATCCTCGTCGCGGGAGCCCACGTTGTAGAGCACGTTTACGACGGCCACCGGCGTGGTATGGTCTTCGTGCACGATGCAGCGCAGGCCGTTGGCAAGGGTGAATTCTTCGAATTGAATCATAGCGGAGGGAGAAGCCGGAAGGGTGGGTACGCAAGGGTACTAACCTACGAAACGGGTGACAGGTTCGGGCTAAAGGTATACTACTGGTTTAGAACTGCCCCCGTACGCCCAGCTGCCACACGCGCGCCACGGGATACACGCCGGCATCGTGCCCGGCCCGCAGGGGGGCGGCCCCGCCACTGCTCACGTTGGGGTCGTAGCCCCGGTAGGCCCCGCTGACAAACAGGTTTTGCCCGCCTACCCACACGCTCACTTTGCGCGTATCGGTGTTCAGCACCTCGTAGCTGAGGCTGAGCTGACTCAGGCGCACGTGGTTGCCGCTGGCCAGATCCTGGGCGTCGGGCAAATTGATAGTCTGATAGTTGGCGGCGGCAGGCCGCGGAATGGACGTACTCTGGTGGTCGGGCGTCCAGTAGTCGAGGGCGCGGGTAGAGCTGTTGGTATAGCCGTGAGGAGCGTCGCGAGCAACCAGAGTGGAGTTCAGAATCTGGTAGCCGAACAGACCGTCGAGCTGCGCATCGAGCTGCCAGCGCCTGAGCATGAGGTGCTGACTGAAATTGAGGGTGTAGCGCGGCAGGCCGGTGCCCTGGTAGTAGCTGTCGGAGTAGTCGCCCCGGCCGTCGCCATTCACGTCGCGGAACCGGCGCTGCCCGGCCTGCGCCGACGAAGCCGAATAAGTGCCGTTTTGGGCCAGCACCTGGAACCGACTGATGCTGTGGCCTTTTTCCAGCCCCGAAGCAAAGGGGACGGGGTTGCCCTGGTCGTCGCGGAAGTCCGTTACCTGGTTCTGGTTGTTGGCCAAAGCCAGGGTGCTGGTTCCCACCAGCGCCCCCGCCTGCCAGGTGCTGCCCAGCGTCAGCTCCATGCCCCGGTTGAGCAGTTCCATGTTGAGCGCGTAGGGTATGAAAACGGGGCTACCCGAGCCGGGCACCAGCACCGAAAGCAAGGCCTGGGCCTGCCGGGTGCTACGCTGGTACACGGCCGCATCCAGCGTCAGCCGGCCGCCCAGCAGCCCCAGGCGCAGCCCGGCGTCGAGGTGGGTGGTGCGGTCGGGGCTGAAGTAGCTGCTGGTGCGGCCCGCTCCGGCCTCCAGGGTCAGCTGGGTCAGGCCCGTGGCGTTCTGCAGGAAAGCTTCCTGGTCCAGGTGCCAGCGCAGGGCGGCGCCCGGAAACCAGTAGTACTCCCCCTCAAACCCGTCGTGGCCCAGAGCGAAGTCGGTGCGCAGGGAGGCCTGGACTTCGTAGCGGCTGCGGTAGGTGTAGCCCAGCTGGGCGGTAGGGCTGTGCGCCGCAACACTTTTCACCCGCGTCATGAACGTAGACCGGCTGGTGCCCGTGCCAACCGGCGCCTGGCCGGAGCCGGTGAGGGTCGATGTCTGCTCGTTGGTCAGCTCCCGCTCGTACTGCTGGCGCAGGTAGCTCAGGTCGGCGGTCAGCGCGTGGTTTTCGGCCAGGGTGCGATGGTAGCGCAGGTCGGCGGCAGCTACCCAGCTGGTCACGTCGGTGGTGGAGGCTTCCTGGAACGTGGAGCGGTAGCCCATGCCCACGTTGTCGGGGCGGTGGTAGTCGTCGTCGGTAGCAGCGCGCTCGTGGCTGCCGCGCACCCGCAGCGTCAGGTCGGGGCTGAGCTGGTAGGCGGCGTGGAGCTGGGCCAGCAGACGGCGCGTGCGGGGCGCGTGGTACTGCTCCCGGAGCGGCAGCAGCGGGTCTGCCGTTATCAGGTTGCCGAAGGAGTCCCGGGCGGGTGTGGCGGGCGGGGCCAGCAGCAGGTTGGTCAGCGCCGGGCCGGCGTCGGGGTCGAAGCCGGGCTGGCGCTGGTCGAGCTGGCTGCCCGAGGCTTTCAGGCCCACGCTCAGCCTGGCGGTGAGCTGCTGCTCCACGTTGGTGCGCAGGCTGTAGCGGCTCAGGCCGGAGTTGAGGAGCACGCCGGCCTGCTGGAGGTAGTCGGCGGCGGCGTAGTAGCGGGTGCGGGTGGTGGCCCCGCTCACGCTCAGGTTGTGGCTCTGCAGGCCCGCGGTGCGGAAGGCCTGGTCCTGCCAGTCGGTGGCGCCCAGAGTGGCCAGCTCGGCGGCAGGGTAAGGAGCGGGGCGGCCGTCGTTGCGGGCCGTTACGTTGACCAGATCGGCGTACTGGCGGGCGTTGAGCAGGTCGTAGCGCTGACGCACCTGCTGCACCCCGGCCCAGCCGGCGTAGTTTACCCGCAGGGGCTGGGGTAGTGAGCTGCCCGTGTCGCCGGTGCGGGTAACGATGCGGATAACGCCGTTGGTGCCCTGCATGCCGTAGCGGGCGGTGGCTGCGGCGCCCTTGAGCACCGTGATGCTCGCCACGTCTTCCACCGGCAGGTCGAGCAGGGGGTTGCTGCCGGGGGCGAAGGGAGTAGGGGTGGGGCGGTAGTACTGGTTGCCGCCGCTGGAGAAGCCGTAGGTGCCGCTCCAGTTTTCCGGGGTCACGTCGAGGTTGTACACGGGCACGTCGTCGACTACGTAGAGAGGCTGGCTGTTGCCCGTCACGTTGGCTACCCCGCGGATGCGCACCGTGGCCCAGGCCCCCGGCGCCCCGGAGTAGGGCGTCACCTGCACCCCGGCCACGCGGGTGAGGATGGGCTGGATGGTGGGGAGTGGTAACCACGACTAAACCGTTGCAATGGTTACCCCGCGCACTCCACAACGAAAACCACCCATGACAGGCATAGCCGGCAGGCTGTCGGGAGCTGCCAGAACAAGCTCTGGTCGGCGGGCAGCTAGTTTATCAGTTTGCTGGGCCTGAACGGCCGTGGAACTCAATAAGAGGAAGCTAGCAGGTAGCAGGGTACGCATAAGGATAAGTCAGCACCGGTGTCGAAGATAGATGCCCGGGCCGCCGGTATTGCACACGGCCCCGCGCCGGAAGAATAATTTTACCCTAACCAGCGGATTTGCAGCAGAATATTAATACCTATATGCAGCTGTGGCCCAGCCCTCAGCCCTACGCTACCCGCATTCTTACCCTGCCCTATTGCACGTTGCCGTATCCACCATTTACCCCTTCTTACCATGCCGAAAGGAAACAATTTCACCGCCCCCATCACCGAGGCCGACCTGACGGCGGCCCGCGCGGCCATCAAAGCCCTGCAGGGCAAGCTGGCCTTCGTGCCCCAGCAGCCCGAAAGCCTGCTGACGTCGGCCACCATCTCGCCCGAGCGGCTGCCCCTGGCCGACCTAGTCCTGCAGGCCGCCGAGCAGGCCCCCGACGTGCTGCGCAAGACCACCGACGCGGAGCAATTGCGCACCAAAGTAGCCAGCTACCGCGCCCTGGTTGCCCTGCGCAACCACCTGGGTACCGAGCTGACCCGCCTCGACAACGCCCTCAACGTGCTCGGCTCCGACGTGTTCTTCCAGGTCAACAACATCCACGAGGACATTGAGAAGGACAAGGGCGAAACCACCGACCTGGGCGAGCTGCGCCAGCAGATCAACGCCTACTACGCCCGGCCCGGGGCCCGCAAGGGCGGCGGCAGCAAGCCGGCGTAGCGCCCGGCCTTAGCTAACACGCAAACAGCCTTAGCGAAGACCGTTTCGGTCCTGGCTAAGGCTTTTTTGGGGTTCGCTAAGCCTGTCTGGGTCTTAGGTATCACCAAAACAGGCTTAGCTAAGCCTGTTTTGGTGATACCTAAGACCCTTTCGGCGTTAGCTAAGACCGAAATGGTCTTAGCCGGGGCGCAGGCAGCCCTTATGGAAGTTGGCACTGGCCCTTCGGCCCAAACCCGTACTTTTGGCCCGCTACACCCACCCTCTCCCTCCGTATGAACTTCGACCGTAAGGATTACTCCAACGACGTACTGCTCCACCTCTACCAGGGCCTGCTCAAGCCCCGCCTTATTGAGGAAAAGATGCTGATTCTGCTGCGGCAGGGCAAGGTGAGCAAGTGGTTTTCGGGCATCGGGCAGGAAGCCATATCGGTGGGCAGCACCCTGGCCCTGCACCCGGACGAGTACATTCTGCCCCTGCACCGCAACCTGGGCGTGTTTACGGGCCGCAACGTGCCCCTGGATCGCCTCTTTGCGCAGTGGCAGGGCAAGACCACCGGCTTCACCAAGGGCCGCGACCGAAGCTTCCACTTCGGCACCAACGAGCACCACATCGTGGGCATGATCAGCCACCTGGGTCCCCAGCTGGCCGTGGCCGACGGCATTGCCCTGGCCGACGTGCTGGATAAGAAGCCGGCCATTACGGTAACCTACAGCGGCGACGGTGGCGCTTCCGAAGGCGACTTCCACGAGGCCCTGAACGTGGCCGCCGTGTGGCAGCTGCCGGTCATCTTCATCATCGAAAACAACGGCTACGGCCTGAGCACCCCCAGCCAGGAGCAGTTTCGCTTCAAGTACTTCATCGACAAAGGCCCGGCCTATGGCATGGAAGCCGTGCAGGTCGACGGCAACAACGTGCTGGAAGTGTACGACACCGTGCGCCGCCTGGCCGAGGATCTGCGCCAGAACCCGCGCCCCGTGCTGCTCGAAGCCCTCACCTTCCGGATGCGGGGCCACGAAGAAGCCAGCGGCACCAAGTACGTGCCCCAGGAGCTGTTTGAGGAGTGGGCCCAGAAAGACCCGGTTTCAACCTACGAAAAGTGGCTGCTGGCCGAAGGCATCCTGGATGAGGAAGCCCGCATGCGCTTCCGCGAAACCATCAAGCGCGAAATCGAGGAAGGGCTGAAGGTAGCCGACGCCGTGCCCATGCCCACTGCCCACCTGGAGGAAGAGGTGGCCGATATGTACCGCCCTTTCGCGGCGCCGGTGCAGGACCCGCCCGCCGACGGCACCAGCACCGACAAGCGCTACATCGACGCCATTTCGGATGCCCTGCGCCAGAGCATGGAAAAGTATCCCGAGCTGGTGCTCATGGGCCAGGATATTGCCGACTACGGCGGCGTGTTCAAGATTACCGACGGCTTCGTGGCCCAGTTTGGCAAGGAGCGGGTGCGCAACACGCCCCTGTGCGAGTCGGCCATCGTGGGGGCGGCGCTGGGACTGAGCATCAAGGGCAAAAAGGCCATGATGGAAATGCAGTTTGCCGACTTCGTGACCTGCGGCTTCAACCAGATCGTGAACAATCTGGCCAAAAGCCACTACCGCTGGGGACAGAACGCCGACGTGGTGGTGCGCATGCCCACCGGCGCCGGCTCGGCGGCCGGGCCGTTTCACTCCCAGAGCAATGAGGCCTGGTTTACCCACACGCCGGGCCTGAAAGTGGTGTTTCCGAGCAACCCGCACGACGCGAAGGGCCTGCTCAATGCCGCTATCGAAGACCCCAACCCGGTTATGTACTTCGAGCACAAGATGCTCTACCGCAGCATCAGCGGGCCGGTGCCGGATGCCTACTACACCACGCCCATCGGTAAGGCCGCGCTGGTACGGGAAGGCACGGAAATGAGCATCATCACCTACGGCATGGGCGTGCACTGGGCCACCCAGCTGGCCGAGGAGCTGAGCCTGAGCTGCGACATTCTGGACCTGCGCACCCTGCTGCCCTGGGACGAAGAAGCCGTGCGGGCCACGGTCAAGAAAACCGGCCGCGTTATCCTGTTTCATGAAGACACGCTCACCGGCGGCCTCGGCGGCGAAATTGCGGCCTGGATTGCCGAGCACTGCTTCGAGCACCTCGACGGCCCGGTGCAGCGCGTAGCTTCCCTGGATACTGCCATTCCGTTTGCGCCCCCGCTGGAAAAGCAGTTTCTGCCGGTCCAGCGCCTGCGTGAGCGGGTGGAAAAGCTCATGGCCTACTAGGCCGAACCCGGACTCCGGCAGCCAAAAATGCCGGAGTCCGGAACGCTATGTATCTTGCGGGCTGACCACTACGCTTCGCTCCGACTCCTGCTGCTTTATGATTGTCTTTGTTTTTCGGGGTCTGAGGCGGGTACTGGGGCTGCTGCTGCTAAGCTGTCTGCTGTCCGTAACCTGCCATCCCTACCGGATTCCCAACCCAACCGGCCCGCCGCAGCCGAAGGTGCGCAAAGCCAGCAGGGCGGCTAAACCGGCGGATGAGTCGGCCGACGGCCGCAGCGCGGCCGGGGCCACCGAAGCCAAGCCGATGAAGAATAGCTACGACCGGCACGACATGCTGAAAAAGCCCAAATACAAGCGCCGGCGGCTCAAGCACAAGGTTGGGCAGCGAAGCTTGCTGGGTATTCCACTGCCCTTTTAACTCAATAAGTACCAATTGCTTGGAGTTGCGTATAACCGGATCTGCCGGCTGCCAGCCCCAGCGTCCTATTGCTGCTCTGCTCTTGTCTTCCCACCGTTTTATCCCCGCTGCTATGCGCGTATTCCTGCTATCGGTCCTGCTGCTGACCCTCACCGCCGCTTCGGCCTGCGCCCAAACGGAATACTCCAACCAGGCCGTTCAGCGGTCCGAAAACCGCCGGGCCCTGCGCGATGCCCGCAAGTACAAAGCGGAGTACAAGGAAACGCACCTGGCGGTATCGAAAGAAGAGCTGAAAACGGGTTCCAGTCCGGTCGTGGCGCAACCCAATGACGGGCGCAACAGTTATAGGTTCGACCACACCGGCGCGGCTTACGTGAAAGAACCAATTAGCCTTGGTTTGCGTCCTGCTGGTAAGAAAAAGAAACCCGCCACCGAATAACGCGCTACCACCCATGAGTACCCCCTGGCAACCCCTCACCCAAGCCGAGCAGCTTACCGATATCGTACAGGAGTCGCATGAGCAGCCTATCCTGATTTTCAAGCACAGCACTACCTGCTCCATCAGCGCGGCGGCCAAAAGCAAGCTGGAACGCCAGTGGTCCGAAGCCAACCTGGCCGACGTGAAAATCTACTACCTCGATCTGCTGCGCTTCCGCCCCATCTCGGCCGAAATAGCCGACAAGTTCGGCGTCCAGCACCAGTCGCCGCAGCTGCTGCTGATTCAGAACGGCGAGTGCCGCTACGATGCCTCCCACATGGGCATCCGCCTCAGCGACGTAAAAGGAGCACTGGTATAACCCTTCCAGGTCCGGAGCCGGCTATCGGGCAGCCGACAGGCCCCATTCTGGTCAGCATTCGGCTTGCCTGATCACTCGAAAAGAGCTGAACCCGCTGCCGGATTTCCGGGTTCAGATTAAGACCTGCCGGGCGGGGTTTGCCAGGGCAGGGCAAAGTGGAGCCGAAATGCATTTGGTTTGCTAAGCTACAGGGCGCCTGCTGCGTCACCGGCCTCACAATTAGGGTGTTTGCCCCGGCAGAAAATACGTACTTTAGATGAGGCGGCAGCCTGGCCGCTTCCTGACCTGCACTCTCATCTTTTCTTACCTAGCTCGTCTCCCGTGCGCAACATATTTACCTTCGGCTGCTTCCTGCTCGGTACGCTGGGAGCTGTATCTGGCGCCCGGAGCCAGAGCGTAAGTTCCTCCGACGAGCCTTCCTACCGCAAGGAGTTCACCTACGGCGTCAACTTCAACACCCGCGGGGGGCTGATAGGCGGCGTTTCGGTACGCTCGGCGCGGGTGCTGGACGAGAAATGGTCCCGCTTCTGGAGTATTGAGGGCGTGGAAGTAAAGCACCCCAAGGAGCAGCGTCGACCCAGCTCCACCGGCGGCATTTACACCAACGCCAAGGCCAACTACCTGTTTGTGCTGCGCCCTTCGGTCGGCATCGAGCGGGTGGTGTTTCGTAAGGCTCCCGACTCCGGGGTGCAGGTAAATGCCCGACTTGGGGCCGGCCCTTCCATCGGGCTGCTGATGCCCTACTACATCTACTACGATTATACGGCCCGCGACGGCGCCAACCGGCCGCTGCCGCCCCAGGATATCCGCGCTGAGCAGTACGACCCGGCCAAGCATACCAAGGAGGAATTTATTGTGGACCGGGCACCGCTGTTTTCGGGTATCAGCCAAACCGAGCCCAAGCTGGGAGCTCACCTGCGCGGGGCTCTCAGCTTCGAGTACGGCCGCTACAAAGATGCAGTAGCCGGAATAGAAACGGGCTTCCTGGTGGAAGTGTATCCCAAGGAGCTGACGATTCTGAAAACGCCCGTGAGCAGCGACAAACAGCTCAACAACAAGTTTTTTCCCTCGGTCTACCTCACCATCTACCTGGGACACCGCAGCTAGCGCCGCTGCCTCAGTCTGCCTTGCTACCGCTAATTCGGGTGGCGGCACTCCGGGCAAGGAGCGGTGGCCGCGCGGGTTTGCGGGGAACAAATTTCCCGCGTGGTTGTCTTACTAGGCAATACTGACTACCCAGTACCGACTCCTACTCACTACCTTTGCAGCATGGACGAACTGTTGCTGACCCTTCCGATTATTCAACCCCAAGCGGCCGCCCCAGCGGCTCCAGCCAAGCCGCGTAAGCCCGACTGGCTGCGCGTGAAACTGCCCGTGGGTCCGGAGTACGCCAAAGTCCGCCGGCTGGTGGATGAGCACAAGCTGCACACCATCTGCGAAAGCGGCAACTGCCCGAACATGGGCGAGTGCTGGGGTGCCGGCACGGCCACGTTCATGATTCTGGGTAACATCTGCACCCGCTCCTGCTCGTTCTGCGCCGTGGCCACCGGCCGCCCCACCGAGTACGACACGGATGAGCCGCGCCGGGTGGCCGAAGCCATCCAGCTGATGAGCGTCAAGCACGCCGTCATCACCTCCGTCAACCGCGACGAGCTCAAGGATCGGGGGGCCAGCATCTGGCACGAAACGGTCGTGCTGATCAAGCAGCTGAGCCCGACGACAACCATCGAAACGCTGATTCCGGACGTGAAGGCCAACTGGGCCGCGCTGGACACTATGATTTCGGGCGGCCAGGAAGTGGTATCGCACAACATCGAAACCGTAGGCAGCCTTTACCGCCTGGTGCGGCCCCAGGGCAAGTATGACCGGAGCCTGGAGCAGATCCGGCGCACCAAGGATGCCGGCAAGCGCACCAAGTCGGGCATCATGCTGGGCCTGGGCGAAACCCAAGACGAAATGTATCAGGCCATGGATGACCTCGTTGCCAATGGCCTCGACATTCTGACCCTGGGCCAGTACCTGCAGCCGACCAAGCGCCACCTGGAAGTTGCCGAGTTCATCCACCCCGACCTGTTTGCCCACTACCGCGAGGAGGGCCTGCGCCGGGGGCTGAAATACGTGGAAAGCGGCCCGCTGGTGCGCAGCTCCTACCACGCCGAGCGGCACGTCAATGTGCCCATCTGATCAACCTGAAGGCCACAAAAAAAGAGCCTCTCCGATTACGGAGAGGCTCTTTTTTTGTGGCCGTACCGGGCCTAGCGGGTGGCTTGCTTGGCGCCGGGCGGGTAAGAGCCCAGCACACTGCCAACGATACGGTACACTTCAGGCTCCGAAATCGTCTGGTTGTTTACCTGGGCCTCGCCCATACCGCGCCAAGCCAGCTCCTTGCGCTTGGCATCCACGAAGTCGATGATGACGGTGCCTTCCTTGTACTCCGATACCTGGTTCAGCCCGCGGTTGTAGCCGTAGCCGTACCCGTAGTAGGGGTAGCCGAAGGGAGAGTAGCCGCCATTGACGCGCTGCTTGTCTTCAACCTTGGCGCTGTAGGCCACGAATACATCAGGGTTTTTGTCGACCTGCGTGAGACCCTTGCGGGTCATTTCGGCTTCTACCGCTGCGCGCATGCGCTTATCGAGAAAAGACTCGTAGCCTCTGGCCGGACCGCCTTCAGTGTCGGTCTGCTGTTGCGGATACCAGGCCCAGGTTTTGTAGGCGCGGAAATTAACGGAGTGGTCGAAATCGGACGTGACGCCCACATGGGAAGTGGAAGCGCAGCTGGTAACCCCCAACAGAAGGGAAAGGGCCACGGCAGCAAAAGCAGCTGGCCGGGCGAGGAAGCGGGTGAAGCGTTTCATATGGAAGAGAAAAAGCGTGAGTGGAACGACCCGGGAATAACGGAAAATCTTGCCGGAAGATATAAAAATGCCGCTTTTCTGGTCTGCTAACTTAACGTCCGGGAGTAGGGCAACGTTCCCGGGAAGTAGGCATGACGAGTATATGGCGAGAAAAAAATCGGGTAAAATTCCTTAGGGCCTTGAAATAACTCTATCTTCCCCGCCCAAATCCCTCCTATGAACAGACTACTTTACGCAATAACCCTGGCCCTGCTAGCTTCCTGCAGCGCTGCTAAAGATGAATCAGCCGGCAAGCGCACCACCCAAGGTCCAGTGACCTTTACCACCGTGGTCGACTGCCCCCTCTACGATGGTATGACCAAGCAGTCGGCCCAGCTGGCGGTGGTGGGCTCCGGGATGGAAGTACAGGTGATGGATACCGTGGATGCCTACTTTGTGAAGGCCCGCGTGACCAAGGAGGGGAAAACTCTGAACGGCTACATGTACCGCACCTGCTTCCCACAGAAGTAGGGCCGCCGGCACGCACGCACCCTGCTGGGCAACGCCAATAAAAAGAGGCCCGGAACTATACGTTCCGGGCCTCTTCTGCTTTACGCCAAAGGCTGATTAATACGACGGGCCTTTATCGGTAGGCACCAGCTGCTCCTCGGCATCTACGTACTGCTCGATGGGCGTGCAGGAGCAGATCAGGTTCCGGTCGCCGTAGGCCGAGTCGATGCGGGATACGGTGGGCCAGAACTTAAACGTGCGGGCGTACTCGGTGGGGTACACGGCCTGCTCGCGGGTGTAGGGCCGGGTCCACTCGTGCACCAGGACCGTAGCGGCGGTGTGGGGAGCATGCTTGAGCACATTGTCCTTGGCATCGGCGCGGCCGGCTTCCACTTCGGCCACTTCCATGCGGATGGCAATCATGGCCTCAATGAAGCGGTCCAGCTCCTCCTTGCTTTCCGACTCGGTGGGCTCTACCATCAGCGTGCCGGCTACCGGAAACGATACCGTCGGGGCGTGGAAGCCATAGTCCATCAAACGTTTGGCCAGGTCTTCTACCTCAATGCCCGACTTCTTGAACTGCCGGCAGTCCAGGATCATTTCGTGGGCGCAGCGACCGTTGGAGCCGGTGTACAGCACGGGATAGTGCTCTTCCAGGCGGGCTTTGATGTAGTTGGCGTTCAGGATGGCAATCCTGGTGGCGTTCTGCAGGCCTTCGCCGCCCATCATGTTGATGTAGGCGTAGCTGATGGGCAGAATGCTGGCCGAGCCCCAGGGCGCCGAACTAACGGCGCCGAAGGTGCGGCCATCGGCATCGACCAGCACGTGGCCGGGCAGGTAAGGGGCTAAGTCGGCTACGACGCCGATGGGGCCCACGCCGGGACCGCCGCCGCCGTGGGGAATGCAGAAGGTTTTGTGCAGGTTCAGGTGGCACACGTCGGCGCCGATGATGGCGGGAGAGGTTAGGCCAACCTGGGCGTTCATGTTGGCGCCGTCCATGTACACGCGGCCACCGTGCTGGTGAATGGTGGCGCAGATGTCGATGATAGTTTCCTCGTACACGCCATGGGTGCTCGGGTACGTCACCATCAGGCAGCTGAGCTTGTCGGCGTACTGCTGGGCTTTGGCCTGGAGGTCGGCCACGTCGATGTTGCCGTCCTCGGTGCTTTTCACTACCACCACCGTCATACCGGCCATCACGGCCGAGGCGGGGTTGGTGCCGTGGGCCGAGGCCGGAATCAGGGCCACGTTGCGGTGCTGGTCGCCGCGGGCGTCGTGGTAGCCCTTGATGGCCAGCAAGCCGGCGTATTCGCCCTGGGCGCCGGAGTTGGGCTGCAGACTAACGGCCGCGAAGCCGGTTACCTCGCACAGCCACTGCTCCAGGTCCCTGAAGATTTCGGCGTAGCCCTGAGCCTGCTCACGCGGGGCGAAGGGGTGCAGCCCGCCGATTTCGGGCCAGGTCACCGGAATCATCTCGGCGGTGGCGTTGAGCTTCATGGTGCACGAGCCGAGCGCAATCATGGAGTGCGCCAGGCTCAGGTCCTTATTTTCGAGCTGCTTCATGTAGCGCAGCATCTCGTGCTCAGAGTGGTGGGTGTTGAAGATCGGGTGGGTGAGGTACTCGCTGCGGCGGACGAAGTTCTGGGTCCAGCTTACTTCCAGCTCGGCGGGCAGCTCTAGGGTATCCTTTACCTCTTTGCCCAGCACCTTGGCAAACACATCCACGATGGCCGCCACGTCCTCGATTTCGGTGTTCTGGTGCAGGGAAATGCCCACACGCACCTGATCGAAGTAGCGGAAGTTGATGCCGGCGGCTTCGGCTTCCTCCTTCAGGGCCTGGGCCAGCTCGGCGCTTTCCAGTCGCAGGTTCAGCGTGTCGAAGTAGAACTCGTTGGTCTGCTCCACACCCAGGCCGTGCAGAGCCGTTTCCAGCGTGCGGGCCAGGGCGTGAATGTTGGTGGCAAACTGGCGGATGCGCTGCGGGCCGTGGTACACGGCGTACATGCCGGCCAGCACGCTCAGCAGCACCTGCGCGGTGCAGATGTTGGAGGTAGCCTTTTCGCGGCGGATGTGCTGCTCGCGGGTCTGCAAAGCCATGCGGTAGGCCTTGTTGCCGGCGGCATCAATGCTCTGGCCGATGATACGACCGGGAATGACGCGCTTGAACTGGTCTTTGGTAGCCAGGAAGCCGGCGTGGGGGCCACCGTAGCCCATCGGTACGCCAAAGCGCTGGGAGCTACCTACGCAGGCGTCAGCACCCATCTCGCCGGGAGGCGTCAGCAGCGTGAGGGACAGCAGGTCGGTAGCCACGGTCACGAACTGGCCGTGGTCGTGGGCCTGGCGGATGAAGTCGGAGTAGTCGAACACCTGGCCGTCGGCCGCAGGATACTGCAGTATGGCGCCGAACAGCGACTCGTCGGTAAGGTCGACGGTGCGGTGGTCACCCACCACCAGCTCGATGCCCAGCGGGGTGGCGCGGGTGCGCAGCACGTCGATGGTCTGGGGCAGCACCAGCTCCGAGACGAAGTATTTAGTAGCGTTTTTCTTCTTGCTCAGGCTGTGGAACATGTGCAAGGTCTCGGCAGCGGCGGTACCTTCGTCGAGCAGGGAAGCATTGGCAATTTCCTGGCCCGTCAGATCCATCACCATTGTCTGGTAGTTGATCAGGGCTTCGAGGCGACCCTGGGCAATTTCGGCCTGGTAGGGCGTGTAGGCCGTATACCAGCCCGGATTTTCGAGGATGTTGCGCTGAATAACGGCCGGCAGCTGGGTGTCGTGGTAGCCCAGGCCGATGTAGTTTTTGAAGAGCTTATTCTGGCCGGCAATCTTCTTGAATTTCGCCAGGAAAGCCCGCTCCGTGAGGGCCGCGGGCAGGTTCAGCGGCTTTTTCAGGCGGATGGCCGCCGGCACGGTCTGGTCGATGAGCTGGTCAATCGACTCTACGCCGATGGTGCGCAGCATCTCGGCCACGGCCGTCTCGTCAGGTCCGTTATGGCGGTCCACGAATACGTCGGCGGGCTTGGTTTTCAGCAACATAAGGGAAAGGTAGAGGTGGCGGGAATATGCGGCCGCCGGGAGCAGCCGAACCTGTAACAAAGGTAAGTCGAAAAGGCTTCCCGGCTAAGCCCCGGAGCCGGCAAATGTTTGGGCCGGAGCTACCGACGGTGAAGCCTCGGCCGAAGCCGGCATCAACTATTTTCCGCAGCTTTGGGCCCCCAACCTTCCCCTCCGAACTTCCATCCGTTATGCGTCCCATCACCCTCGGCATCATCCGCGAAGGCAAAACTCCCCCCGACAAGCGCGTGCCGCTCACGCCCAAGAAGTGCGTAGAGGCCCAGACCACGTTTGCCAACCTGACGGTAATCGTGCAGGAAAGCCCGATTCGCAGCTACTCCGACCAGGAATACCGCGACTTGGGCGTCGAGGTGCGGGCCGAGGTAACCGATTGCGACCTGCTGCTGGGCGTGAAGGAAGTGCCCGTGGCGCAGCTCATTCCCAACAAGACCTATATGTTCTTCTCCCACACCGTGAAAAAACAGCCCGCCAACCGGGAGCTGCTGCGGGCCGTGCTGGAGAAAAACATTACCCTCATCGACTACGAGATGCTGACCAACGCCAGCGAGGAGCGCATCGTGGCCTTCGGGCGCTACGCGGGCATCGTGGGGGCCTACAACGGGCTGCTGGCCTACGGGCGCAAGCACCGCCTATACGAGCTCAAGCCCGCCTACCAGTGCGTGGATATGGACGACATGCAGGAGGAGTTTTTCAAGGTGCGGGCCCTGCCGCCGATCAAGCTGGCCGTGACCGGCTCGGGCCGGGTAGCCCAGGGCGCGCTGGAAGTACTGGACCGCATGGGCATCCGCAAGGTGAGCGTGTACGACTTTCTGTACCTGACTTTCAACGAGCCCGTGTACGCCCAGCTCCGCAGCTCCGACTACAATGCCCGCCAGGACGGCCGGGTGTGGGATACGCCCGATTTTCACCACCACCCGGAGCTGTATCAGTCGACGTTCGACAAGTTTCTGCCCGTCACCGACCTGCTCATTGCCTGCGCCTACTGGCACCCGGCCGCGCCCCGGCTCTTTACGGAGGAAGACACGCGCCGCCCCGATTTTCGCATCAACACCATTGCCGACGTGACCTGCGACGTGAACGGCTCGGTGCCCACCACCAAGCGTAGCACCACCATCCAGGACCCGCTGTTTGATTATAATCCGCAGACCGGCGAGCTGGAGCCCGCCTGTTCCCGCCCGGCCAACATCACGGTCATGGCCGTGGACAACCTGCCCTGCGAGCTGCCCCGCAACGCCAGCCGCGACTTCGGCCGCCAGCTGCTCGACAACGTGTTTTCCCACCTGCTGCGCGACGATGCCGACGAGGTGATTGAGCGGGCCACCATCACCCGTCAGGGCCAACTTACCCCGCGCTACGAATACCTGCGCGACTACGCAGCCGACTAAAAAAAGAGGCTCCGTGGGAAAGCGGAGCCTTTTTGGACAGGTTAAGCAGCATCAGCCTACACGCCATTGAGCACCGGAAACCGGGCCTGGACCACCATGTACAGGCCGTAAGCTACCAGTCCGGCGGCTACCACACCCAGCACGGCCGGCCCCATGGCGTTCAGCAGATCGAAGGCACCTTCCGTGCCGTCTATCTGCTGGGCGCTGCTGAAGCGGCCCGCCTGTACGAAGAAATAGCCGATGATGGTCATCACAAGGCCCCGGGCGGTGTACCCAATCTGTCCCATGCGGAATACCAGCTGCCGCTGCGGGGCGGGCAGGCTGCTGTCGTTGACGTGCTTGGCAAACGTGCCGGAGTAGGCGTGCCAGATCTGGTAGATGCCGGCCCCGATGATGACCAGGCCAATAGCTACCACCACCCACTGTCCGAAAGGCTGGGCCAGCAGCGTGGCCACCGCCGACTTTTTAGCATCTCCACCCCCGCCGCTGCCAACGGCGCTATCTTGCCAGGCGGCTTTGCCCGCGTAAAAAGCCAGGGCCACGTACAGCAAGCCACTGCCGGCGTAGCCCAGGCGCTTCAGGATTCCTTTCGCGCCCGATCCTTGCTCTTCCGTGTCGCGCAGGGCCTGGGTGAAACGCCAGAGGATGTAGCCGACCAGCCCGACGGCCACCAGCCCCAGTAAAAACCGGCCCATGGGCAGCTCCTGAATAGTTTGCATGGCCTGCTGCTGGTCGGCAGTCTGCCCGCCCCGCATGCCCGTAGCGGCCAGCAGGGCCAGCACCCCCATGGTAAGATACACAACGCCTTTGGCGGCAAAGCCGAGGCGGGCCAGTATTTTGATGCCGCGCGACGGGGCCGCGTGGGGAAGGACGGAGGAAAGCGAAGTCATAGGAAAAGAGCCGGAACAGCGAGAAGTAGAACAGTACGGCCGCCAGGCGGAAAGGGTGCACCTAGCCGTGACGGCCCAGCATGCTGCCGGGCTGGTACACGGTGGCACCCCACCGCAGGAAAACCTGATTTTCGGGAATATCCAGGGTGTAAATGGGCTTGCCCTGGGCCGTGGGGCTTGCCATGAGCTGCTGCAGGGTGCCGTCGGGGGCGAGGTAAGGCACGAAGAAATCATCGGCCAGATCCGTTATCAGCAGGTTGCGGATGTCGGCGGTTTCCTGGGAGGCGGTCGTTACATCCGGCTCAAAGGCCGTTACGAACAGCAGGCGGCCCGCTTTTATTTCCGGGCCGTACTCCGAGCGGACGTTGGGCTGGATACCCCGGGCCAACACGTAAATGATGGGCTGCCCGGGGCCTTGGAGCAGGTAGCGGAAGATGCTTTGTTCCAGCTGCGAGTGAAAGCCGGATATCACGCAATGCCCGGCGGCACGCTGGTCCAGCGCCCACAGGTTGGCGGGGTGTTCGATGCCGGCGGGGTAGTCGCGCGAGCAAAAGAAAGCCGTCTTGGGTAACTTCAGCAGCGCCGCATTGCCCAGCAGGCGCAGTTCTTCGGGTGCAATAGTCATGGGTGAATTCTCTGGGCGGGTATACCGTCAGCGTAAGCAAGGAGGGCTGGGTTGGCAAAAGCCCCGCACCATTCCCATGCGGGCGGTGCGGGGCTTATCCTGCTTCAGATAATATGCTTAGAAGTTGCGGTGAAACCAGTCTTTAATTTCGTCCACGGTCTGGCCGGTTTTGTGCTGGAGCTTGCCAAACCACTCGTCCTGCTTGCCTTCGGCATACTCCAGATCGTCGTCGGTGAGGTTGCCCCACTGCTGCTTGGCTTTGCCCTTCACCTCGTTCCAGTTGCCGCGGGCCCGCAGTTCACTCTGGTCATTGATGTTATTCTGGTTGGCGTCCATGATAGGGTGGTTTTGGGAGTGGAGGGTAGTACTGCCTTTGGATACGCAAGCCCGGCCGTAGGGTTAGGTCAGTACTTAATTATATTGCTGAAAGCCACTCAGGTACAAGTGGATATGGCTGTTCAGCCGGTTTAGTATTGGGAACTGAGGGCCACGACCACCGCTACCACGACCAGCGCCACCGAAGTCCCGACGCCCACGCCGAAGCCCGCGGCGGCTTTGCTCAGCTTCTTGCGCTGCGCCTGCTGCTTGTAGCCACTCACGTAAGCCGGATTCTTCAGCAAGGCCGCGTCTGGAACTACCAGATTGCGGGAGGCCGGAGGCGTAGCGGCTACGGCGGCACCGGTAGCAATGCCGCCCAGCCAATACACTGGGGTTGAGACGACCGTGGCGCCGAAAGTGCCCCAGAAAGCCCCTGGCGCTTTGAAATACTTAACGGCGTCCAGCTCGCCCTGCGCCCGCGCCTGCTCTGGCGTGAGCCCCGGCGCCGGAGCGGCAACGTAGGTCGAAGCGTGAATTATTTCCTTGGTGCCGTTGGCGTACCGGATCATAAATACCTCCGGGGCATTCAGGTAGAGCGTGTCGGTGGGAGCGGCCGGCAGCACGTAGGAAATCTTGGTGGGCTGCACGGTGAGCACCTTGGCCGGCAGTTCCTCGCCGTTGGTGCGCAAAATCACATCCTGAGCCTGGGCCGTGGTGTGCAAGCCGAGAAACAGCAGCAAAAGGTAAACGTGTCGCATGCGGGGAAAGAAAACAGGATGAAAGAGTGAGTTGGGCTTAGTTGCGCCGGGAGTTGAAGCCCAGCAGCAGACTGATCCGGGCCCCGCCGTTGCCGGGCACCACCGCTAAGTTAACGGGGAAATTGACGCCGTGCGAACGGTAAGTGGCGCCCACGGCAAAAGCAACGTTGGCGCTGATGGGCGTCAGGTTGGGACCCATGCCAAACTCGAAGCCCTTGGGGCCGCGTATACCGATAAGGGCGTTCAGGCTGGGAATAAATTTGTTTTGCTCCAGACCGCCGATAAGTGGTACGAGCTCCACCAGGCCGGCCGTACCGTTGGGCAGGCGAAACACGCGCGTTTCAAACTGCCACCCGAACTGCGTCAGGAAAGGCTTGATGTTGCGCTCTTCAGCTTTGGTCGCAGCTCCGGCCATCAGCACCGTGACGCCCACGCGGGGGCCACCCAGGTGCACGTCATTGTAGGCCGAATTCTCATCCCCTGGTACGGTGGGCCCGGGCGGCAGCGGTGGCGGGGGCGCCACGGTGGGTAGCGTCCCCGCCGGCGGACTACCCAGCACTTCCTTACTGCCGTTGGCGTAGCGGATCATGAACACGTCGGCTTTGCGGACGCTGATCAGCGGCCCGTCGGGGTTGTCAGTGCGCTTATAGCGCACTTCGGAAGGCGTGATTTCCAGGACTTTCACCTGAAACTCTTCTCCGTTCTGCTTGGTCAGCAAATCCTGGGCCTGGGCCGAGCAAGTCAGCAGGCTGAAAAAAGCGAGGAGTAAAAAACGTTGCATGGGCTTCGGACGATTAAGTGAACTGGATGCCCAAAGGTGCAACTGGATAGGAGGGTATGCTACCGAACTTTAGAGTCGCACAGACCTGGCTTTTCTGCTTTAACTAGATTTAAGTGTCTGCTTTACAGAAAATTATGTGAAAATCAGTCGACTCTGCCGGACCCGTTTCAGCCCCACAGAAAAAGCCCCGTCCTGATTCAGGACGGGGCTTTTTCTGTGGGGCCAGAGGCCGATAGTTACTTGGTTTCTTCCACCATTTTGTCGGCGGGCTGATCTACTACTACAGCCGTGTCGCCAGCTTCGGGAGCCATGTCAGCCTTTACTTCGCCAGCGGCGTTTGAGGTAGCATCAGCAGCATTCTCGGTGGTGGTAGCGGCATCGGCAGCAGCGCTTTCAGCGGTTGCTTCGGCATTTTCCTGGGTTTTCTCCGAGCAGGAGGTAGTGGCGAATGCGCCGAAAGCCGACAGGAGGAGCAGGGATTTGAAGGAGATTTTCATGGCTAAAAGCGAAGAGGGTGAATCGGTTTGTGTGTCCTTTATACCGGCCGCATGGGAAAGTAACCCGGCGGGCAGTAAAAAATGGCCAAGAACTTGCGAGCCGCCACCTTCGTAGCCTGTCCATCTTACCACTCTCCCTTCAAATGCGCCTTTTACGCTTTCTGTTTCTGCTTGCTCTATTGCCTTGCAGCCTGGTCGGCTTGGCCCAAAACGTAGCCAACAACGACGGCTTTCAGCGGCGCGACGGCACTATGTACCTGATCCGCAACGGCCAGAAGCGCCCCATGAAACACGACGTACACCTGCCCAACGGCCGGACCATCACCCGCGACGGGTTTGTAGTGGAAACTACCGGGCAGCGCACCGAGCTGGCGGAAGGAAGAGGCTGCACGCTGTTGGGCGTCCCTTCTCTGGTCGTCACAACCGGCTCCGGCCAACTGGCGCTGGCGTCTGCCGGGGGGGGCAGCCGGACCGTCGAAGTAGTGCCGGTAGGCGGCAGAGGCGACGTTGGCGTGTTGGAGCAGCTGCTGGGCTCCCGGGGCCGGGGTCACAAAGGCTGGGGTCACTACAAAAAGAAGGGCAAGCGCAAGCATGACAAGGACGACGATTAGCCTGGCCTGACGTTGGTGCCTGGCGGCGCATAACCGCTGCCGGAAGCCGTACCCGCCCTTACGACGATGCTACTCTACCGGGTCTCCGTCTTGGTCAATGTAGAAGGTGCGGCCATCCTGTACCACGCGGGCCCGGCCCTCAACGAAGTCAGCGGCGTCAGCATAGCGGCCAAAGGGACTGGTATCGGTCGGATCCGTGAGGTAGTCGGCCGTAATAAAGGTGTAAGCGTCCTTCAGCTTTACCCGGGCCAGTCCGTCGTGAAAAGAGTAAGCCTCCTGAAACAGCACCGGCTCCTTGGTTTCGGCGGCCGGGCCACTGATGTAAAACCAGCCGCGGCGGTCCAGCACGGCGGCCCGGCCTTCCGAAAAGTCGAGGGCGTTAAAGTAATAGTGGCTGAACTCTTCCCCCTGGTCGTCCAGAAACGTGTACAGGTCCCCGATCCGGACCCGGGCGTACCCATTGGCGTACGGATTCACGGCGTCGTAGGCGGGCGCCACGGTTTCGGTGCCCTTCTCATTGAGCAGCCCAAACGCGCCCTGTTTTTCGACTACTGCCTGCCCATCGCGAAAATCGGTTAGGGAAGCGTAGCGGGCGGGTACCAGCGTGTCGCCAGCGGCAGCCAGCAGGCCCCAGCTCCCGTTTTGCTCGAAGCGCTGGGGCGGCCCGGCCGTAGCAGAGCGCAGTGCCCACGCTAGCAGCCCCAGCCCCAGCACGCCCCCCGCCACCAGCCCCACGCGCGGCAGCCGGCGGCGCCATTTGCGGAGCAGGCGCACCTTGGTCAAAGACGCATTCGGGGCGGGAGCAAAGGGGAGCGGCCGGGCGGGCGGAGCATCGGCTGGGGTAGGGCGGGGCGCACTGCTAGTGGCCGTCGGGTCTGCTACTGCCGGCACAGCAGAAGCGGTAGCAGCGCCGCCTTGCTGGGCCGCAGCAGCAGGCACCGCGGCCTGCATCTGCTGCATCAGCTGGCTCAAGTGCTGAATTTTAGCGTCCAGCTCCCGGTTGCGGGCCTCCGATTCAGCCCGGGAAGCCTGCATGGCAGCTTCCAAAATCTCTTTTTCACGACTTTCGGTGGCAATGCGGGCCTGCAGCTCGGCCGCCTCGGGAGCCACGGCCGGCGCTATGGCCAGCTGCTGGCGCAGCTGGGCAATGCTTTGCTCGCGCTCCGCCTCACGGGCCTCCATGGCCCGCAGCTGGGCCGTCACGTCGGCCTGCATGGCAGTGCGCAGCTGCTCCAGCTCCTGCTTCTCCTGCTGCCGGGCCGCTACTTCCTCGTAGCCATAGGGTGCCGTGTCGAGGTCGTCGAGGTCGTGGGCGCCCAGCCAGTGCCAGAGGTCGGTGGCTTTGCGCCGCAGGAAGCTGCCAGCCGCCAGCGGTTGAGCGGAGTAGGCAGCGTCGGGTTGGGCTATTGACTCCGGCTCGGCCGGCGGTGGCCCAGCCGGTTCGGCGGGAGTTTTTTCCGGGGCTAGCTCCTGAGCCAGTTGGGCAATATCCGAGTCGGTCAGGTCAATGTCGGGCGTGGCCAGCTGCGCGAGACGGCGGGTGAAGCGCGCCGGGTCGGCCAGCAGCTGAAAGCTGCTGGCGGCGGGTACGGCAGCCATCCGTTCTTCCACTTCCCGCCCAAACACGACCGGCTCCCCAAACAGCAGCAGGCCGGTAGTAAAGTTCAGGTTGGCCTGGTCGGCGGCCAGCAGGGGCCGCAGCAGCTGCTGCAGGCTTTCTTTCTGCTGGCTGAACTGCTGAAACGGGTTGTCGGCCTCATCCTGCCCGGTAAGCGGCCGGCCGTCGAGCTGCCAGGCAGCGTGGGCAAAGTCGCGGATGGCGAGGTGGCCGCCGCGGGGCTCCAGCAGCAGCAGCGTGATGCCGTGGGGCCGCACGACGAGGGCATCGAGGCGGCGGCCGTCGGGCAGGGCCATGTTACCCAGCAACAGGGTTTCCGGCGCCTGCGGCTCGGCGGCCAGGGCTGCCCGCACGGCTTCAAACTGGGTATGCCGGGCAGCGTTGGCGAAGGGGGCGAGCAAGTAAACGTGAAGCATAGACAGGGGCGGCGCACCGCAACTTTCCGGCCAGTACGGCTGGGCGGGTTTGTACGGTGGATACCCGCGCCGGGGCTAACTTTTCCGCGGGCAAGGCAGTATAGCCAGTACATTTCTTTCGCTTTTTGGCTTATTCTCATGGATTCGACCACGCCCACGCCGCAAACCCCCGTCACGCCCACGATTCCCCTGGCCGTAACGGACCAACAAAATTCTGCCCTGCTCGACGACACGCTCAAGCTGCTCAACGCCGGGGTCCCGGAAAAAGCGGACTCGCGCGGGCTGGGCGAAATTGACCGGTGGGCGGAAGTGCTGGGGGCCTCGGAGCGGCCCGGCCTGGCCAAAATCATCCAGGAGCTGAAAACCCTCAACGAGCAGCTCAGCCGCCCCGATACCGCCGCCCACGACCTGGCCGAAACGCTGGCGACGCTCGGGGCCGAAACCGGCAAAGTAGCCGAAGAAACCAGTGACGACTACAACGGCCCGCTCACTCAGCTGGGCAAGCTGCTCATCAAGATGGGCAATGCCCTGTCGCGCTAACCAAGCAGTTCATAAGTACTGAAAAGCCCCACCCAATTGCTGGTTGGGGCTTTTTTTGACGGCTTACTAGCGCGGATTTACCGGGTCGGCCGAAAACCAGGCTTCGCTGCGGTGGTTCCCCGGCCCGGGCGCGTACTTTTGCGCCCTGGTTTTTCCGCTGCTTTCCGTGGTTTTCTATGTCTGCTTCCGCCGCCGCTCCCGACCTCACGCTGTACTATCCTTTCGAGGACAAGCACTTCGCCGACCACTGCTTTCTGTGCGGCACGCCCACGGCGCCGGCCGAAACCGTGCTGGTATTCGACCAGTGGCTGCTGGAGCGCTACAACTGGGCGGCGCAGCAGATTCAACTGCTCGACCAGAGCGTGCAGACCTACCAGAACCTGCGCATACCGTGCTGCCCCGGCTGCCGTACCCGGTACGTGGCGCCACTGGAGGCGCAGGTGGCTACGGCAGCGGCCGCCGGCCCCGCCAGCCTACGGGCGCTGGACGAGAAAACCTTGTTTCTGTGGCTGGGCAAAATGTTCTATGGCATCCTCGTGCTGGAACTGCTCAATGAGCTGAATCCGCTGATCAAGCCCCAGTACCCGCTCTCCGAGAACGGGCAGATGCTGCGGCGCCTGCAGGCTTTCTTCCAGACCTTTCAGGCCCTGCGCGTCCCCATCGTGTTCGAGGATTTCGTGCCCGCGTCCATCTTCCTGCTCGAAACCGACCCGCGGCAGGACCCGATTCCCTTTGAGTACGACGACGATCTGACCACCATGACGTTCAGCATCAAGCTGGATCAGACCGTGCTCATTGCCAGCTTTATCGACAACGGGATGCTGCGCCAGGCCATGCGCCGCGTGTACGAGGCGGCGCAGCGGCCCCTGCATCCGGTGCAGGTGGCTGAGTTCAAGGCCCGCGTGTACTACGGCGCGCACCTGCTCAACGTGGTGCCCGACTATTTTCCGCGCCCCGGGCAGCCCGGCGACGAGCACCTCGTCTACGACACGCTCATCGACGACATCACGCGCGAGATTTTCAATCCGTGGGAAAACGCAGCTTACGGGCAGTCGTTGCAGGAAATGTGGAAGCGCTGGCAGATTCCGTACACCGAAATCATGCGGAATCCGGCGCAGCCGCTGAGTTACTTATACGATGCTCAGGGTGATCCACTTACGCTGGAATCGTTTCCGGCCTAAGCCGGCCGGGGCAAATAAATCAGCCTGCCTGCCAGACGGGCTCCCGCTTCACTACTTTCACGATTTTCACGCCTTTCCACATCTCATTGAGGTGCTCGCGCTTGGCGGCCAGAATATCCATGCAGTGATGGTGGCGGCGATTCATCGTGTCGTGGATGATGTAGACGCCGTCGAGCCGGGCCGAAATGCCGCGCACACGCACCGAGTCGCCAAAGCTGAACTGGCCGCCCCAGGGCTTCAGCAGGTCGCGCGAGAGGGCCATCCAGTGGTTTTTGCTGGAATGCTGGGGGGTAATGAAGGAGTTGTCGGCCGTAATGAAAGGCTCGGAGTCAGTTTGCCGCGGGTCCGGCTCGTAAATGGTGGCCGTGACGGTATAAACGGGCTGACGGGGGTAAATCCGCTTGGGAACGACCAGAGGAGCGGGGGCAACTAAAGTAACCATGCGCGGGCTCAGGTGCGCAACGGTGGAGGGAAGGGCTGCCGCCGAAAAAACCGGTCGGGGAGGGAAAAGGAAGGTTAGTAGGAATAACGCAAGGGACATGACGTTTGGATTAATGAACTCTTCTTTTGTCCGAAGAGGATGGACAGCCGGCCCGACTCGGCAAGTGGGAGGTGGAAAACCTGGTTTTGGGGAAAAAGGTTACCCACTATTCTAGGCGCCGCCGGCCAGTTACCTGGTTACAGCAGCGCATATCTGGTAAAATAAATATAGACGTTAAGTATAATTACTTGTACTTATAAGATATTGGCATTTTCTACCGGGTTGTAAAATTAGTGATAATATTTTTAGTGGCCGGCTAAGACCCTTAGCGGGTTGATTTCCAAAGTCCTGAGAGCATAGGGTTTTGCCTGCCTTACTGCCAGGCGCAGCCTAGGATGAGCCCTGCTGCCGAGACGCTGCCAACCGCAATAAAACCGCACCAAACAGGAACACGGGTTAAACCGGTGCGTAAAGCTTCGGGTGCCCTGGCGCACTGATTGTGTGCGCTTTTTCTACCAACCAACTTCTTATGAACTATTCCGCTTCTTTTGCCTGCCGCAGCCGCCGGATGGCCGGCGCAAGCTTGCTGCTACTGACTTGCTCGGTGGGCTGCTCGGCGCCCGATTCCGGCTCTGGCAACGCCGGTAGTGCTGCCGCCGCCGACTCCGTGGCTGCCGCTGGCCCCGCCGCCCCGCAGGCGCCCGCCGACTCGCCGCTGCGGCTGGTAGCAGCCCTGCGCGAGCCGCAGTTTGTGGGCGTGGCCGTTACGCCGGATGGCCGCGTGTTTGCCAACTTTCCGCGCTGGGACAACAACCCCGTGACGCCCGTGGCCATCATCAGCTCTGACAACTCGGTAAAGCCCTACCCGGACGCGGCCTGGTGTACCTGGAACGAATCGGTACGGAATGAGCCGCAGAAGCACTGGATCTGTCCGCAGAGCGTACACGCCGACAAGACCGGCATGCTGTGGGTGCTCGACCCCGCCTCGCCGGGCCTGAAAGGTACCGTGCCCGGCGGCCCCAAGCTGGTCAGGATTGACCCCAAGACCGACAAGGTGGTGCAAAACATCAGCATTCCGGAAAGCGTGGCCTCCCGCAAGTCCTACCTCAACGACGTGCGCATCGATACCCAGAACAGCTACGCCTACATCACCGAGTCCGGGGTGGGCAGTCTGGTGGTAGTAGACCTGAAGTCGGGCAAAGCGCGGAAGCTGCTGGCCATGCACCCTTCGATGATGGGCGACACGACGCTCAACATCAAGGCTGATGGCCACGAGATGATTGATGCTACCGGCAAGCGGGCCCGCTTCAACGCCGACGGTATTGCTCTGAGCCAGGACCTGCAATACTTATACTGGAAGCCGCTGACCAGCTACAAGCTCTACCGAATCAAGACTGAGGCGCTGCGCAACCCGGCCCTCTCGGATGCCCAGCTGGCCCAACAGATCGAGGACCTGGGCAAAGTGCCGGCCTGCGACGGGATGGAAATTGATGCCAACAACAACCTGTACATGACGGCCTTCGAAAACCACTCCATCGTGCGCCGCACGCCGGCCGGCAAAATCGAAACTGTGGTGCAGGACCCGCGCCTGGAGTGGCCGGATACATTTGCGTTTGCCAATGGCAGCCTGTACGTTACGGCATCGGCCATTCACAAAACCCCTACCTGGAACAAAGGGGTAGGCAAGCAGGATCAGCCGTATAGCATCTTTAAAATGGCCCTGCCTAAATAATGCCTCTCCTGATAACACGCCAAGCCTTTCCTGCTTTCGGGAAGGGCTGTGCGTATTATTTTGAATAGATTGGCTAGCTCAACCGTGAGCCCGCGGAATCTTCCACTGGAACAAACGGTTGATAAAGAGCCGTATTTGCATAAGCGAATACAGGTTTTTGCCTTACGGTCAAGTCGTATACATTTACGGCCGACTCATTCAGCTCTCTCTCTATGGATGCTTACTCCTACATCGCCAACGCCCACGGCGACTACATCGAACAACTCTACCAGTCTTATAAGGCCGACCCACAGTCGGTAGACGTGAGCTGGCAGAAATTCTTCGAAGGCTTCGACTTCGCTCAGCAGTACCCAGCCGAAGGCGAGTCGGGGGCGGGCAGCGCCATGGCCCAGCCTATTACGCAGCCTTCCGCCAATGGCAATGCCAGTGCCGAGCAGCAGGACGGCGCCGGGGTGCTGACTACCGATGCGTCTACCAATAACGGTGGCGGTATCGTGCCGCTCAGTGGGCAGTCGACCGATAAGGAGACGGCCGTGCGCAACCTGGTGCACGCCTTCCGCAGCCGCGGCCACCTGCGCGCCAAAACCAACCCGGTGCGGGAGCGCAAAGACCGCAAAGCCCGCCTCGACCTCGCCGACTTTGGCCTGAGTGAGGCCGACCTCGACACGTCGTTCCGCAACGGCGACCTGCTGGGCCTCGGCACCACGGCCAAGCTGCGCGATATCGTGGCGGCCCTGGAGAAGATCTACACCCGCAGCATCGGCTTCGAGTACATGTACATCCGCGACCCGCAGGTGCTCGACTGGTTCCGCGAGAAGGTGGAGCGCGACTCGCTGAGCTTCAACCCCGGCGTGGAGTACAAGAAGCGAATTCTCAAAAAGTTGAACGAGGCCGTGGTGTTCGAGAACTTCCTGCACACGAAGTTCCTGGGCCAGAAGCGCTTCTCGCTGGAAGGCGGCGAAACGACCATCCCGGCCCTCGACGCCATCATTAACAAGTCGTCGGAGCTGGGGGTGAAGGAAGTGATGATCGGGATGGCTCACCGCGGCCGCCTGAACGTGCTGGCCAACGTGATGGGCAAGACCTACGAGCAGATCTTCTCCGAGTTCGAAGGCACGGCCGTGCCCGACCTGACCATGGGCGACGGCGATGTGAAGTACCATATGGGCTACTCGTCGGAGGTGGAAGCCGAGAACGGGCAGAAGGTGAACCTGAAGCTGGCGCCCAACCCGTCGCACCTCGAAGCGGTGAACCCGGTGGTGGAAGGCTTCGTGCGGGCCAAGATTGAGCACCAGTACGCCGACGACTACCACCAGATTCTGCCCATCCTGATTCACGGCGACGCGGCGCTGGCCGGCCAGGGCATCGGCTACGAGCTGACCCAGATGTCCTTGCTGGAAGGCTACAAGACCGGCGGCACGATTCACTTCGTGATAAACAACCAGGTCGGCTTCACCACCGACTTCGAGGACGCCCGCTCGTCCATCTACTGCACCGATCTGGCCAAAATCATTGATGCGCCGGTGGTGCACGTGAACGGCGACGACCCGGAAGCGGTGGTGTTTGCCGTGCGTCTGGCCACCGAGTACCGCCAGCAGTTCCACGCCGATATCTTCATTGATATGGTGTGCTACCGCCGCCACGGCCACAACGAGTCGGACGAGCCCAAGTTCACCCAGCCCACGCTCTACAACATTATCAGCAAGCACCAGAACCCGCGGGAAGTCTACAACGCCATGCTCGTGGAGCGCGGCGACGTGGACGCGGCCCTGGCCGCCCAGATGGATAAGGAGTTCCGCGACACCCTGCAGGCCCGCCTCGACATGGTGAAGCAGAAGCCGCTGCCCTACAACTACCAGGCTCTCGAAAACGAGTGGCGCAGCCTGCGCCGCTCCAAGCCCGAGGATTTCGACTCGTCGCCGGAAACCGGTATCAGCGAGGAAGTAGTGCAGCAAGTCGGCAAGGCCCTGACGACCCTGCCCGAAGGCTTCCGGCCCCTGAAGCAGATCGAAAAGCTGATGGAGGAGCGCAGGAAGATGTTCTTCGACACGCGGGTGCTCAACTGGGCCGCCGGCGAACTGCTGGCCTACGGCTCGCTGCTGGCCGAAAAGCATATTGTGCGCGTCAGCGGGCAGGATGTGCAGCGCGGTACGTTCTCCCACCGCCACGCCGTGCTGCACGATGCCGAAACTTCGGCGCCCTACAACTCGCTCAACTACATCGGCGAAGGCCAGGAAAAGCTGAGCATCTATAACTCGCTGCTGAGCGAGTACGCGGTGCTGGGCTTCGAATTTGGGTACGCCATGGCCAACCCCACGGCCCTGGTGGTGTGGGAAGCGCAGTTCGGCGACTTCGCCAACGGCGCCCAGACCATGATTGACCAGTTCATCGTGAGCAGTGAAAGCAAGTGGCAGCGCATGAACGGCGTGGTGATGCTCTTGCCCCACGGCTACGAAGGCCAGGGCCCGGAGCACTCCAATGCCCGCCCCGAGCGGTTTTTGCAGCTGGCGGCCGAAAATAACATCGTCGTGGCCAACATGACCACGCCGGCCAACTTCTTCCACGCCCTGCGGCGGCAGCTCACCTGGAGCTTCCGCAAGCCGCTGGTGGTGATGTCGCCGAAGTCGATGCTGCGCCACCCGCTGTGCGTATCGCCGGTGGAGGAGTTCACCTCCGGCACCTTCCGCGAAGTCCTCGGCGACACGTTTGCCGATGCCAAAAAAGTGAAGCGCGTGCTGCTATGCTCGGGCAAGGTCTACTTCGACCTGCTGGAGGAGCAGCGCGCCTCCAACCGCACCGACGTGGCCATCGTGCGCCTGGAGCAGCTGCACCCGTTCCCCAAAAAGCAGCTCGACGTGGAGCTGGCCAAGTATCCGAAGGCCAAGCTGTACTGGGTGCAGGAAGAGCCCGAGAACATGGGCTACTGGAACTTCATGCTCCGCTACATGCGCCGCGAGCTGGAAGATGTCATTGCCCGCAAGCCGTCGGCCTCGCCGGCTACCGGCTACAACAAGGTGCACGTGAAGGAGCAGAAAGACCTCGTGGCCCGCGCCTTCGACAAGCCCAAAGAGCAGGTCGCCGACAGCAACATCAAGAACACCGCCGAAATAGCCAAGAAGCAGGACTAAGCAGTAGTGCGAACTACGTAGTTTGCGCCCCGCCGAAGCCGTTTTATCCCTGACCGATCAGGAAGCCCGGGCAGCAGCGCCCAGACTTTTACCACCGAAACCCTTCAACTCCCTCCCTATGGGTCTGGAAATTAAAATCCCCGCCGTCGGCGAGTCCATCACCGAAGTGACCATTGCCAAATGGCTGAAAGCCGACGGTGACACCGTGAAGCGCGACGAAGTTATTGCCGAGCTGGAATCGGACAAAGCCACGTTTGAGCTGCCCGCCGAAGCCGACGGCATCCTGAAAATCCGGGTGGCGGAAGGCGAAACCATCGGCATCGGCACCGTCATTGCCGACATCGACGGTACCGGTGGTGCCGCGCCGGCCGCGCCAGCCGCGCCGGCTGCCAGTGCCCCAGCTGCTCCGGCACCCGCTCCCGCCGCTCCCGCCGCTGATCCGATAACTAAAGGCGAGCAGAATCCTGCCGCCAGCGACCAGGCCGGCTACGGTGGACAGCCTACCGGCGGAGCCGCTTCGGCAGCTCCGGCACCAGCAGCAGCTCCGGCGGCTGGCCCGGGTGGCGCAGCCGTGGAAATGAAGATTCCGGCCGTGGGTGAGTCCATCACGGAAGTGACGGTGGCTAAGTGGCTGAAGGAAGATGGCGCCCCGGTGCAGCGCGACGAAATCATTGCCGAGCTGGAATCGGACAAGGCCACGTTTGAGCTGCCCGCCGAAGCTTCCGGTACCCTGCGCCACGGCGCCAAGGAAGGCGAAACCATCAGCATCGGTGCCGTGGTGGCCCGTATCGAAGGCGGCAGCGGGGCCGCGGCGCCAAGTGCCGCCCCAGCGGCTCCGGCTCCGGCCGCACCGGCCGCCGCCGCGGCGCCGGCCAATTCGGCTACTACCTCTACGAGCTACGCTACCGGCACCCCTTCGCCGGCGGCCAGCAAGATTCTCGGCGAGAAGGGCATTGCCGCCACCGACGTGCAAGGCTCCGGCCGCGACGGGCGCGTCACCAAGGAAGACGCCCAGAATGCCCAGGCCCGTCCAGCAGCTCCGGCTCCGGCAGTAGCGGCAGCCTCCGCGGCGCCGTCCGCGCCGCAACCAACCGGCAGCTCGCAACCGGCAACTGGCAGCAGAAATGTGCGCCGCGAGAAGATGAGCAACCTGCGCAAGACGGTGGCCCGCCGGCTGGTGGCGGTGAAGAACGAGACGGCCATGCTCACCACCTTCAACGAGGTGAACATGCAGCCCATCATGGACCTGCGCACCAAGTTCAAGGACAAGTTCAAGGAAAAGAACGGCGTGAACCTGGGCTTCATGTCCTTTTTCACCAAAGCCGTGTGCGTGGCCCTGAAAGAGTGGCCCTCGGTGAATGCCCAGATTGACGGCACCGACATCGTATTCAATGACTTCTGCGACATCAGCATCGCCGTATCGGCCCCCAAAGGCCTGGTGGTGCCGGTCATCCGCAACGCTGAGCAGCTGTCCTTCGATGGCATCGAGAAGGAAGTGGTGCGCCTGGCTATGCTGGCCCGCGACAACAAGCTGACCATCGAGCAGATGACCGGCGGCACGTTCACCATCACCAACGGCGGCATCTTCGGCTCGATGATGAGCACCCCGATTATCAATGCCCCACAGTCAGCCATTCTGGGCATGCACAACATCGTGCAGCGCCCGATTGCCGAGAACGGCCAAGTCGTGATTCGCCCGATGATGTACCTGGCGCTGAGCTACGACCACCGCATCATCGACGGCCGCGAGTCGGTTTCGTTCCTGGTACGGGTGAAGGAACTGCTCGAGGATCCGACCCGCCTGCTGCTGGGCGTGTAGTTTTAAACCCAAGAAACGCAAAAGCGAGGCCCGGTATCCGGGCCTCGCTTTTGCGTTTGGGAGAGTTGAGGGAGTTGAGAGCGTATGGGCAGCGGGCTAATCCACCGGCAGCTCGCGGGAGCGGGTGGCCTGCAGGCGGCCGACCAGCTGGCGGGCCAGGTTCTTGGCTTCCTCCGCTTTAGAGCCCGCAAAGCATTCCTCCACGGTGGAGGAAAACAGGTTCAGCCAATGGTCGATGTGGGGGCCACCGGCCGGGATGGCCAGCTGCGAAGGTACCGGCTCACCTTCCTCTTCCTGTTTGCCCAGCAGCGTCGTGCTCCAGTAGCGGTATTGGGAGGTGAGGTAGTGGGGCCAGTGAATCCGGGCGGCGGCGCCGTAGCGCGGGCCCAGCAGCGTGTCGTTGGTGGCCTTATGGCAGAGCGTGTCGACGAGGGTTTTGATGTCGCCTTCCGTCTGGATGTCGGCTAGTGGGATAGTCGTTTTCATAGAGAGGGAGCAAAAAGAGTGGGGTTTTCAATACGTAGCGAATTTACGCAGGTTACACTCTTTTCGCTAAGGTAAAGAAATTGTTAATATAACCATAGCATCAAAAAACAAGATTTATCTGGCTCAACTCAGAAAGCTACAAAAGCAGCTATTCGCACCTCCGGACGGCGCATCAGCGGGTGAAATCCTGGTAAGATGTGGGCAGACAAGCGGTTAAGGCTTGCTGGGCCCAGGGGTGCGGTTCTCACTTCTTGCCCAGCACCACCAGCACCACGGCCACCACAATCAGGGCAGCGCCGCCGAGCATGGGGGCGCTGAGCTGCTCCCCGGCCAGGGCCCAGCCCAGCAGCACGGCCACCACGGGGTTGACGAAGGAGTTGGTGCCCGCCAGCGCCGGCTCCACGGCCTGCAGCAGCCAGATGTAGGCCGAAAAAGCCACAATGGAGCCCAGCGTAACCAGGTAGACATACGCCAGCCACGACTGGGCGGTAACCGCCGCCAGCTCGAAGCCCTGGGTTTCGCCGCGTATGATTCCGATAAGCAGCATCAGCAGCCCGCCGCACATCATCTGCATGCCGCCGGCCACGAACGGGGAGGAGGCCGGCTGGTGCTTCTTGGCGTATAGTGAGCCCACCGCCCACATCAGCGCGGCCGTCATGACCAGGCCGAAGCCCAGGTTTTCGTGGCCCGGTCGCGCCACGTGGCTGACGCCGGGCGTGCGGGCCACCAGGTACACGCCCGCCATGCCGATGAGCAGGCCCAGCGCGACGCGCGGCGTAGGCCGGCCCGAGAGTCCGCTCAGCCAGCCCAGCACGGCCAGAAACAGCGGCACCACGGCCACCAGCAGTGCCGTAAGGCCGGAGGGAATGTACTGCTCGCCCAGCGTCACGCCGCCGTTGCCGAAGGTGAGCAGGCAGATGCCGATAAGCAGCGCGTGGCCCCAGCCGCGGAGCGTGGGGGCCGGCGCGCCGCGCAACCGCATGAACCCGTAGAGCAGCACACCGGCCAGCAGATAGCGGGAGCCGGCCATGAGCAGCGGCGGAATACTATCGATGGCGAAGCGGATGCCCAGGTAGGTGGAGCCCCAGATGATGTAGACAATGGCAAAGGCCCCGATGATGGCCGCACGGCTGGGCGCGGGAGCAGGAGTAGGCATAGGAAAGCAGCAAATGAAGCGGCAAAGCTACGCCGAACCCCGGCGGCCCGCCACCCGGAGCCTGCGGCAGCGGGCTGCCAGCCGGCAAACGGTAAGCCAGTCAGGTACTTGGGCCGGGCGCGCAACCGTGCCGCCGGGCCGGCGTCAGTAGCGTAACTTTACCCCTCGCCCCGTTCTGCTTTCTATGCGCTTTCGTACCCCGTTCCTGGCCCTCCTGGCCGTGTTGTGCTGGCCCCGGCTGGCCAGCGCCCAGCTGATGCAGCCCAAAGCCCAGTTTACCCGCGCCGACTCCCTGCGCGGCAGCCTCTCGCCGCTGCGCACCTGCTACGACATCACCTACTACCACCTCGACGTAAAGCTCGACATCGACCAGCGCGCCCTGAGCGGCTCCAACCTGTTCCGCTTCACCGCCACCCAGGATTTCCGCCGGCTGCAGTTCGATCTGTTTGCCAACCTGACGGTGGAGAAAGTAGTGTACAAAGGCCAGAACCTGGCTTTCACCCGCGAAGCCAACGCCGTGTTCGTCACGTTTCCGCAGCTTATTAAGTCCGGCAGCGCCGACGAGTTCACCGTGTTCTACTCCGGCAAGCCCACCGTGGCCGAGCGGGCTCCCTGGGACGGCGGCCTCGTGTTTGCCAAGGACTCCAACGGCAAGCCCTGGGTGGCCACGGCCTGCCAGGGCGTGGGCGCCAGCATCTGGTGGCCCACCAAAGACCACCAGTCCGACGAGGTCGACAGCATGCTCATCAGCATCACCGTGCCCAAGGGGCTGAAGGACGTCTCGAACGGGCGGCTGCGCAAAGTCACGCCGCTCAAGGACGGCACCACCCGCTTCGACTGGGCCGTGCGCAACCCCATCAACAACTACGACGTGGCGATGAACGTGGGCGACTACACCCACTTCAGCGACTCCTACGCCGGCGAAAAGGGTAAGCTGAGCCTCGACTACTGGGTGCTGACCGAGAACCTGGCCAAGGCCAAAGCGCAGTTCGGGGCCAACGTGAAGCCCATGCTCAAGTCGTTTGAGCACTGGTTCGGGCCCTACCCGTTTTATGAGGACGGCTACAAGCTCGTCGATGCGCCCCACCTGGGCATGGAGCACCAGAGCGCCGTGGCCTACGGCAACAAGTACCTCAACGGCTACCTCGGCCACGACCGGTCGGCCACGGGCTGGGGGCTGAAGTGGGACTTCATCATCGTCCACGAAAGCGGGCACGAGTGGTTCGGCAACAACATCACCAGCAAGGACATTGCCGACATGTGGATCCACGAAAGCTTCACGACCTACTCCGAGGCGCTGTTCACGGAAAGCCAGTTTGGCAAGCTCGCCGGGCAGGAATACGTGCACGGGCAGCGGCGCAACATCCAGAACGACGGGCCCATCATCGGGGCCTACGGCGTGAACAAGGAAGGCTCCGGCGACATGTACGACAAGGGCAGCAACATGCTCAACATGGTGCGCACCATCATCGGCGACGACGAGAAGTGGCGGCAGATTCTGCGCGGCCTGGGCCAGACGTTCTACCACCAGACCGTCACCACCGACCAGATTATCGGCTATATCAACCAGCAGAGCGGCAAAAACCTGACGCCGGTGTTCGACCAGTACCTGCGCCACCGCGGCCTGCCCACGCTGGAGCTGCGCCAGGATAAAGGCCAGCTGATGGGCCGCTGGGTGGCCGATGCCGCGGGCTTCAACGTGCCCATCCGCATGCGGGTGCGCGGCTCGGAGTACCGGCTGGTGCCGCTGACCACCAAGTTTCAGCCCATCGAGCTGATCGGCGCCACGAAGGATAATATCGATATCGACACCTTCAACTACTACATTGGCGTATTGGTCGATTAAGGAGCGCTGCGTTTCGCCTTCGTTTCCCCTTCTTCATCCCCACCAACACCCCGCATGAGCAGCATTACCATCCGCAGCCTGAGAGAGCTGGAGCAGTACGAAGGCCAGGAGCTGGGCCTTTCCGGATACCACACCATCACCCAGGAGCAGATTACCCGCTTCGCCGAAGCCACCCTCGACCACCAGTGGATTCACCTCGACGCCGAGCGGGCCCAAGCCGAGTCGCCCTTCGGCGGCACCATTGCCCACGGCTACCTCACCGTGGCTTTGCTGCCTTACCTGTGGACGCAGATTGTGCACATCGAAAACCTGAAGATGCAGGTCAACTACGAAATCGAAAGCCTGCGCTTTAACCAGGCCGTGCTGGTCAACAGCGACGTGCGCCTGCGGGCCCGGCTGCTGTCGGTGAAGGATCTGCGCGGCATTGCCAAGGCTCGCATTGAGGTAGCGCTGGAAATCCGGGATGCCAAAAAGTCGGCGTACACCGGCGTCATTACGTTTCTCTACCACTTTCTGTAAAGTGCGCCCGGCGGGCCAGAGCTGGCAAGCTGGTTCATTGCTCAGCTGACTCTGCGCATCAGGCAGACCGGGACCAGGGGTGGTTGACAATCGTTGAGCGGTTTCTAGCGCTGGTTAACCACCCCTGGCCCCTCCTTGAAAAAAGGAGGGGAACTAGCTTTTAGCCCGTACCTTCGCCCTGCTGATTTCCACCGAATTCACCCCCTATGAATCAATACGACGTTACCGTCATTGGCTCCGGCCCCGGCGGCTATGTGGCGGCCATCCGCTGCGCCCAGCTGGGCCTCAAAACCGCCCTCATCGAGAAGTACGACACGCTCGGCGGCACCTGCCTCAACGTGGGCTGCATCCCGAGCAAGGCTCTGCTCGACTCGACCGAGCACTACCACAACGCCCACACCACCTTCAAGGAGCACGGCATCGAGCTGAGTGATTTGCAGGTGAACATGAACCAGATGATTGACCGCAAGAACGGCGTGGTCAAGGCCAATACCGACGGCATCATCTACCTGATGAAGAAGAACAAGATTGACGTCATCCACGGCGTGGGCTCGTTCGTCGACAAGAACCATATCAGCATCGCGCCCACCGCCGGCGGCGAGGCCCAGCAGATCGAAACCAGGAACGTCATCATCGCCACCGGCTCCAAGCCCACGGTGCTGCCCTTCATCGGCCAGGACAAGGAGCGCATCATCACCAGCACTGAGGCCCTCAACATCCGCGAAGTGCCCAAGCACATGATTGTGATTGGCGGCGGCGTCATCGGCCTCGAAATGGCGTCGATCTACGCCCGCCTCGGCGCGAAAGTATCGGTGGTGGAGTTCCTGGACTCGCTCATCCCGACCATGGACCGCGGTCTGGGCAAGGAGCTCAAGCGTATCCTGGGTAAAATCGGCATCGAGTTCTTTCTCAGCCACAAGGTCACCGGCGCCACCCGCGAAGGCGACGCCGTCACCGTCACCGCCACCAACCCCAAGGGCGAGGAAGTGAAGTTCGAGGGCGACTACTGCCTGGTGGCCGTGGGCCGCTCGCCCTTCACCGCGGGCCTCAACCTGGAAGCTGCCGGCGTGCAGCTGGAGGAGCGCGGCCGCATCAAGGTCGATGCGCACATGCAAACCTCCGTGCCCGGCATCTACGCCATCGGCGACGTGGTGCGCGGGGCCATGCTGGCCCACAAGGCCGAGGAAGAAGGCGTGTTCGTAGCCGAAACCATCGTGGGCCAGAAGCCCCACATCAACTACCTGCTGATTCCGGGCGTGGTGTATACCTGGCCCGAAGTGGCGGCCGTGGGCTACACCGAGGAGCAGCTCAAGGAGCAGGGCAAGGCCTACAAAACCGGCTCGTTCCCCTTCCGCGCCTCGGGCCGCGCCCGCGCCAGCATGGACCTCGACGGCTTCGTGAAGGTGCTGGCCGATAAGGAAACCGACGAAATCCTGGGCGTCCACATGATCGGGCCCCGCATTGCCGACCTGATTGCCGAAGCCGTGACGGCCATGGAGTTCCGCGCCTCCGCCGAGGACGTGGCCCGCATGAGCCACGCCCACCCCACCTACGCCGAAGCCATGAAGGAAGCCTGCTTGGCCGCCACCGAGAACCGGGCGATTCACATGTAGAACGTCATGCAGAGGCGCAGCCGAAGCATCTCGCGTGCAACACTATTGTCATGCTTGATCTGGCGTCCGCTTGCCGAAGCATCTCTACCGCTTCGTTGGGCAAGAATAAAAAAGAGGCTGAAGCTCCCGGAGCTTCAGCCTCTTTTCATTGGGGGCGCAGTGCTACCCGACGCGCCCTACGGGCTAACCAGGTTCAGGCTGAGGTTGAAGTAGAGCGGGTTGGTCAGCTCGTTCTGGTAGAGCGAGGGCTCCGAGCCGAGCAGGCTTTCCCGCTCGCCGGTGGGGTTCTGGTCGCGGAAGGCGTCGTTGCGGTAGTTGTAGCGCAGCCCGGCCTGGGCCGACAGCCACACGAAGCCCGCCAGCTTCCGCTCGTAGGTGACGCGGGGCTTGAGCTCACCCCGGCGCAGGTACACGTCGCCCCGGCCGGCGTTGCCGAGGTAGTAGGCGTTGCCTTCCAGCTCGTAGCCCAGCTTCAGCAGGGCATTGGTGCCGAAGTTGCGCCGGATTTCGGCGCGGGCCGGAAACACCACTTCGCAGCCCCACTTAGGCGAGAAGGTGCGGTTGTAGAGCACCACCGGAATGTAGAGCAGCTGCCCGGCGCGGTAGGTGCGGCTCAGGCCCAGGCCCCACTGCAGGTTGTCGTTGGGTTTCCAGCCGTAGATGGCCGTGCCGCTGTAGGTCAGGTTTTTGGAGCTGATGTCGCCGGGTTTGCGGTAGTTGCCGCTGGCATCGGCATTAAGCTGCACCAGGGCAAAATGCTTGATATCGAAGGGCTTGAACACGGTGGCGTTGAAGCCGGTGGTGCGCAGGCCGTCCTCCAGCTGCCGGAAATACAGGGAACGTTCGGGGTTGGCCACGTCCAGGCCGGTGTTCCAGTACGTCAGGCCCAGGTTCACGATGAGGTTGTTGCGCGAAATCACCGGCGCGTTGAACGCCAGCCGCAGGCCGCGGGCCGAGTTGATCTTGGTCTCGGCCACCGAAGGCTCGCCGTTGTTGATAAGCGTGTGCTGGCCCGTCGAGGTCAGCGTGTAGGGCAGCTGGGCCTCGTAGCCCACCGAAATAAGCTTGGTGGGCGAGATATACAGCACCTTCTGGGTGTTGTAGGTGCCGCCGCCGGCGCTGACGTCGCCAAACTCGTCGAAGTTTTCCAGGGCCGGCGGGGCCGTCGTGGTGGTGTCCGTAACCTGGGCCAGGGCGGGAGCCGTGGCCAGCAGCAGGGCCAGGAGCGAAAGGTAGCGTTGATTCATGCAGCAGGAAAGAAGTGGAAAATAAACAAAAAGACCGGCCCCGGCGGCCCGCCGGAGCGGAGCCGCCGGGGCCGGTCAGAAGGGCAGGGCTACTACTTCTTCACCTGCCGCTTCCACACGTCGGTACGGCCGAACAGGGACACGCCGATAAAGCCCCGCACCTCCAGGGTGTTCGGGTCGGTCATGGTCATTTCGCAGCTGTAGTCGCTGCCGTTCTTGGGGTCGTAGATTTTGCCGTTCTCCCACTTGTTCTCCTCGGTCTGGGTGAACTCGCGCATGTTTTCCAGGCCTTTCAGCTTGTTTTTGCGCTTGGTTTCGTCAGGGTTGTTGACGTCGGTGCGGGGCGTGCCGTCGGGGTTGTTGGCCACCTTGAGCCACACAATGCGGCCGTAGTACTTGTTGCCCTTCTTATAAATCTGGACCATGCCGGTGCCTTCCCCGTTTTTCCAGACGCCGATGACGGCATCGGGGTTGGGCGCGGCCTGGATAGTGGTGGTGGCGGTCAGCAGTAAGCCAACCAACAGAAGGAAGCTGAGAAGACGCTTGATCATGGGGAATTCGGGAGAAGAGTGGGAAATGAGTTGAGGAAGCTAAAAGTATTCAAAAAGGTCTGGTATTCGGCATAACCGGAAATCATTTTGCAAGCTGGCCCCGGAAGTAAAAAGCAAACCCGGTAGTCTGTGCCGCCGCCGCCGGCCGGGTGGCGGCGGAGTCCGTGGGCAGCATTCCACCAAAAAGCCGCCCGCTGCATCCGCAACGGGCGGCTTAGAGCTACTCAGCACCTCCCTACGCCGGCAGCGTGGTGCGGTGCTGGGCGATGCCGGCTTTCACGGCGGTGAGCACCTCGACCTGCCTGGCAATCTGCTCCACGCCCACGTCAGCCAGGAAGTGGGTGACGCTGGTGGTCTGCTTGGCGCGCTTCAGCAGCTTCTTGCGCTGGGCCAGCGCCGTGTCGCGCTCCAGCGTTTTCTGCTCGCGGGTTTCGGCGTCGATGGTGGTGAGGCCCAGGATGGCCTCGGCCGTGGCAATGCGGGTGTCCAGCACGCTCAGCTGGGCGGCAATGCTGGCCTGGGAACGGTCGGCGCGCTCCTCCGACAGGTCGATGTTGGCATCGCGCACCGTGTAGGAGAGCAGCTCGAAGTCGACTTCGACGGTGGCCGCGTCGCACTCGGCGCGGGTGGTGAGGGTGGTGTAATCTAGTGGCATTGGTAAAAATGGTTAAGGTTAGAGATACCCGAACATAGGAAGGCCGACGGCTTGGGTAAAGGCCATTGAGGCTTTTTTTGTGACATGACCAAAGGCGAGCCCGGGCTGCTGACAAGCGCCGTTGGCGGCCCGCTTTTCCCACTGGCACTCGCTACTGGCCCGCCAGGGCGGCGGCTTCGGCCTCACAGGCGCGGGCCTGGGCCAGCAGCCGGTGCCAGCGCGTGACATCGGTGGCCGACAGCGGGCGGGCGCGGCGGTGCAGCCAGCGGGTCAGCCAGGCGGCGTGCTCGGCGGCGGGGGCCGTGGGTGGGGGCAGCAGGGCGGGCAGGGCCTGCTGCCAGCGGTGGGCGTGGTGGGCCCGGTGCGCCAGCTTGCCGGCCTGGGCGCGCAGGCGGGCGGCGCGCTGCAGGCACACGCGGCGGCGGAAGCTCAACTCTCCCGCATCGGGGGCCGGGGCGTTCGGGGGTAGGGTGGTGGGCAGGGGCGCATCGAGCAGGGCAATGGGCTCGGGCAGCTGCCGGGCCAGGGGCAGCATGGCCTCTCCCACGGCCTGGCTCAGGGGGCGGCGGCCGGTTTCGACGCTATGCACCAGCACCGGGCTGATACCCAGGTATTCGGCTAGCTCGTCTTGCCGCAGGCCAAACCAGCGCCGGATGCGCGCCAGCACGTTCAGAGAATCAGCCGGGGGAGGAAGCATGGGCCGGGGAGTTTGTATGACTAAGTATAGAATATTCAAATCACCGATACAAGTCTTGTATGAGCAGTTATGTGTTTTTGAAAACACTCATACAACTCCTGTAGGAGCGTTTTTGGTTTGCTGAAATCACTGGTACAGCCTTGGGCCGGGTAGCCGCCCCGGCTAGGGTATCCGGTTTTGGGCGGGGCGGCGGCCGGGCGGCCGCTACGTCTTCTGCACCAGCTTAAACCCGTCTTTGGTCACCTCGTACTGCTGGCCCTGGATGGTGATGATCTGGCCCTCGACCAGCTTGCTCAGGTCCTTGATGTCGCCCTCGATGGTGTGCAGGGTGAAGCCGTGCTGCCGGGCCAGGGCCAGGTAGCGGGGGTTGATGTAGTCGCGCACCCCGCAGAGGATGATGCGCACGTGGGCCGTGGTGTTTTTGAGCAGCTTCGCGTCGCGGGGGAAGGTGTAGTTGTCGGCAATCAGGATCACGTCGGTGGAGTCGGAGGTGAGGCGGTGGGCGTAGAGCAGGGCCTCGGCGTCGTTTTCGGGCGCGTCGCCGCCCCCGCCGCCCTTCATGGCCTCGATGAGCTTGTTTTTGATGGGCTCATAGCTGTCGGTCTTCACGTGGTAGAGGCCGCCGGTTTTGCCCACCCGCTTGTCCTTGTCGGGCGCGTCGTTGCCGTCGTTGAAGAAGACGAAGGTTTTCTGCTCGTCGAGGGCGCTGAGCTGCAGCCAGGCCAGCAGGTCGTAGGTGTAGGGGAACATGCTGCCCGTCACGTCGGTCACCACCACTTCCTTGGGCCACTCGGGGTGGCGCTGCATCACCCGGCTCACCACGTTGGCGTCAGCGGGCAGCGGCAATTCGTCGCCGGTGGTGTCGGCGGCGGCCAGCAGCTCTCCGGTCCGGGTGATGCGGGCCTCGCAATAGTCGTTTTTGTGCTGGCGGTTGCGCTTTCTCAGAAACACCCGGTAGAGCCGGGCGGCCGAGTCGGGCAGGGCGAAGCTGGTGATGGCCAGGTCGGGCCCGGCCAACGGCCGCCACCCCCGTACCGGCAGGCGCACGGCCCCCTTCACGGTAAAGCCAAACTGCCGGCGGTTAATGGGGAAGCCCGAGGCAAATACCACGCTCCGGCGGATGGCCTCCTCCAGCGCCTCCGCGCACAGGGGCGTGCGGGGGGGCTGCACCTGCACCCGCCGGGTTTTGCCGTGCTCATCCACCGTAAGCTGAAACTTCACAATCTGCGGGGTGCGCTCGGCACAGGTGTAGGCCTGGCGCAGGTGGTGGGCCATCTGGCGAACGGTAAACCGGCTCATGGGCAGGTTGCAGGCCACTCTCTTGCCCTGGCCTTTCTTCTTTTTGGGGAGCTTCCTGTCCAGCAGGCGCAGCTTGCGGGTCAGGCTGTCGAGGTCGGCGCGGCTGGCGGCGGCCGTGGCGTGCCGGGCCACGTACACCACGAAGCCGTGGAAAAACGGCTGGCACTCGGCCGGGCTGCCGCAGCCGGTCTGCTCGACCAGCGTCCAGGTCACCGACTCATCCTGGAGCAGCCCCGGCACGCCCGCGGCCAGGTTGCGGATGCGGCTCAGGTTGAGCTGGCGCTGGTTAAACGTTGGGTTCAGGCGAAAGGCGGTGTAGACCAGATCCACGCGCACGATGTGGCGGCTTTGCAGGTTCAGGGCCCGCAGGTCGGCACCCGAGAAGGAGGAGGGCAGGCTCAGGGCTTCCAGGTCGGGCAGGGGCTGGTAGCGGGCGGTGCGGTAGGCGTTGAGCTGGTCGTAGAACGAGCTCAGCGCGGCGTCGGCAGGCGGGGCCTGGGCCTGGGCGGCGCCCGTCAGCAGCAGCAGCAGGCCGGCCAGCAGCACCGCCTTGATAGATACGGAAAGCATATAGCGGGATAAGGAAAGCAGCAGGGCGTAAAGTACGGGTTTGCCGGCGCCGACCCGCTATCTTCATCCTATGGCCCGCCCCGATACCTACGTCCAGACCCAGCCCGCCAGCCGTGCCGAGTGGCGGCAGTGGCTCATCGACCACCACGCCGGCAGCCCCGGAGTGTGGCTGGTCTACTGCAAAAAGGCCGCCGCCCAGCCCAGCGTGCGCTATGCCGAGGCGGTGGAAGAGGCCCTGTGCTTCGGCTGGATCGACTCCTGGCCCCGCCGCCTGGACGACGAGCGGAGCCAGCTGCTGTTTACCCCGCGCCAGCCCCGCAGCGGGTGGAGCCGCGTCAACAAGGAGCGGTTGGCGCGCCTCGACGCCGCCGGCCGGCTGCTGCCCGCCGGCCGGGCCGCCATCGAAGCGGCCAAGCAAAACGGCTCCTGGGAAAGCCTCGACGCGGCCGAAGCCGGCGCCGTCCCGCCCGACCTGGCCGCGGCCCTGGCCGCCGAGCCCGGGGCCGACCGGTGCTTTGCGGCCTTCTCGCTCTCGGCCCGCAAAATGATTCTGACCTGGGTGCTGGGCGCCCGGCAGCCCGAAACCCGCGCCCGCCGCGTGGCCGAAACCGTGCGGCTGGCCGCCCTGGGCAAGCGGGCCAACTTCGACCGGGAGTGAGCGGGGGTAGGGGCCGGGCCGGGTATCAACCGCCGGGTATTGCCCGCCGGATGGTAACCTTTCGGGCGCCGCTTGCGAATACCTTCTTTCGCGCCCTACCCCGGCATCGGTCCTCCTCCCGCCCGCTATTCTGCATTACGCCATGGCCAAGAACAAGCATAAAAAGAAGCGCTCCAAGCCTGCCGACGACGTGGCCGACGACCTGTTCAGCATCGCGGCCCAGTCGGTGCGGCAGTTTCGGAAAGTGACCAGGGAAATAGCCAAGCTCAGCACCGGGCAGAAGCTGGTGGGCGGTACGGCCCTGCTGGCCGCCGGCCTGCTCTACCTCAACAAGCTCAAGCAGGATGCTGCCGGCTCGGGCTTCAGCTTCCGGCTGCCCCAGGTTGCCACCGCCCAGGTAGTGGAGCCCAACGACGATGAGGCGGGGGAAACCGCTCCGGCCCGGCCCGCGTCCAACAAGGGTCACAAACATGCCAAAGCCGGCCTCAAGCCCGGCAAAGCCCGCAACGCTTCCCGCCCGCCGTCTGCCCGCCCCGACGAGGACGCGTAGCGGCCCCCACTGATATCTGCCTTTTCACTTTACTGCCCCCCTGCCATGAAAAAGACGAAAAACAACAAAGCCAAAGCCGGTAAGAAAGGTCTGCTCGGCCGGGCCGCCAAGTCCTTGCGCAAGCTGGGCAAAGGCGGCACCCTGAGCCGGCTGAGCACCACCCAGAAAGTAGTGGGCGGCACGGCCCTGGTGGCCCTGGGCCTGAGCTACCTGGCCAAGCGGACCCAGAGCATCTCGGCCGCCGTGCCAGCCACTGACGCCGCCAGCGCCCAAGAGCACCTGACCGCCATGGAAGCCAGCAGCTAGCCGGCTGCTTGCCACTTCCACGCACCACGGCCACTGCCCGGACAGGCAGTGGCCGTGGTGCGTTCGGGCCCGTGGGGCGCTGGTCTGGTCGTTGGGCTTCTCCGCCCCGGGCGCGGAGCCGCCGGGCCTACTTGCCCAGCACGTCCTTCAGTTCCCGCAGGCGAAAGCGCGGGTCCAGTTCGGCAAACTCCCGCATCATGGCCGCGTGGCCGGCGCCTACCAGCACCACGGCTTTGCCGTCGGCGGGCGTCATGGTTTTCTGCACAATGGAAAACATGTACAGGTTACGGCGGTACCACTCCGACACGAGGTAGGGCCCGGCGAAGTCGCCCACGGCCCCGGCCCGGTTCAGCTTGTCGATATACACGCGCTTGTTGGCCGTCAGGCTCTGGGGCGTGTTGAAGTCGAGCAGCAGCTGGGTGAGCGAGAAGGTGGCAATTTTCCGGTTCTGGTCGGCCTCCACAGCTTTGAAGGTGGCCTCGATTGCCTGAATCAGCCCTTGCTGGTGGGCGGCCTGCATGGCCTTTATCACACTGTCGTAGGGAAATGCCGTCTTGGTGTAGTCGAGCCCGTAGATGCGGGGCACGCCGGCCTTTTTGCCCGCCCGGAAGGCCAGCTGCATAATCTCATTCTTACGGTAGAAGGCCCGCCGCTGCTCCGGAAACCGGCCCTGGATGTAGGCCTCGTAATCCCCGCGCAGGTAGTGCCGGTACAGGGTGTCCAGCTCGGTCTGCTTGTCCCATGGCGCCTCCACAAAGATCTTGGTGGGGTGAAACCGGCTGATTTTGTCGGTCATGGTTTCCAGCTCGGCCTGAGCTTTGGGCCCCAGGATATCGAAGGACTTGGTTTTGACCAGGTCCAGGCCGGGATTGTGGAAGTGGAAGGTGCCCAGCAGGAGCAGCTCGGCGGGCTTGGTCTGGGCGCGGGCGGCCGGGGCAGCCAGCACCGCCAGCACCGCCAGCAACAGCAGCAGGTATTTCATAAGAAGAACTGGGATAGTGGCGTAGCAGTGGCCCCTGGCGCCGGCAGTACGCCCGGGCCGGGCGCTGAACTACGGCTTTGGCCCGGCTGCCGGGGTATAGCCGATAATGAATATTTTGCGGGTCCCCGGGCAACGGTTCCGGCCGGGCCGGTGTCTGCCCCGCCGTACTCAACCCTTGGCTATGCTTCTCTTTCTTTTCTGGGCCGGCCGCCTGGCCGCCGCCCTGCTGCCCGCTGCTTTTCTCTCCGGCCCCGGCCCCGTCAGCGTGACCGTCGCGCCGACGCGCGTGTTTCTGGAGGAGCGGGCCGGCTCCCACCTCAACTTCGACTTTGCCGTGCAGGCCGGCCCCGACTCGCTGTGGCTGGCCAAGGTGGAGGTGTCGGTCTACGATCAGGCCGGGGCGCTGGTGGTGCGCAAGTTCGTGGACAACAACGGCTTCAGCCCGGCGGTGAGCAGCCTGTCGCACCGCGTGTTTGCGCCGGGCCAAACGGCTTTGGTATTTAACCCCTTCCACTTTTTTGCCCCCGATGTGGAGGTGGCCCGGCTGGCCTACACCTTCGAGTTTCAGGATGCCCGGCGCCGGAAGGTCACCCAGCAGCTGGACGTGCGCCCCGAGCGGTACCAGCCCCGGGCCGCCCTGAAAATCCCGGTTTCGGGCCGCCTGCTGGTCTGGGACGGCCACGACGAAAATGCCCACCACCGCCGCCTCGACTACCTGCACCCCGTAGCCCGGCAGGTCGGCATCCGCACCAACTTCATGCGCTACGCCCACGACTTCGTGGTGGTGAATGAAAAAGGGGAAACCCACTCGGGCGAGGGCAGGAAAAACACCGACTACCCCGGCTTCGACCAGCCCGTGCACGCCCCGGCCGCGGGCCGTGTAGTAGCCGCCTACAGTGCCCAGCCCGACAACGACAACGGCCAGGACTACTTCGACCCCCGCGCCATGGTGGGCAAGGATCCGCTGCTGCTCTACGGCAACTACGTGGTGCTCGACCACGGCAACGGGGAGTTCAGCCTGCTGGGCCACCTGCGCCAGAACAGCGTGGTGGTGAAAGTCGGCGACCAGGTGCGGGCCGACCAGGTGGTAGCCCGCCTGGGCTCGTCGGGCAGCTCTTATTTCCCCCACCTGCACTATGAGCTGCGCACGGGCGCGACGATGAACGTGGAGGGGCTGCCGGCCTACTTCACCCGGTTTGAGCTCGTGCGCGGGAGCCGCCGCCGGACCGTCCGCACGGGCGCCGTCGACAGTGGCGACCTGCTGGTGCAGCCGCGCCGGTAGAAGCGCCACGCCACCAGCTCCGGCTCCTTCGGGCTAGCCGGCTGGGTACGGCAGCGCCGCCGGCGCGGGTCGGCGTGTGCTTCCCGGCCGTATGCGTCCGGCCTAGTGCGTCTTCCGGCCCGATCTGGCAATGTCCGCCGGGTTGTGCTCCAGGTTCTTGGGAGCCGTTGAACGCCAAGAGGCCGGAGCTGCGGGAGCTTCGGCCTCTTGGCATGCTGGGAGCGTAGAAGGGCTAAACGGCCATCTTCACGCCGGTGGCGCTGGCACCTTTCGGGCCCATTTCCACCTCGAAAGTCACCTTGTCGTTTTCCTTGATCGGGCCGCTGAGCGAGTTGGCGTGCACGAAAATGCTTTCCCCGGTCTCCGAGTCCTTGATGAAGCCGTAGCCTTTCGAGTCGTTGAAGAACGTGACGGTGCCCTTGCGGATCAGGTCGGCCGGGTCCATGTCTTCCTGCTTGGGCACGCCCAGCTGGATGTCCTCGGCGTTGATTTCCTTGCGCTTGGTAGGGTCGGGCGGGGTGGTGGAGATGTTGCCGTTCTCATCCACGTAGGCCAGCATCTCTTCCAGGTTCTGACCCTTCTTGGCGTTGGCCTGGCGCTCTTCCTTGCGCTCTTCCTTCTCTTTTTTGTTTTTCTGACGTTTCTTCTCGTTTTCCTTCTTGCCGAAGGAGGCTTGGGACCTGGCCATGCTGGGTGGATGTAGTTAGTTGTTCGATCTGCGGGGCTTCCCAAAACGTAGAAGCAGCGCAGAGAACCGGTGGATAGTTTAAGACAGCTACGCCGGGGTGAAAGTTCAGGCCATATTCAGTATGAAGATGGCCCGGAATTCCCGGCGCAGAAATCCGGTGGCGGCAGGCGGCAAAACCTAGCCAGGGACGAATATACCAAAGCTTCGGCAGTTGCTTGTTACGCAGGCAGCGAAAAATGCGCTACCTCGCGCACCTCGCCCGCCGCCAGCGTCCCCAGCACCAGCGTCCCGACCCGCACGCGCAGCAGGCGCAGGGTCGGAAAACCCACGGCCGCCGTCATCTTGCGGATCTGCCGGTTTTTGCCCTCGGTCAGGGTGATGGAAACCCAGCTGGTCGGTCCGTGCCGGTCGTCGCGGATCTTGCGGGTGCGGGCCGGAAAGTCGGGCGCCGTAGCCAGGCGGCAGGCCCGGCAGGGCAGGGTCTGGTACTTCACGTCGCGAATCCCGATTTCGACGCCCTGCTGCAGCCGGGCCACGGCCGCGTCGGTAATCAGGCCGTCGACCTGGGCGTAGTACTCCTTCTCGATCTTCCTGCTGCGCACCTGCTCGCTCATGCGGCCGTCGGTGGTGAGCAGCAGCAGGCCTTCGCTGTGCTCGTCGAGGCGGCCGATGGCCATGGTGCCGGCCGGGAAGTCGTGCAGCGCGCCCAGCACCTTTTTCTTCTTGAGGTCGGACACAAACTGGCTGAGGTAGCCGAAGGGCTTGTGCACCAGAAAGTGGCGGTGCGGCTCGGGGCGGACGACGGCTTCGGCCGTGGTGGTCCGGGCAGCTTCCACCTAGGCTTTTTTCAGAAACTGGGTTTTGAGCACCATCGTGGTGCCCCCGGCGCGGCCCTCGATTTCCTCGGCGCTGTTGGTCAGGCGGATGTTCTTGACCAGCGTGCCGCGCTTGAGCGTCAGCGACGAGCCTTTCACCTTCAGGTCTTTGATGAGCGTGACCGAGTCGCCTTCGGTAAGCGGGGTGCCGTTGCTGTCTTTTACGTCCATGGAATACGGGTGCAGAATAGGAAAATCCGGGCGGGGCCACTGGGCGCCGGCCCCAAATATCGGCATTTCATCCGGAGACCTTCCCCCAAAGTAGCCCGCCGGCAACGTTGCCGGCATCGTTTGGGCAAAGAAATCCGGCCCCCGCCGCCGACCACGACGGCATGCCCGCCGCCTGGGAGGTCCGCCGCCGCCTCAGCCCCCAGGACGCCGCCGACCGCAGCAAGCGGACTACCGGCGGCTACACGGTGCTGGAGCTCCAGCTGGGCAGCCTGGCCGAAATGCCGGTGAATGACTAGCGGGCGGCGCTACTTCCTGAAATAGGCCAGCAGCTCGGCCTTGTAGGAGTTGCTGATGGGAATCAGGGTGCCGTCGTTGAGCACCACGTGTTCGAGCTGGAGCAGCTTGATGTGCGAAGCGGCCACGATAAAGGAGCGGTGGACGCGCAGAAAGCCCGGACCCAGCAGCGGCACCATCTCCTTCATGGTCTGGTGCAGCAGGTAGGTTTTGGTGGCCGCCGTGATTTTGACGTAGTCCTTGCTGCCCTCCACGTACACAATGTCGCGGTGGCTGACCTTGAGCAGCCCCTGGCGCTCCTTTACCAGCACAAACTTCTCCTCGGCGGAGTCGGCCGGCGGCCGGGGCTGGGCGGCCGGCAGCCGGCTGATGGCCTTCACAAACCGCTCGTAGGAAAACGGCTTGAGCAGGTAGTCGAGCACGTCCAGCTCGTAGCCCTCGTAGGCGTACTCGCGGTAGGCGGTGGTCAGGATGGTCTTGGGGGCCGTCTTGCCCAGGCTTTTCAGAAACTGCAGGCCCGTGACCAGCGGCATCTCAATGTCCAGAAACAGCAGATCTACGGGGTGCTGCTGCAGGTGCTCGAAGGCCTCCATGGCGTTGCGGCACTTGCCCGCCAGCGTCAGGCCGGGCGTCTGGCTGATGAACTGGGTGAGCACCTGATGCGCCAGCGGCTCATCATCAACGATCAGGCAACGGACGGGGGCCGGGCTATTGGTCATAGAAAGCAAAAACAAAAAGCAAAGATACCAGTGCCGCCGGCTGCTTATACCTGCAGCGTGAGCTGGGCCCGGAACCGGCCGTTGGGCAGGGTCATGAGCAGCAGCTCGTGGGCGTCGGGGTAGTACAGGTTCAGGCGCTGGCGGATGTTGACCAGCCCGATGCCGCCGCTGCGCCTGGGCGTAGCCGGGGGCGGCTCGGGCAGCATGTCGTTTTCGATGGTGAACTGCAGGCGGTGGGCAGAGGTGATGAGCGTGGCTTCCACGCAGCCCTGGTCGGAGTGGTGGTGGCGCCCGTGCTTGAAGCTGTTTTCGACCAGGGGCAGCAGCAGCAGCGGCGGTACCTGCAGCCGGGTGAGCGTGCCCGTGGTGGTAAAGCGGATGCGGGCATCGGGGTACTTGCGCTGCTCAATCTCGAAGTAGTTTTCCATGAACGTGACTTCTTCGGGCAGGGCAATGTACTCCTTGCCGCTGTCGTAGAGCACGTAGCGCATCAGCTCCGAGAGCAGCAGGATAAAGCGCGGCGTTTCCGGCGAGCCGGTCAGGCTCAGGCCATAGATGCTGTTGAGCGTGTTAAACAGGAAGTGGGGCTGGAGCTGGCCCTTGAGCTGCTCGAGCTGCAGGGCAAGGTTGTCCTTTTCCAGGTGGCGACGGCGCGTTTCGTGGCTGAACGACAGCCGCGCGAAGGCCACGCAGCTAAAGCTGATCAAATCGAATACCGGCAGCTCCAGGTTCCACCAGGGCGGCAGCGCAGTCAGGCCGGCCAGCGCCGGGCTGCGGGTAGCCAGAAAGCTGAAGAGCCGGACGGTGAGCTGGTAATCAATCCGGGAAGCCTGCCAGAAGTACAGCAGCGTGGCGCTCAGCAGCAGAAAGTAGCGGCGGCGCTGCAACAGCGCCGGCAGCACCCAGCGGTAGTAGGGAATAACGTAGAGCGTGGCCAGCACCGCAAAAACGGCCAGGTGCGGGTAGGGAAAGTCGGAGCGGCCGGGGGGGTGGCCCGGTACTTTTTCGATGTACCACGAGTACTTGTACAGGCCGACGTATACCACCCACAGCAGGAGCTCAAAGGCCAGCGGAAAACGGCTGGGCCGGTCAGAGTCTTCTGGTTGCATAGCTGCAAGGTGGGAGTTTTTCGGCCAGCTGGCGAGTTTTCAGCCCGCCGCTTTCGACCAAATGGGTTTTTTTTTCGACTAAAAAACCCACGGCCGGCACTGGTCGGATTTATCGGTCGGCTGGTCGAGTAATTGCGGGGGTGCCAGCTCAATGTAGTTGTTTTGTATCATTCCCAGTCGCAAAACGGCGGGCTTCGCTCCGAAACAAAACCCTGGTTCCTATCCTCCTTTTCGATCGAAAGAAAGCGTTTATCCCTATCTTATAAAAAGCGGCGCCAACCCTCGGGTTGGCGCCGCTTTTTTGTGGCTGGTGCCGCGTCCTCATAGCCCCGGCCGACTATCGCAGGGGCGGCAGGGCGCGCAGCTCGGCATCGAGGCGCCGGTTCCAGGCCTGCTGGGCGGCGGCGTTGGTGCCGTGGCTGGTTTCGCGGTCGTACTGCTCCTGCAGGCGGTTCATTTCCTGGAAGGAAGTGAAGTAAGCCAGCTGAATCGTGGCGTTGAAGTCGTCTACGGTGAGGCGGGCGGACTGAATCTTGTGCTTGAACCGCTCGGCCACCAGCTTCACCAGGTCGAAGTGCCGCTGCTCGTGGTTGAGCACCTCGGCCTCATTGCTGGCAGCCGGCGAAATCCAGGAGGACTGGCGCACCACAAACACCTTGGTCTGCACGGCCAGGTGCACGAAGCCCTGCTCGAACGTGGGGCGGGCGCTGAAGGAAAAGCTCGGAAATACGGCCGCCACAAACCGCCCCGGCCGCTGTGGCCCCTGAAAGTCGGCCCGGATCAGGCGATGGTCCGGAGCGTAGAACAGCGTGTCCGGGTCGGTGTTGGTGGTGTAGTCCCGGAACGTGACGCGCACTCCCTGCGCTACCCGGGGGTTGTGGCCGTCGGCGGCCAGCAGCCAGGCGTTGAGGTAGCGCAGGCCGTTGCCCAGCACCGTGCGCAGCGTGGGCTCCACCACCGTCAGCTGCCCGGCCGGGCGTCCGTAGCGGGCGGAGGCGTGGTACTCGGTCAGGTACACGGGCTGCCCGTTGCGCTGCCACTCAAAGGCCAGGGCCACCGTCACCTGCCCCTGCACCTGCCCGGCGGCGCCCGGCCCGGCGGCTTCCGTGACCAGGCACTTGGTCAGGCGCACCGTCACGGCCCGCCGCCCTGCCGCTGCTTGTGGTCCGCTCTGCTGCATAAACTGCTGAATGGCGGCCCGGCCGCCGCCGGCAAAATCGACGGGCTGGGCTGCTGCCGCCGCCCCGGCCCGGGCCGGCGGCAGCAGCAGGTAGGCCACGGCTTTGCGGTCGGCGCGGGCATCGACCACCGCGGCCACGTAAAACTGCGGGGCGCTCAGCCGCAGGGGCGCGGCCCGCAGCACCAGGGGCGGCAGAGGCGGCAGCGGCGGCGGCAGGGCTGCCACCCCCAAGCTCAGCCCCAGCAGCAGCCCGCGCCGCCGGACCCCGTCAAAAACCGACCGCCGCCGCTGAGTCAGGGGGCGAAGCGACTGGATAAAGCGGTGCAGCATGCAGCAAAAGCAATAAATGGAGTAGCGCCGCCGGTTGGGGCCGACCCGGCGGGGCTCTGCGCTAACACCGGCGGCCAAGAATTAGTGTAGCCCCACGAACAGGTTTGCCCAAAATATTGTCCTTCAGCAGCAAGCAGTGGCCGGCCCGGCCGCGACGGGCTAAGTCCGGGCCGCTGCTATCTTCGCGGTAGTGGTAGTGAAATTCCGTAGCATGGTTCGAAACAGTTTTCTTCTGGTGATAGTGCTCGTGCTGACGCCCTGGCTCAGCTACGCCCAGCGCCCGGACACGCTGCGGGTGCCGGCTATGCCCAGCGTGGACCTCGGCAACGTGGACGTGGCGCCCACCGCCAACACCCAGGGCTGGCTGCTGCTCGACAAGGACATTCAGCTGGAGCTGGACGGGGCCGTGCGCAACCTCTATAACTTCAAGTTCGATAAGGCTGAGCGGCAGTTTCGCTCCCTGCGCCGCCGCTACCCCCAGCACCCGCTGCCCTACCTGCTGATGGGCCTGAGCCAGTGGTGGAAAATCATGCCCACCAACCTGCAGGAGAAGAAGTACGACAAGATCTTCTTCGCCTACATGGACACTACCATCACCAAGGCCGAGGGCCTCTACAAGCAGGACGCCCGCAACTATGAGGCGCTGTTTTTCCTGTCGGCCGGCTATGGCTTCGATGCCCGCCTGAATGCCGAGCGCAAAAACTGGAGCCGGGCCACCTTCAGCAGCCGCCACGCCCTCGACTACCTGCAGAAAAGCAAGGAAGCCAACGGCCTGAGCCCCGAGTTCCTGTTCGGGCAGGCCCTGATCAACTACTACCAGATCTGGATTGCCGACAACTACCCGCTGCTGCGGCCCATCATGCTGTTCTTTCCGAAGGGCAACAAGCAGCTGGGCCTGGGGCAGCTGCGCAACGTGGCCGCCAACGGCTTCTACACGGGTCCGGAGGCCAAGTTTTTTCTGATGAAGATTCTCTTCGACGAGGAGAAAAACACGGGGGCCGCCCTGCCCACGGCCCGCTACCTGGCCAACAATTTCCCCGACAACGCCTACTTCCAGCGCTTTTACGCCCTGCTGTGCTTTCACCAGAACGACCAGATAGAGTGCGAGCGAATCAGCCGTGAAATGCTGGATAAGCTGAACAAGGGGTACGTCGGCTTCGAGGCCATCAGCGGGCGGTACGCCACCTACTTTCTGGGCACGCTCATGCTGCAGCGCCACGAGGACGCCCAGGCCAAGGAATACTTCCAGCGCTGCGTGGTATTTGCCGAAAGCACCGGCGAAGCCAGCAGCGGCTTTTGCCAGGCGGCCCTGCTGAGCCTGGCCCGCCTGGCCGAGGACGCTCACGATATTCCGGCTGCCCTGCGCTACTACTCCGAGGTCGAAGACAAGGCCGACCACGACACGCCCCAGTACCGCGAGGCGAAGGAGTATCTCAAAACCCACCGCAAGCAGTCGTAGCGGGCGGCGCTACTTGGTGGCGTTCGGCAGGCGCGCCGGACCGTGCTTTTTCGTTTTCGCCCCCCTGTTGGCCAGGCTGAATGCTGCCTGCGCGTAAGCATTGGCCCCGTACGGACTGCTGGAGCCAAACAGGGGCGACAAATCATTGGAGCCGATGGTGATGGCGCCCACCCGCAGCATCAGCCCGTAGGTGAAGGTAGAATAGCCGTTGATGAGCGAGATGGGCGCCGCCAGCTCCAGCCAGTTGCTTTCGTAGCGGGGCGTGAGGGCCACGAAGGAAAAGGCGCGCATGCCAACGGCGTAGCGGCCGCGCAGGCCCTGGCTCAGGGAGGCGTTGGCGTACAGGTGCCGGCTCAGCCGGTAGTCGGCGTCGAGGTTGAGGGCCGTGGGCAGTCCGGCGCGAAACCGGGATTCCCGGGTGTGGGTCTGGGTGCGCAGGATGCGGTTGAGGCGGGTATCGAAGTTATCGAAGTCGATGTCTTCCAGGTCGGCCTCGCTCACGCTGGTGTTGGTGGCCTTGATGTCGTTGTACGCCACGGCTTCCTTATCGTAGAGCACGCTGCCCAGGTCGGTAATAGCGGCCGACAGCCGGTAGCGGTACTTGTTGCGGGAGTTGTCGATTTTCTCCACGCCTTTTTTGTCGATGTAGCGATACTGCTCCGAGGCAGACCGCTTTTCGTACACCACGCCCAGGTCCAGGCCCCAGCCCCCGCCCGGGGCTCCGCCGCCCGTGAGCATCTCGGTGAGCTTGTTGGCCGTCAGGTCATCGAAAGCTTTGGGGTTGGAATAGCCGAAAGCCGCTTCCAGCCGGTTGAGCCGAAACGTGGAGTCGCCGGTAGCCGCGGTGCGGGGCACGATTTCGTAATCTGTTTTGCGACTCTGCAGGAAAGCCGAGCCGAAGCCGATGAGGCGCTTGGCGGTCAGGCCCGCTTTGAGGAAGTGCGAGCCGTTGTCGACCACCACGCGGCCGTAGGTGAGGTCCCATTCGGCCAGCAGGTTCAGGTTCACATTAAAGGTGTTGTCGGCCGACCGGCCGCGGGTCTTGAAGCCATCCACGGCGCTTTGAATCAGCGGATCGGCTACCTCGTTGGCCTGCATGGCCGAGCGGACCCGCGTGCCGAAGGCCAGGCCGCCTTTGGCCCCAGCCCGCACCAGCAGGCCCGGGCCGCGCACGTTGAGCCCGGCACTCACCCGCCTGGTCTTGTCGTCGACGCGGCGGGTCAAAAACTTCTGATCCAGGTCCAGGTCGGTGTCGGGGCTGGTCATACTCCAGGCGCCGGTGTAGCGGTAGGCTGTGTTGGTAGCGTGGGCATCGATACCCCAGAGCTGCAGCTGCACCACGTAGCGGTTGTCGGCCACCGTGGCCGGGTTCCAGCTCACGCCCGTCAGGCCGGAGTAGTTGCTGCGGGAGCTGTTGAACATTTGCTGGCTTACAGCTTGGCCGGCCGTCAGCGCCAGGCTGATGGTGAGTAAGGATTTAAGCATAGGTGTGGGGTAAGTCAGGCTGGGTACTCATGTGCTATCGATGGGTTCGGCTCAGGCCGGCAAGACCATTACAGTAGGACCCAAGTGGGCTTCCGGAGTCGGTTCGGGCTGTTGGAACCGGCGAACCCGCCGCTGCCGGTAGCGCTCCACGGGCTCGGCAATAAAGCGCACCAGCACCAGCGAAAACAGCACCGTGACGACCACCAGCACCAGCCCGAACCAAGCTTCGGGCACGTGGGCCTTATCCAGGACCAGCTTCACGACGGAGCCCGTGAACATGTGGGAGATGTAGACCGGGTACGACAGCTCGCCGAGGCGGTAGTCGAGGCGGCTTTTCTTGGTCAGGATAAACAGGAAGGGTACCGACAGGGCAAAAAACAGGTAGTACAGCACCCGCTTGGGCAGATCGGTGGGCAGCCAGTGGTAGCTGAGCAGCACCAGCAGGGCCGCGCCCAGCATGGCCTGGTACACGCGCCAGTCTACCGGCCGGGTTTTCAGCACCAGATAGGCCCGGTAGCAGATGGCGCCCACCAGGAAAAACAGGATTTCGGACGGGAAAAACCGGTAGCTCCACGGGTCGTTGGACAGCCCCAGCTGGTGCAGGCCCAGCCGGATGGCCAGGCTGCCCAGGGCCAGCAGCACCAGCACGCTCACGCGGCGGCGCACCAGAAACGGCGCCACCAGATAAAACAGGATTTCCACGCCCAGCGTCCAGGCCTGGGGCAAAAACATGAACATGTACACCGGCGGCTTGGTGGCGTGAAAGTCGGGCGCAAAAAACAGCCCGCCGGTCTGCGGATTCAGGCCCAGAAAAAATACCGCGTCCTGCCCTACCACCACCAGGTTGGTCAGCACGAGGTAGGCCAGGGCACCCGGCTGGATGTAGGGCAGCGCGTCGAAGTAGGCCGAGAGCTTAAACGGGTTGCCCGTCAGCCAGTAGCCGCCCACGCTGCCGAGCACGCTCAGGGCCAGCACCACCCAGTAGATGGGGTAGAGGCGCAGCAGCCGGTTGGTGATAAACAGCCGGTAAGAATGGGCCTGTCCCACGTATTTCTCGTTGAGCACTAGCGCCATGTAAAAGCCCGAGATGATGTAAAAGGCCTGCACGGCAATGGCCCCCTCCACCATGCGAAAGCCGAAAATGGAAGTTGAGTGCGCAATGACCACCGCAATAGCCAGCAACAGCCGAATGATACCCATATGCTAATGCCGAAGCCCGGCCAGATTTGTTGGAAACCGTACCCATCCCGGCCAGCAACCCGGACCCGGTGATATATCAAACATATTGATTATTTACATAATTAAATAATTTATCAGTTAAATCATATGATTTGGTTTTCCTCTGCTCCTTCCCGAACTTGAGAGCCTGCTCTTCCCAGCCACCATGCCCCACGCTATGTCTCCTTCCCCTTCGGCCCCCGCGGCTCCGGTAACCGCCCCAACGCTGCAAGCCACCTTCGACCGGCTGAAGACGCGCAGTGAAGCGCTGCGGCAGGAAGGCTGGGAGCCGCGGGCCGCCCGCCTGCAAAAGCTGGCCTCCTGGCTGGCTACCCACCAAGCCCGCATTCAGCAGGCGCTGTACGCCGACTTTCGCAAGCCTGCCGCCGAGGTCGACCTGTCGGAAATCTATACTTCCCAGATTGAGCTCAAGCACACCCTGCAGCACCTGAAAAAGTGGACCAGCCGGCGCCGTGTGCCCACGCCGCTGTCGTTGCTGGGCGCCCGGGGCTGGGTGCAGCCCGAGCCCAAGGGCGTGGTGCTCATCATTGCCCCCTGGAACTACCCGTTTTACCTGGCCATCGATCCGCTGATTTCGGCCCTGGCGGCCGGCAACTGCTGCATTCTGAAGCCCTCGGAAATGACGCCCGCTACCAGTCGCCTGCTGCGGCAGCTGGTGGAGGAAACCTTCGACGCCAGCGAGGTAGTCGTCTGCGAAGGCGACAAAGAAGTGTCCACGGCTCTGCTCACGCTGCCCTTCGACCATATTTTCTTTACCGGCAGCCCCGAGGTGGGCAAAGTGGTGATGCGCGCCGCCGCCGAGCACCTTACCTCCGTCACGCTGGAGCTGGGGGGCAAGTCGCCGGTGGTGGTGGATGAAACCGCCAACCTGCGCGACGCAGCCGAGAAAATCGTGTGGGGCAAGTGCCTGAACGCCGGGCAGACCTGCGTGGCTCCCGACTACCTGCTGGTGCAGGAGCAGGTGCGCGACGAGCTGGTGCGGGAAATCCGCAGTGCCACCCGCCGCCTCCACGACCCGAAGGGGGAGGGCGTGCAGCAGTCCGACTCGTTTGCCCGCATCGTCAACAGCCGTCACTTCCAGCGCCTGAGCCGGCTGCTGGAGGAAGGACAGCGCCGCGGCGGTACCCTGGAAATGGGGGGCATCGTCGATTCCTCGGAGTGCTTTATCGAGCCTACCCTCATCGACGGCGTGCCCGCCGATGCCGGGCTGTGGCAGGAGGAAATATTCGGCCCCATCCTGCCCATGCGTACGTACCGCACCCTGCCCGAAGCCGTGGCCTTCGTCAACGGCCGGGCCCGGCCGCTGGCGCTGTACCTGTTTTCGCGCAGCGCCGAAAACCGCCGCTATATTCTGCAGCATGCGCCCTCGGGCGGCGCCGCCATCAACGACACGATAGTCCATCTGATGCACCCGGAGCTGCCTTTCGGCGGACTGGGCAACAGCGGCATGGGCCGCTGTCACGGCCGCTACGGCTTCGACGCGTTTTCCAACCTGAAGGGTGTGCTGCAGCAGCGCATCGGCAAAACCTCCGTCAAGCTGCTCTACCCGCCCTACACGCCGGCCGTGAAGCGCATGATTGAGCTGGTGATGAAGTGGTTTTAGCTCCGTCTCATTCTGGTGGTTGCTGCCCGCCGGAAGGTAGCCCTTAGCTCCCGCCCTGCGGCTCAAGCGTGAGCTGCGCGCCGGCGGATACTTTTACGGGGCTGTGACCAACTGAAAAACTAAGCTGCATGCCGACTATCTGCGGAAAAATCCCGATATTTTCGGAAGCGTAGGCTTCTGATCCGGAGCAGGCGCAAAATCCGTCTGAATCAGCATAGTATGACTCCCACCGACGCTCACCGCACTACCCTCCGTGCCCTGGCCGATACGTTTATCCCCGGCTTCGAGGGCAAGGCCGACCACGCCGAATTCTGGCGCCGCACCGGCTCGGAGGGCATGAACGTGGAGCTGGTCTTTGAAGTAATTGCGGGGCAGCCCCAGGGCGCCCAGCGGGAGTTTCAGAAGCTGCTGGGGTTGCTCGACAGCCCCATGCTGGGCCTCACTTGGCTGGGGCCGCTGAAGCCGTTTCACCGGCTCGGGGCGGAGCAGCGGGAGCAGCTGCTGCGCAGCTGGGCTCAGAGCAACCTGCCCCAGCTGCGCAAAGGCTTCAACGCCCTGCGCAAGCTGCTCGTGTTTCTGTACTACGGCAATTCCGGCGCCGATCAGACCAACGCCGCTTGGGAATCCATCGGCTACCCCGGCCCGCGGCCCGCCGACGTGGTCGACTCGCCCAAGCCCATCCGCACCCTGCAGCCGACCGCCGACGTGACCTACGACTGCGACGTGCTGGTCATTGGCAGCGGGGCCGGTGGGGGCGTTATTGCCGGGGAGCTGGCCGCGGCCGGGCAAAGCGTGCTGGTGCTGGAAAAAGGCCCCTACTGCCACGGCTGCGACTTCACCCAGCGGGAAGTAGACATGCTGGGCAAGCTCTACGACACTAAGGGCGCGCTGAGCACGCAGGATGGGGGCGTGGGCATCCTGGCCGGCAGCTGCCTGGGCGGGGGCACCACCGTGAACTGGGCCGGGGCCTTCCGCACCCCCGACTACGTGCTGCAGGAATGGGCCCGGGAGCATCAGGTGCCCCACTTTGCCTCTCTGGAGTTTAAAAAGAGCCTCGACACCGTATCCCGGGCCCTGAGCGTGAATATTGACTACCCGCGGCACAACGGCCAGAACCAGGCGCTGTGGGACGGCTCGACGAGGCTGGGGCAGGAGGTAAAGCTCATTCCCCGCAACGAAAAAGGCCTCACCGACGCTGAGCCGCACTTTCAGGGCCTGGGCTACAGCACCCTCGGCGACCGGTACGGCATCAAGCAGGGCACGCTGAATACCTACCTGCTGCGGGCCTTTGAGCACGGCGCCCGGATTCTGGCCGACACCCACGTGGAGCGCGTCACGATTCAGGCCGGGCACGCCACCGGGGCCGAAGCCGTGCATACCACCGCCGCCGGGCAGCAAGTACGCGTGACGGTGCGGGCCCGGCGCGTAGTGGTGGCCGGGGGCGCCATTCAGTCGCCGGCGCTGCTGCTGCGCAGCGGGCTGCGGCATCCGCACCTGGGCCTGCACCTGCACCTGCACCCCACGGTGGTGGTTTCGGCCCTGTACCCGCACCGGATGGACCCCTGGCACGGCCCAAGCATGTCGGTGGTAAACGACTGTTTCACGATGCTCAACGGCACCAACTTCGGCGCCAAGATTGAAACGCCGCCCGCGCACACGGGCTTGATGGCCATGGTGCTGCCGTGGCTCAGCGGCGAGCAGCACAAGCAGATGATGCAGCGGGCCGCCAACCTGGGCAGCTTTATCGTGCTGACCCGGGACCGGGACGGCGGCCGGGTCAGCATCGACAAGCACGGCGCGCCCCTCATCGACTACCAGCTCAGTGACTTCGACCGCGCCAGCATGCTACAGGGCGTGCGGGCCGCCGCCGAAATTCACGCCGCCGCGGGGGCTACCGAAGTGTATCTGCCCCACGGCACGCTGCCCACGCTCTACGCCCAAGACGGCCAGCTGCAGAACCCGGCAGTGCTGGATCAGCTGCCCCATCTGGGCTGGAAGCCCAATCAGTTCAGCCTCTACAGCGCCCACCAGATGAGCACCTGCCGCATGGGCGGCGACGCGGCCACCCACCCGGTGGGCCCCAACGGGGAAACCTACGAAGTCAAGAACCTGTTTGTGGCCGACGCCTCGGCGTTTCCGGCGTGCAGCGGCGTAAACCCGATGCTGACCATCATGGCCCTGGCCCACTACACTGCCCAGCAGCTGAAAGCCAGCAGCACGTCGGCCGCGGTGGCGGGCCGGGCGGTGGAGCTGACGTTGTAGGCCCAGCCGCGCTTTGCGCCCGTTTTGTGGCCTTTGCCGCCGATAAAGTAGCCGTACCGGGGGCGTTTGCCGTAATCAGGGCGCACTCTCAACTTTTGCGCTCTATGCTTTCTGCTCGTCCGCTGCTTCTTCTGGCTTTGTTCGGTACCCTCATGTTCGGCTGCGCCCGGCGCAATAAGGTGATTATTCCGGAGGCTAAAGCCGTAACGGTGGCCCCGACGGCCCCGCCCGTGCCCAAAGCCGCCGCCCGCGACCTGACCGACGTGATGACCGATGAGCTGGCGCTGAACCCGGAGCAGCAGACCAGGGTGCGGACTATTCTGCGTAGCACCGTGGAACAGGTAAACGGGGCCCGCCAGCGCTTCGGTACCGATAAAACCGCCCTGACCGCGGAGCTGCGCAGAATCAATACCTCGGCCGAAAGCGACCTGCGCACGGTGCTCACCGCTACCCAGTACAAGCAGTACCAGACCAAGAAGCGGGCTATGCAGGCCCAGATGCAGGCCAAGCGCGCCGCCAACTAATCCGTGGACGCCGGCCTAGCGGGGCTGCGGCACCGCAAGAAACCAGCGGCCCCCTTTGCCCTCCGATTCCGGATAGAAGCTGTCGACTACTGCCAGCCGTACCCGGTGGCGCCAGCGCGCCGGAAGCTGGCTGATGTCGGGGGCCGCCGCATTCACAAAAAAGCTGAAGCTGCACACGACCAGCACCGCCGTCAGCCGGCCCAGCGCCCGGTAGCGGGCTTGTGCGGGGAGCAACACCACGGAGCGAAAGAAGGAGAGCATAGCGGAGAACAGAGAAGCGCCGGCCGCAGATCGGGGCCGGCCGGCTTGGCTACCGGCCAGGGCGACCACCGCCGGCCGGGTGGGTTGACCGGGCCGGCCCGAAAGCCGAGGTGCGTCATTTGGCGCACTTTACGGTGGGCAGGCAACCCTTTACAAGCCGCCCGCATCTATTCGCCTGTTGCTGCCGGCGTGGTTCGTGCCCTGAAAAACTGCTCCTGCCGGGTTGTTAATATAAGTGCAATGGTATGTTTGCATTGCATACTACCAGGTGAAACATTTAAGCGCATCAAGCCACTGCCGAGTATGATTCAGCTGCAAAACATTCGTAAAAGCTACGAGGTGGGGACCAACCGGCTGGAAGTGCTGAAGGGTATTGACCTGCACATCCGGCAGGGGGAGCTGGTGAGCATCATGGGCTCGTCGGGGTCGGGCAAAAGCACGCTGCTCAACATTCTGGGCATCCTCGACGACTTCGATCAGGGCGACTACACCCTGGCCGGCACCCGCATCGACCGCAACCTGTCGCAAACCCGGGCGGCGCAGTACCGCAATCAGTTTCTGGGCTTCGTGTTTCAGTCGTTCAACCTGCTGAGCTTCAAAAGCGCCCTCGAAAACGTGGCCCTGCCCCTGTACTACCAGAAAGTAAGCCGGCGGGAGCGCAACCGGCTGGCCCTGGAATACCTCGACCGGGTAGGGCTGGCCGACCGGGCCGAGCACCTGCCCGGTGAGCTGAGCGGCGGGCAGAAGCAGCGCGTGGCCATTGCCCGGGCCCTGATCAGCCAGCCCAAGCTGATTCTGGCCGACGAGCCCACCGGCGCCCTCGACACCCAGACCACCCAGGAGGTGATGGACATCTTCAAGCAGGTGCACCAGCAGGGCATGACGGTGGTCATCGTGACCCACGAAAACGACATTGCCGCCCAGACCCAGCGCATGATCCGGGTGCGCGACGGGCTGATTGTAAATGAGTAAATGCCTCCGGGCCTCCCCATACCTTTTCACTCCTGTTCCTTCGGCTATGAAAACGACCTTGTTTGTGCTCACCCTGCTGGCCGGCTTTTGCTTCGGGCCGGCCGCTTCCGCCCAGGTATCGGCCGCCGAAACCCAGGCCCTGGCCAAGCAGCTGGCCCAGCTGATGCACAACCCGCACAAGCCCAGGCAGGACGTGTACCTGAAGCTCAGCGGCTGCCACGCCGAGCAGGTCATTCGCGACCGGGACGCCGACGTGCAGACCAGCAAGCCCCTGGCCGTGAGCTACAACAGCGGCAGCTCGGGCTGGGCCGTGAAGATGGACGACGGCGTGTTTGAAATGAAGCTGGCCTTCGAGTGGGCCGACGTGACCTCGCTGACCTACGCGCCCGACACCGATGACGACGGCCAGAAGCACTACCAGATCAAGATCAAAAAGAGCCGCAAAGGCAGCAGCATGAGCTTCGACCTGGCGCTGTACACTACCAATGAAGCCACGGTAAAAGACGTGGTGCGCCGCCTGGAAAAGCTGCGCCAGAGCTGCGGCCGCTAAGCTGCTCCGCGGCGAAGCCCGGATTGGTTATCCAAATATCAAGTACTACTACAGCCTCATGTTCAACCTCGATAAGTGGCAGGAGATTCTGGGAACGATGCAGCGCAACAAGCTGCGCACGTTTCTGACGGCCTTCGGGGTGTTCTGGGGCATCTTCATGCTGGTGCTGCTGCTGGGCGCGGGCAAGGGCATGGAAAACGGAATCTGGAAGGAGTTTGGCGGCGGGGCCATGAACAGCCTGTTCGTGAGTGCCGGCAAAACGTCCCTGCCCTGGCAGGGGCTCAAGCCGGGCCGCGAAATCAAGTTCACCAACGACGACCTGGAGGCCATCCGCCGCCACGTGGATGGCGTGGAGCTGCTGGCCTCGCGCAACCGGCTGTTTGGCGAGTATACTATCATGAATGGCCCCAAAAACGGCTCCTACCAGGTGTTCGGGGCCAACGCCGAGTTTTTCCAGCTCAACGGCGAGAAGCTGGCTTCGGGCCGCCTGCTCAACCCGCTCGACGGCATGGAGCAGCGCAAGGTGATGCTGCTGGGCGAGAAGGTGCGCAAGGTGCTGTTCGGCGACAGCAGCGGCCTGGGCAAGTTCGTGCAGGTGAAAGGCGTGTTCTTCAAAGTGGTGGGCACCTTCACCAACACCCAGAACAACGGCCGCAACGAGGAGCGCGCCTTCGTGCCTTTCAGCACCTTTCAAACGGTGTTCAACCAGTACAACCAGGTGCAGCGCATCGGCATGAGCAGCACCAAAGGCACGCCGGTAAAGCAGCTGGAGAGCCAGGTGCGGGAGCTGCTGGCGCGCCGCCACCAGTTCGACCCGGCCGACAAGCAGGCGCTGGAAATGGACAACAACGAGGAGGAAGTGCAGCGCTTCGAGGGCCTGTTCAGCGGTATCAAGCTGTTTGTGAGCGTGATTGGGGTGCTCACGCTGGTGGCCGGGGTGGTGGGCGTCAGCAACATCATGCTCATCATCGTGCAGGAGCGCACCCGCGAAATCGGGGTGCGCAAGGCGCTGGGGGCCACGCCCTGGAGCATCATCAGCATGATCGTGCAGGAGTCGGTGGTCATTACCAGCCTGTCGGGCTACTTGGGGCTGCTGGCGGGCGTGGCCCTGCTGGATGCGGTGCGCTACGCCCTGGAAAAAGCCGGCGGCACCACTTCCTACTTCGACCACCCGGAGGTGAACCTGGGCGTGGCACTGAGTGCCACGGCGCTGCTGGTCGTGTCGGGGGCCGTGGCCGGGCTGATTCCGGCCATGAAGGCGGCCAATGTGAAACCCATCGAGGCCTTGAGGGCGGAGTAGCGCGAAGTTCTACTTCGCAAAGCCCCCGCGCCGTCGGCCCCTCTTTACCTAATTGTTCTAATTCTGTTCAATGACCCGCGAAGTGAAACTTCGTGCTACCGCAATGTTCGACCTCGATAAATGGAGCGAAATCTGGGCCACGGTGCGGCGGCATAAGCTGCGCACGGGGCTCACCGCGTTTGGCGTGTTCTGGGGCATCTTTATGCTGGTGGTACTGCTGGGCGCGGGCAAGGGCTTCCGCAACGGGGTGGAAGGCGAGTTCAACGTGGCCAAAAACGCGGTGTTCGTCTGGACCCAGCGCACCAGCGTGCCCTACGCCGGCCTGAAGGTGGGCCGCTTCATTCAGCTGACCAACGACGACGTGGCCACGCTGGAGCGCGAAGTGCCCGAGGCCGCCGTTATTCTGCCCCGCAGCTCCCTCGACGGCACCTTCACGGTGCAGTACGGCACCAAAAGCTCGTCTTTCTCCGTCAATGGCGAGTACCCGGGCTACCCCGCGGTGGAGGCGCTGCACCTGACCAGCGGGCGGTTTATCAATAACATCGACATCCGGGACCGGCGCAAGGTGGCCGTCATCGGCGACCGGGTGGCGGAGGTGCTGTTCGGCGCGGCAAACCCGATGGGCCAGCAAATCCGCATCAAGGGCATCTTCTTCCGGGTGGTGGGCCTGTTCAAGGGCGAAGGCAAGCCCGAAAATGCCCAGGAGCGGGCTCAGACCATCATTATTCCGCTCACGGCCCTGCAGGTTACCTTCAACCAGGTCAACCAGGTGGGCTACTTCGCCTTCCTGCCGAAGACCGGCGTACCGGCGGCCCTGGTCGAAACCAAGGTCAAGCAGGTGCTGGCCCGGCAGCATAAGGTGGCACCCACCGACGAGCGGGCCTTCGGCTCGGCCAACGTGGAGGAGGAGTACGCGCGGGTACAGGGGCTGTTTACCGGCATTTCGGGGTTCAGCTGGCTGGTCAGCATCGGCACCATCCTGGCCGGCATCATCGGGGTGAGCAACATCATGCTCATCGTGGTGAAGGAGCGCACCAAGGAAATCGGGATTCGCAAGGCGCTGGGAGCCACGCCCTGGAGCATCGTAAGCCTGATTGTGCAGGAAAGCATCGTCATCACGGCCGCCGCGGGCCTGCTGGGGCTGCTGTTCGGCACGGCCCTGATGGCGGGCATCAACGCCCTGATTGCGGGCCAGAACGTGGGCTTTTTCGCTAATCCGCAGGTCGACATCGGCGTGGCCGCCACGGCGGTGGCGCTGCTGGTCGTGGCCGGCGCCGTGGCCGGCCTGGTGCCGGCCATGAAGGCCGCGCAGGTGCAGCCCGTGGTAGCGCTGAAAGATGAATAATCCGACTGTTTTCTCTCACCTTAATCCCCGCAAGGGGCCGGCTATGAACCACCAAGCCCTACCTGAAGAAGCCATCGACGTGGAGCCCGTGCAGGTCATGGCTCGTCCGGGGCAGGCCTACCACGTGCCCTATCAGCCGCCCAAACCACCCCGCATTACTATGAAACGAATCTTTCTCGGCCTGCTGCTCTTGTCACTGCTCGCCGGCTTCGGCTGGCTGGCCCGCTATTTCTGGAAACAGGCCCACACCGACCCCATCACCTACAAAACCGAAACGCCCTTCGTGACGGACATCGTGAAGAAGACGGTGGCCACGGGCAGCATCGTGCCCCGGCGCGAGGTGCAGATCAAGCCCCAGGTGTCGGGTATTGTGGAGGAGCTGTTTGTGGAAGCCGGGCAGCCGGTAAAGCAAGGCCAGCTGCTGGCCCGCATCCGCACCGTGGCCAACGCGGGCAACGTGAACAACGCCCAAAACAGCATCCAGGCCGCCCGCGTGGCCCTGGAAACCAGCCAGATGGAGCTGGACCGCCAACGCCCGCTGTTCGACCAGAAGGTTATTGCCGCCCAGGAATTCAACCGCCTGCTGGCCGACGTGCGGGCCAGGAAGCAGGCCCTGAACGCGGCCGAAAATGACCTGCAGATTGCCCAGCGCGGGGCTTCCCGCAACACCGGCGGCGCCTCCAACATGGTCCGTTCCACCATCACCGGCCTGCTGCTCGATGTGCCCATCAAGGTGGGCTCGTCGGTGGTGGAGCGCAACAACTTCAACGAGGGCACCACCATAGCCGCCATTGCCGACATGCAGAGCTTGGTGTTTGAGGGCAAAATCGACGAGAGCGAAGTGGGCAAGGTGCGTGAAGGTATGGACCTGAATCTGACCATCGGGGCGCTGGAAAACCAGTCGTTTCCGGCCACGCTCGAATACATTGCGCCCAAGGGCCTGGCCGAGGAAGGCGCCATCAAGTTTCAGGTACGGGCCCGGCTCAGGCTCCAGCCCGGCCAGTTTCTGCGCGCCAACTACTCGGCCAACGGCGACATCGTGCTGGGCCGGCGCAACCAAGTGCTGGCCATCCGCGAAAGTCTGCTGCAGTTCGGCAAGGTGAACAAGGACAGCGTATTTGTGGAGGTCGAAACCGCGCCCCAGCAATTCCAGAAGCGCCTGGTCAAGACCGGCCTCTCCGACGGCATCAACGTGGAAATAACCTCGGGCCTGGCGAAAGCCGACAAGGTGAAGGTGCTGGGGCCGCCCGCCGACGGGGAAAAGAAAGAGTAGCCGGCAAATTTTCCGAAGCCTGTCTTACCTTGCCAACGGCCCAACCCTGCCCCGGGCGGGGCCGTTACGGTTTCTACCCTTCGTCCCGATCCAGCTTATGCGCCCCCAATCCTACACGCTGCATTTCAACTCCAAGCTCAGCCTCAACGCGGCCGGCAAACACGTGCGCGACGGCCTGTCCACCGTGCTCTGCACCGGTGAAAACCTGTGGCTGAGCTGCGACGAGCGCACCAGCGTGGAGCGCCTGCGCCTGACCGGCCTGCGGGAATACGGCCAGCACACCTCGTATCAGCTGACGGAGCTGCTCGACCTGCCCGCTGACGCGGAAAGTGAAATCGATATCGAAGGGCTAGCCTCCACCGACCATTACCTATGGCTGATTGGCTCGCACAGCCTCAAGCGCAAGCAGCCCGACCCCGACCACGAAAACGTGGCCAAGCAGATTGCCAAGCTGGCGAAGGTGGAAAGCGACCCGAACCGCTACCTGCTGGCCCGCATTCCGCTGCTGCTGAACGAGAAAACCGGCGACTTTGAACTGCACAAAACCGCTGCCCACCCCACCAAAGCCGACGTGACGCTGCAGGCTGCCCAGCTCCACGGCGACGACGACTCCAACGAGCTGATGGACCTGCTGGTTAAGGACCCGCACCTAAAGCCCTTTATGGCCCTGCCCGGCAAAGACAACGGCTTCGATATCGAGGGGCTGGCCGCCACACCCGATGGCCGCCTGTTTGTGGGCCTGCGCGGCCCCGTGCTGCGTGGCTGGGCCCTGGTGCTGGAGCTGCTGCCCGAGCTCGATAAGCACGGCCGCCTGCGCCTGGGCAAAATCGGGGGCGAGCAGCACTACTACAAAAAGCACTTCCTGGACCTGGGCGGCATGGGCCTGCGCGAGCTGCGCCTGGCCGGCGACGACCTTTACCTGCTGGCCGGCCCCACCATGGACCTCGACGGCACCATTGCCGTGTTCTGCTGGCCCAATGCCCTGAACCAGGCCGAGGACAGCCTGATCGGGCCCGATAAAATTCACCGCTACTTCGACGTGCCCCACGGGCATGGGTCTGCCGCCGGTAAAGACCGGGCCGAGGGCATGGCCGTGCTCGACGGCAACCAGGTGCTCATCGTGTTCGACAGCCCGGCTGATGCCCGCAAGCCTGCCGCCCAGCAGGTGGTAGCCGATTCCTTCCGGCTCCCGAAGCCGTAGCCTGATTCCTCCATCCGGCCTGCTTATGGCCCCGGACCGTAAAACCGCTCCGGGGCTTGGCTGTTACTCTGGACCAATACCGCGAGCTTTGCGGTTCTCTGCTCCTGCCTTGCCCATGACCACCCCATTGCTCCAGACGCCCGAAACCACGCACCGCATCCACTTCCAGGACTGCGACATGCTGGGCCACCTCAACAACGCCCGCTACCTCGACTATTTCCTTAATGCCCGCGAGGACCATACCACCCAGCACTACGCCCTGAATCTGGGGAAGATGGCGCAGGTAGAAGGCGCGGGCTGGGTGATTACCAAGCACCACCTAGCGTACCTGCGGCCTGCCAACCACGGCGAAACCGTGCGGATCCGCACCCAGCTTATCCACTTCGACAACTCCAACCTGGTCGTGGAGATGCTGATGTTCAGCGAGGACGGCAGCCGGCTGAAGGCGGTGCTGTGGTCGGAAATGGCCTTTGTGCGCGTGCAGTCCGGTACCCGCACCGACCACTCCGACGCCGTGATGGACCTGCTCGACCAGCTCGATGTGGAGGGCGTGAGCTACGACCCCGATGGGTTCGACGAGCGGGTGAAGCACCTGCGCAAGCAGCTTAAGCGCGACCGGAAGGAGGAATAATGTACCAACCCGGGTCGGCGGGCTACGTTAAGAGAAAGCCAGTTTCGCCGCGCGAAGCTGGCTTTTCGCTTTCCGTTCTATTCTTTCCCAAACCCCGACGACATGAGTATCTTCAGCAGTGACAGCCTCAAAGGCAAGAAAATAGCCATCCTCGCCACCGACGGCTTCGAGCAGTCCGAGCTGGACGACCCCAAGAAATTCCTTGAGGGCGAGGGCGCCGAAACCCACGTTATTTCCCTGAAAAGCGGTTCCATCAAGGGCTGGGACGGCCCGGCCAAAGACTGGGGCGACAAAGTGAGCGTCGACAAGGTTATCGGCGACGCGCAGGTAGCCGACTACGACGCGCTGGTGCTGCCCGGCGGGCAGATGAACCCCGACGTGCTGCGCACCGAGAAGGCAGCGGTAAGCTTCATCGGCGAGTTTGTGCGCTCCGGCAAGCCCGTGGCCGCCATCTGCCACGGCCCCTGGACGCTGGTGGAAGCCGACGTGGTGCGCGGCAAGAAAATGACGAGCTGGCCCAGCCTCAAAACCGACCTCACCAACGCCGGCGCCCATTGGGTGGATGAAACCGTCGTTGTCGACGGCAACCTCATCACCAGCCGCAACCCGCAGGATATTCCCAACTTCAATGAGAAGATCAAAGAAGCCCTGACCAAGGCGGCGGTGCAGGCGTAGAGGCCGGCACTACTATCCGTAAGCTCTCCGCTGGCTGCACGGCCGGCGGGGAGCTTTTTTGTGCCCGAAGATTACGGCACCAGCTTCAGCAGTGGGGCGGCATACTGGTGGTAGACAAAGTAGAGGCTGAGGTCGAACAGCAGCAGGAAGCCTCCCTGCAGCCACAGGGAGCGGCCAAACCCCAGCAGCCGCTCGGGTCGCTGAGCAGCTACGGCCCCCCGCGCCCGCAGCCAGCTCCCGATACACAGGTAGGCCACGTCGAGCCCCGCATTCAGCAGCAGGATCTTCTCGAAGTCAAACTGCGCCGTCAGGCTGTCGGCCAGCGTCAGGCCGGCCACCTGGTTGGGGTGGGCGCGCACCATGCCGACCACGGCCAGCACGGCATTCACAAAATTCCAGCCCACGTTCATCTGGTGGAAGTAGTGGGCGGGCGTGCGGCCGTTGGTGCGGGCCAGGGAATAGCCGCTTACCACCAGATTCAGCAGAGCCCAGGTGGCCAGCACGGCCATTCCGCGCTCGGCCAGCAGTTCCCGGTCGTGGTTGATCAGGGGCAGCACGGCCGCTAGGGAGAAAGGCAGAAACGTCAGCATACGGACAAAGGTGGCAGAATCCGGACACAAAAAAAGGAAGCCCGCAGGCTTCCTTTTTTTGTGCTCAAGCCAGGAGGCTAGCGGGCGAAGCCCACACCGATATATACCTGGAAAACGCTGTTTTTGACGTCCTCAATGGCTTTGTTGCCGGCTACGGCAATCTGGTTGTTGATTACGTCGGCAAAGCCGGCCGTGTAGCGGGCACCCACGCGGGCCGGGCCTACCCGGGCTTCGGCGCCGGCCGAAACGCCGTAGTCGATGCTACTGTAGCTGTAGCCATAGGTGTTGCCTTCATTGGCAATCTTCCGCTCTTTGCCATCTTCCACAACTTTGGTCAGCAGCGAAAACTGCGGGCCGGCGTGGATGCTCACGTTGTCAAGGATGTTGTACACGAGCAGCACGGGGGCCTGCACGTAGTCCAGGCGCCGCTCGTTTACGGTTGTGGTCGTGGTGCCGTTGGTGTACGTGGAGCCGCCTTTGAAACCCTGGCGGGTGTACAGCAGCTCGGGCTGAATCGAGAACTTGTCGCTGAAGCCGTACTGGCCATAAATGCCCGCGTGGAAGGACTTGTAGTTGGAGCCGTCGGTATAGTTCTTCTTATTGTCGCCGTAGATGTCGGCGAAGTTCAGGCCGCCTTTGATGCCGAAGCCGGTGTTGCGGGAGTCGTGGCCGCCGGAGCCGCCGGCGTAGTCGGAGGAGGCGCGGGCGCCGATTTTGTCAATTTCCTGGGCGAAGGCGGCAACGCTGGTCAGAGCCAGGGCCAAGAGTAGAGTGATTTTTTTCATGGCTGCAAGCAGTGGTTTGGTCAGAGATAGGGCCGCGAGAATAGCCGCGGTATCGTGCATTGGTAAGGCGCTATACTTTGCCCCGCAGAGAAAGTTGCGCCCGAAGCCGCACAGGCTTAAAAAAAACTTACGGGCATAAGTCGAATATTTGGAGGCGGCCCGTATCTTTGGCCCTTTCCGGCCGCCACCAGAAGCGTATGATGGGATATTAGCTCAGTTGGTTCAGAGCACTACCTCGACAAGGTAGGGGTCACTGGTTCGAGCCCAGTATGTCCCACATCAAGTACCCAACCCCAAAACAGCTGCCTTGCCGGGCGGCTGTTTTGGCGTCCGGGCCGTACCACCTGCCTATGCTTTCCATTGCCTGGGCCCCGCTCTACGCCCACCCGCTGCCCGCCGGCCACCGCTTTCCGATGCTCAAGTACGAGCTGCTGCCCGAGCAGCTGCTGCGCGAAGGCACCATCACCGAAGCCAGCCTGTTCCGGCCGCCGCCGCTGCCCGCAGCCGAAATCCTGCGCACCCACGCGGCCGACTACTACCAGCGGCTGAAGCTGGGCCAGCTTACCCGCGCCGAGGAGCGGGCCACCGGCTTCCCGTGGTCGGCGCCGCTGATTGAGCGGGAAATAACGATTCTGGAAGGCACCGTGGAGTGCGTGCGCCGGGCCCGGCAGCACGGTATTGCCCTCAATATTGCCGGTGGCACCCACCACGCCTTTGCCGACCGGGGCGAAGGGTTCTGCCTGCTCAACGACCAGGCCGTAGCGGCCAACTACCTGCTGGCCCACGAGCCGGCGGTGCAGAAAATTCTGGTTGTGGACCTCGACGTGCACCAGGGCAACGGCACGGCGGCCTTGTTCCGGCACGAGCCGCGGGTGTTCACCTTCAGCATGCACGGAGCCCGCAACTACCCCCACCGCAAGGAGCAGTCGGACCTGGACCTGGCGCTGGCCGACGGCACCGACGACGCGGCGTACCTGGGGCTGCTGGGCGCCACCCTGCCCCGCCTGCTCGACGAGGTGCAGCCCGATTTCGTGTTCTACCTGGCCGGCGTAGACGTGCTGGCTACCGACAAGCTGGGCCACCTGGGCCTCACCCGGGCCGGCTGCCGGCAGCGCGACGAGCTGGTCCTGGGCCTCTGCCACCGCCACGAAATTCCGGTGGTCGTGGGCATGGGCGGCGGCTACTCCGAACGGATTGCTGACATCGTGGAAGCCCACGCCAACACGTTTCGGGTAGCCCAGGAGCTGTATTTCTAAAAGATAACCTGCCAGCGGAACGCCCACTGCCAGCGCAGCTCGTACTTTTCAATGCCGGCCCGGGCCAGCAGCGCGGTCCAGTCGGCGCGGGTGAAGGCGCGGGCTACCGACAGGGGCGCATCGTTCTGCACGAGGTAAGAGCCGCCCAGCAGCCGGGTCAGCCACTTGATGCTGTAGTAGGCCAGCGGGTGGCGGTGCAGATCGTTGATGATAACGCCCAGCCCGGCCTGCTCCCGGAGCTGGCGCAGCAGGGTCACTAAGTCGGCGTCGCTGAAATGGTGGCAGAACAGGCTGCAGGTGATGACGTCGAAGGGCTGCCGACGAAACCCGGGCGAGAAAATATCCTGCTGTCGGAAGCTGATGGTGGGAAAGTCGCGGGCTTTTTCGGTGGCGTAGCCGATCATGAAAGCGTTGGCGTCGATGCCCACCAGCTCCACGGGCACCTGCCGGCGCCGGGCCCAGCGGGCAATGTGGCGGAGCGTGTCGCCGCCGCCGCTGCCCAGGTCGGCCAGGCGCAGGGCGCGGCCCGCCGGGAAGCGGGGCTGCAGGCGGCTCAGCGCGTTGAGCACCACCCGGTAGCCACCCAGCCAGGTGTTGATGGTTTCCAGCTCGTCGAGGTTCTGGCGCAGCGCGTCGGAGGCCAGCGTCAGGTCGTCCATCAGCTCCTCCTCGCGGGCTCGGGTGGTGAAATCAGGCATACTGCACCTGCAACAGCATGGCTTCCAGCGTCAGGCCCGGGCCGAAGGCAAAGCTCAGCACCGGCGCGCCCGCGTCGGCCGGGGTCAGGGACGCCAGCAGCTCGCGCAGCACAAACAGCACCGTGGCCGACGACATGTTGCCGTACTCGCGCAGCACCTGGTAGGCAAAGCGGTTGTCCTCGGGGCTCATGCCCAACTCCTTCTCGATGGTTTCCAGGATCTTGCGTCCCCCCGGATGAATGGCAAACGAGTGAATGTCGCGCAGCTGCACCGGCAGGTTCTGCAGCAGATCCTCGGTGAGCTTGCGGATGCCCTTCTGAATCATGCGCGGCACGTACGACGACAAGGTCATTTCGAAGCCGAAGTCGTTGATATGCCAGGCCATGTCGGCGTGGCCGTCGGGCTCCAGGCCGCAGTGAAAGGCGGCCAGCGCCAGGCTGGGCCCGCTCCGGGCTGGCACGGCCTGCACCAGCGCCGCCGCCGACCCGTCGCCGAACAGGGCGTTGGAAACGAGGTGGTCGTCTTCGGGGTTTTTCTGGAAGTGAATGGTACACAGCTCGGTGCACACAATCAGCACCCGGGCCTGGGCATCGGCTTGGCAGAAGGCTTCGGCCAGCTTCAGGGCATTGAAAGCCGCGTAGCAGCCCATGAAGTTGACGCAGGTGCGGCGGATGTTCGAAGGCAGGCCCAGCGCCTGCACCAGCTCGATGTCCAGCCCCGGGGCGTACATGCCCGTGCAGCTCACCGTGACCAGGTGGGTAATGGAGTCCATGGTTACCTCGGGCAGCTGGCGCAGGCAATTCTGGGCGGCGGCTACGGAAAGGGGCAGGGCATGCTCGCGGTACACGGCCATGCGTTGGCCCACGCCGGGAAAAGGCTCCAGGCCAGGCGTATTGGGAAAGAACGTGAAGTCGCCGTTTTCGCGGGCGTAGTCGGGCAGCACCGAGTAGCGGTGGCCGATGCCGGTGACGCGGTACAGCGCCCGGAGCCGGCGGGCATTATCGTCGTCAAACTGCAGCGCCTGGGCCATAAAGCTGGCAATCTGGGGCTGGGCAATACGGTGGGGTGGGGTGGCGGTGCCAATGGCACACAGGTAGCTGGTCATTGAGCGCAGTATACGCAATTGCCGCGGCTGCGGCTTGCTGGGGAGGAGTACAAAATCAGGGTTAAAATACCGGGCCGTGCGTCTGGCGCATCAGGCCCCGCACCACGCCCGGCAGAAAGCGCAGCCCGCCCACGGCCGCTTCACTCAGAATAGGGCGCCCAAACAAGCCCTGCACCGCCCGGCCCACGCGCAGGCGCTGCCCGAAGTGGTGCTGCCACTCCCGCCGGTACGCAGCCTCCAACTGGGGGCGGGTGGTGCGGCGGCCCAGGAACTCGTGGAGGTGGCGGGCCGCTATTTCGGCGCCGTGCATGGCCATGGCCATCCCGTTGCCGCAGAGCGGCGTGATCAGCCCGGCCGCGTCGCCGCACATAAGCACATGGTTTTCGACGCAGCTTTTGGGCGCAAACGAAATTGCGTTGATAACCTCAGGCTGCGGGTACAGCATCTCGGCCGCGTCCAGAATGTGCGCCAGGTGGGGGTTGCGGGCCAGCACCCGGGCTTCGAGCTGGGCGATGGTGCCGTGGGTTTTTAGGTTTTGCCGGGTGGTGAGGTAGCAGAAGCAGAGCTTGTCGTCCTCAATGGCCGAGATGCCGGCGTAGCCATCGGCGAAGTTGTGCAGGGCAATCAGGTTGCGGGGAAAGTCGGGCAGGCGCAGGTGGTGTTTCACGCCCAGGTAAGGGGAGCGGCGCTGAAAAAAGTCGCGCTGCAGCTGCCGGTCGAGGTTGGCCCGCTTGCCGTAGGCCCCCAGCACGGTCCGGGTCCGCAGCCGGCGGCCATCCGCCAGCGTTACCTCGTGCCGGTCGGTGGCCGCATCGAGGGTTACGTCCGTCACGGTGGCCTGCTGCTCAAACTCCACTCCCAAGGCGCTGGCCTGCTGATAGAGGAAATAATCGAGGGCGTAGCGGCTGACGCCAAAGCCACCCAGATCGAGCGGCGCGGTGAGCGTGCGGCCCTGGGGCGAGCTGAGCAGGAAGCGGGTGATGGCCGCCGGCCCCAGCGCGGCCGGGTCGGCGCCCAGGCGGCGCAGGTAGGGCAGCACCTCGTTGGAGACGTACTCGCCGCAGACCTTGTGGAAGGGGTAGCGCTTGCGCTCCACCAGCGTCACGGCGTAGCCGCGCTGCCGCAGATCCAGGGCCGCGGTGAGTCCGCCCAGCCCGCCGCCAATAATGAGAACGTCCAACTTGATTCAGGTAGTAAGAAGGTGAGAAACAGCGAGTAGATGATTTATTTAAAGCAGACCAGTTATATTTATCGATTCTGCTTAATATTCCGTATTATCTTTGCAAACCTAATCCGGTGCCTGTCGTTAAGCAATTTATTCGACCCTGGCTCCGACTTCACGCTACAGTACGCTATGATACAACGCTTACGCCTGACTTTCCTGCTCTCGCTTTTCTGCCTGGGAGCCATATCCACCCCGCTGTCGGCGGCCTCGGCGCAGGTGGCTACTCCGCGTCCCGCCGTGGCCCGTCCGGCCGATGAGAAGTCGTTTCTGGTGTATCCGAACCCCAGCAACGGCATCGTGCACATTGCCATCAACGGTTTCGAAGGCCGCAAGATGGAGCTGCGCATTCTCAACGTCATCGGTACCGTCATCTACCGCGAAACCATCACGGAGCTGAACGGCCCCAAAACGCTGGACCTCTCCAAGTTTGCCAGCGGCCTGTACTATGTCAAGCTGGAAGCCGAAAACGCCAGTGAAATGCGCAAGCTGGTCATTCACTGAAAGGCTACGACCTGAAAATAAGCAAGAGCAGCTCGTCAGGGCTGCTTTTAGTTTTTACGGGGCTGCCGAAAGTCGTGGGCTACCAAAAAAAGACGACGCCTCCGAATGGGGGCGTCGTCTTTGCCGTTTACAGGCAAGCCTAGCGGTTGTTGCGCACGCGCACCGGCACGGGCTGCAGCGTTTTCTTCAGGCTATCGAACGTATTGAGAATGAGCAGCGCGGTGGCGGCCACTAAGCCCGTGAAGAGGAGGAAGGACATGAGTAGGGAGTTAAAGACGAAAAGAAAACCAGCGGCAACAACCAGGATTTGAACAGTGGGCGTCTAGGCATTGGTTACAAGTCTATCAACCTGAAAACCAGCGGTTGGGTTTCAGTATAATTATGTTGTTTTCAGCAGGCTCTCCACCACGAACCGGGCGTCGCGGCCCACGCCGCCCATCAGGGCGGAGCTGCGGCTGTTAAGCCAGGGCAGCCCCAGAAAGGCCAGGCCGGGCGCCGGGCTCAGGCCCCGGTGGTGCCGGGGCTCCCCGGCCGCGTCGAGCACGGGCACGGCCAGCCACGAATAAGCGGGGCCGTAGCCGGTAGCCCACACCACGGCTTCCAAAGGCGGCGTGGTCAGCTCGGTGCCCTGCAGGGAAGTCTGGCCAGCCACCTGCCGGGCGCGGCCGATGAAGTGCACGTTGGCAAACCGGTGCAGGCGCGCCAGGTCGCTGCTGACGACGGGTTCGGGGCGGTGCAGCAGGCGTTGGCCCAGCGACGAGTGGCGGGAGGCCCGCAACAGGCCCGTAACGGTCAGGAAGGACCACATGGCGGTGTTGTTGGGCAGGGCCGGCGTCTGCTCATCGTAGGCCGCGTACACGGGCCGGCCGGTGGCGGCCAGGTCGGCGGCAATCTGCAGGGCTGAGTTGCCGCTGCCCACCACGGCCACCGGTCCGTGGCCCGGCAGCTGAGAGGCGCGGCGGTAGTCGCGGCTGTGGAGCTGCACCACGGAGGAAGCCAGCTCGGCGGCGAAAGCGGGCTGCCGGGGCGCATTGTAGGCGCCGGTGCAAATGATGACGGCGCGGCTTCGGTAGTAGCGGCCAGCGGCCGTATCCACGGCGTAGCCACCCGCAGGCAGGGCCGCCACGCGCATCACGCGCTGCTGCAGGTGCACCGGAAACCGGAAGTGGGCAGCATAGTCGCGCAGATACTGAGCGGCTTCGTCCTTGCTGGGGTAGCGCAGCGCGTTGCCGGACCAGCCGTAGCCCGGCAGGCCACTAACCCAGGCCGGCGAAAACAGCGTGAGGGCATCGAAGCGCGCCGCCCAGACCTCGCCGACGGCCGGCCGGTCGTCGAGCACGACGAAGCTGACGCCGTGCTGCTGCAAGTAATACGCCGCCGCCAGCCCCGCCTGCCCGGCGCCGATGACGATGGTATCAACCGTAGGTTCAACCCGAGGAGCCATAGAAGAAAGTAGAGAAACCGCGGAAACTGCCGCTGACACCACCCTTAAAGCGGATAGCGCGGGGTTAAGTTGTGAATTCTTGCTGGAGCTGCCCGATTACCTGGTCCGTCACCAGCCGCACCTGGGTTACCAGCCGGGCCAGCCGCTGCGGATCCGCTGCGGTGGTGGCACAGGCTTCCAGCTCGCGGACCACCGCATGCAGGGAGCGGATGTGCAGGCCATCGAGGGAGCTTTTCAGGTGGTGGGCGGTAGAAGCCAGTGGGGTCCACTGCTGGTCGGCTAGGTGCTGCTCCAGCTCGCGCACAATGGGCGGCGTAGTCTGGATAAAGAGCTGCACCAGCCGGCCCACAAAGTCCTCGTTGCCGTTGGCCAGCCGCCGGATACCGCTCAGATCATAGAGCAGCACAATGGCGGGCGGGGCGGGCGTTTCGGCCGCTGCCAGCGCCGGGGGGACCACAAAGGCGCGGCCCTGGAGCAGGTCGGCAATAATGCGGAACAGCTCCTCTTCCCGGAAGGGCTTGGAGAGGTAGGCATTGAAGCCGGCGGCCAGGTAGCGCTGGGCCTCGCCGCGCATGGCGTGGGCCGTGAGGGCCAGCACCGGCGTGGCCGCCCGCTGCGGATCGGGGTGCTGGCGCAGCAGCCGGGTGGCTGCCGCCCCATCCATGCCCGGCATCTGAATGTCCATCAGCACCACATCGTAGGCATTCTGGCGGAAGCAGACCAGCGCCTCGGGTCCGGTGGTAGCGGTATCGACGTGGAAGCCCCAGCTGTGGAGCAGGGTTTTGACCAGAAACTGGTTTACGGCGTTGTCCTCGGCCAGCAGCGCCCGCCGCGCGCCCAGGCTGCGGTAGTTCAGAGCCGCGGGGCGGGGCGGGGTCGGCACGTCGCTGGCCTGGGCAGTGCCGAAGGGCAGGTTGAAGTGAAAGCTGCTGCCTTCGCCCAGCGTGCTTTCCACGATAATCTCGCCGCCGAGCAGCTGCACCAGCCCGTAGGAAATGCTCAGCCCCAGCCCCGAGCCGCCGTACTCGCGGGCCGTGCTGGCCGAGCCCTGGGTAAACGACTCGAAAATCTGCCCGAGCTGGTGCTGGGGAATGCCGATGCCGGTGTCGCTGACGCCAAACTCGAAGATGGCCTGCTCGTCGGCGTCGGTGAGGCGCCGGCAGCGCAGGCGCACGCTGCCCTGCTCGGTAAACTTGACGGCGTTGCTGAGCAGGTTGAGCAGAATCTGCCGCAGCCGGTACGGGTCGCCGTACACGATGGTGGGCCGGCCCCCGGGTGGCAGCTCCAGCTCCAGGGCAATGCCTTTTTCGGCCGCCCGGGGCAGCAGCAGCTGGTGGCAGGCGCGCAGCACGTCCTGCAGCTCGAAAGCGGTGTTTTCCACGCGCAGCTTGCCGGAGCTCAGCTGGGTCATGGCCAGAATATCGTTGATGATAACCAGCAGCTGTTCGGCGGAGTGGCGGATATGGCTCAGGTACTGGCCCTGCTGCTCATCCAGAGGCGTTTTGGCCAGCAGCCCGGCCAGGCCCAGAATGCCGTTCATGGGGGTGCGAATCTCGTGGCTCATGTTGGCCAGAAAATCCTGCTTGACCCGGGTGTTTTCCTCCGCGGCGTCCTTGGCCGCCCCCAACGCCTGCTGGGTGCCCTTCAGCTCGGTGATGTTGCTGTCGATGCCCAGGACCTGCACGGTGCCGTCGGCCAGCACAAAGGGGCGCTTGATGCTGTAAAACCATACTACTTCCCCGTTGGGCCGGGTGAAGGCCTTTTCCTCGGTAATGTCGTGGCCGGTGGCAATAACCTGCTGATCGGTCTGGATAAAGCTGTTGATATCGGCGGCCCGGCCCGGGAGCTTATCCGGGGCCGTATGCAGCACCTCGTCGATGCTCAGGTCGTAAAGGTCGGCGGTGGCTTGGTTGGCCAGCTGGTAGTTGCCGTGGCCGTCCTTGAGGTAGATCAGGTGGGGCGTGGTGTCGATAACCTGGCGGAACAGCCGGTTTTGCTCGGCCAGGCGCCGGTTGGCGGAGCGCCGCTGCTCTTCGGCCAGCTTCCAGTTGGTCACGTCTTCGGCTGCCCCCACCAGCAGCCGCACCCGCCCCTCGGCGTCGCGCTCGAACGGCGTGTGGCTCACGCGCAGCCACCGCACCGAGCCGTTGCGGTGAAACAGGTGGTACTCAATGTCGCGCGACTCACCATCGGCCAGTTGGGTTACTTCCTCAAAGTGGGCTTGCAGGCGGCCGACTTCCTGCTCGGGCATCATCCTGGTGAGCACCTGCGTGCCCATGGCCTGCATCTCGTCGGGCGAGTAGCCCAGTACGGTTTCGACGTAGCGGTTGCAGTACACGTTGCGCAGCTGCTGGATGTCGTAGATATAAATCAGGTTGGGCACCGTGTTGGCGACCCGCTCCACAAACAGCCGGCTTTGGCGCAGCGCTTCTTCGGTGGTGCGGCGGTCCGTGATGTCTTCGCCCACCACCACGAGCTGCCGGACCGTGCCATCAGCATGCCGGGTAAAGGCGGTGCTCTTGACGTGCAGCCAGCGCCAGTGCCCGTTGCGGTGCCGGGCCTGGTACTCGGCCGTCAGCGTCTGGCTGTCGGCCAGGCTGGCCAGCTTGGGGATGCGGTGCTGCCAGTTCTGCCAGTCTTCCCGGCTCATAACCCGGGGCAAAATCAGGGGGCCGGCCGCCATGACTTCGGCTTCGGTATAGCCCAGCAGTGCCCGGCACTGCTGGTTGCAGTACGAGATGCTGAGCGTTTCGAGGTCGAAGACGAAGACCAGCGTCGGTACCGTGTCGTTGATGCGCTGGGTGAAGAGCTGGGTGCGGCGCAGCTCCACTTCCACGCGGCGGCGGGTGGTGATGTCGGTCAGGTACACGTTGCACTGGCTCTGCGGGGCGAAAGGAACCACCGTCCACAGGTAGAACTGGCCCGCCAGGGGCCGCTCACTGATGCGGGTCTGCTGCTCTTCCAGCGCCAGCCGGATTTCGTGCTGCAGAAAGTCCCGGCTTTCCCGTTCCTGCGGCTGCTCGAGCAGCGTGAGCACCGAGTGGGCCGCCTGATTGGCATAGTACACCTCACCGGCCCCGTTGCAGCGCAGAATCGGCTGCGGATTCTGCTCGGGCAGCCGCGACAGCTCCCGCATCCGTTCCTGCTGCTGCTGCTGCTGCGTGACGTCCTCGTAGCTCCACAGGTGCAGAGTGGTGGCGCCGTGCTGTAAGACCGGCAGGTAATCCTGCTGCAGGATTACCCCGTTGGTGAGCCGGAGCAGCTGGCCCTTCACGCGCTGCTGGGCGGCCCGCACGGCCTGGCAGCGCGCCTGAACGGTGGCTTCATCCCGGAACGGCACGGTGGCCTGGACCATCATGTCGGCGGAGGGCCGGCCCAGGTACGCCGCTGGGGCCCCGGGCAGCCCCAGCATGTCGCACAGGGGCTGGTTGACGAGCACCACCCGCTGCTGGTCATCTTCGGCCAGCAGCGCCGTGGGAATGGACCGCAGCAGGGTCGCTATCTGGTGAGTAGCGGCCGTCGTTTGCTGGGCTACCTGCGCCTGCAGCGCCGTCAGCTCGGCCTGGGTGTCGGCCTGCGCCCGCTGAGCCTGCCGGAGCTGCTGCCGCAGCTGTCGATATCTGATCAAGGTCATGCGGGAACACGGCTAGCTGAAAAATTAATTGATGCGTACCTCTTGCTGCTGAAGCATACGATAGATGGTAGACTTTCCGATTTGCAGGCGGGCCGCTACCTGCACAATATTGCCCTGGTGCAGGTCGAGGTAACGCTGCACAATCAGAGCCGTCTGAGCTTTCAGCGACTCATCCGCGGTGGGTGCCGCCAGGCTGGGCAGGCCCGGGGCGCTGCCGCGCAGCGACAGGTCCTGGGGCTGAATCTCCTCGCCCTCGGCCAGCACGGCGGCCAGCTCGACCACGGCTTTGAGCTCGCGCACATTACCGGGAAAGGGGTACTGCAGCAGCAGCAGCTGAGCCGACTCCGACAGCTGGCAGAGCATCATGCTGTTGTGGTGGCAGAAATTATTCAGAAACGTACGGGCCAGCAGCAGGATATCCTGCCCCCGCTCGCGCAGCGGCGGCAGCAGAATGGGCAACCCCAGCAGCCGGTAGTACAGGTCTTCGCGAAACCGGCCGTCCCTGACTTCCTGGGTCAGGTCGCGGTGGGTGGCCACCATCAGGCGCGCGTCGAAGGCAATGGCGCCGCCGCCGCCTACCCGGCTCACTTCGCGCTCCTGCAGCACCCGCAGCAGCTTGGCCTGCAGGCTCAGGTCGAGCTCCGCAATTTCGTCCAGAAACAGCGTGCCCTTGTTGGCTTCCTCAAAGCGGCCCACGCGCCGGCTGACGGCCCCGGTGAAGGCGCCTTTTTCGTGGCCAAACAGCTCACTTTCCAGCAGCTCCCGCGGAATAGCCGCCACGTTTACCGCTACGAAGGGTCCGGTCCGCCGGTCGGAGCGGAAGTGAATGGCCTTGGCCACCAGCTCCTTGCCGGTACCGGTTTCCCCGCTGATGGAAACGGAAATGTTGGCCCGGGCCGCCTTTTCAATTAGAGAGTGCAGCTGCCGGATCTGCGGGCTTTCCCCCAGAATGGCCTGCTGGGAGTCATACTTCTGCCCGATCTGCTCCCGCAGGCAGCGGTTTTCGCGGCGCAGGCGCAGCTGCTGGTACACGTTGCCCACGGCGTTCCAGAGCCGGTCGGCCGTTTCCTCGTCTTTCACTAAGTAGTCGTAGGCGCCCTGGCGGAGCAGGGCAATGGCAGTGCGCACGTCTTCCTGCCCCGAAATCACAATGACGGCCACCTCCGGCAGCTTTTCCTTGATCTGGCGCAGCACCTGGTCGCCCTGCCCGTCGGGCAGCGAGTAGTCGAGCGTGATAAGGTCGGGCTTGGCGCTCAGGTTGTCGAGGCAGGCCTGGGCGGTGGTAAAGCGGCGAATCAGGTAATCCGGGTTTTGCGCCAGCCGGTATTCCAGTAGCTCGCCGTACCAGGCATTGTCCTCAACGATAAAAATACTGACAATATTAGAAGTAGCCATAAGGTAGGGAGTAGCGTGGCTAGTATGTACGGTAAAAATACGAGGCAGAATCAAATCGGGAAAAACCAACCAGCCGGAAATTATCTAGGTTCAGCGAAGTGATTTTGGGCCGCGGGAAACCGGTAAATGCTGCCCAGGCTACGAGTATAGAGGTAAAATCGGGTTTTGCCAAACTTTCTCAAATTAGGAAGGGAAGTCCCGGCATGAGAAGATATTTAGAATATTATATATGTACAACTAACTGATAATAAGAATACTAGATAGGGTATGCCAGTTTGGGTGCCGGATTGCACAGGGCGGGTACCAGGCTGTACGAACAGCCGTCTAAACTCTACGCTCTTATGAAACTGCACTACTACTCTCGTATCGTACGCACCACGCTGTTCCTGGTGCTGCTGGGCTTAAGCCAGCAACTGGCCCACGCTACCAGCGCGCCGATTTATTCCAATACCGGCGCCTCCGACGCCTCCAAGGTGGTTCAGAACTGCGTCACCGAACTGTTCATCACTACCTGCTACGGCTCCGTGACCCGCCCGGAGTTGGCGACCGATGCCAGCCTGGAAACGGCCGCTACTATCAATGTGCCCCTTTCGCTGGGCCTGAATTCGATTGGGCTGCGAATGGACTTGTCGCGGCGCGCTGACGCTTTCTACCGGGCCGGCGTGGTAGTGAGCCGGGCCGGCCGGCTCCTGGACTTGCTAAACCTGAATGTAGCCGGCGTCATGGTGGTGCGCACCTATCAGAAAGTAGGCGGCGGCTCCCAGTTTCAGGAAGAAATGCTGGTGAGTGCAGAAGTCGCCAAGATTATACTTGGTGGTAACGGCGACAGAATACGGGTGGAATTCATGACGAAGAAGCCCTTCGACCAGGTCGAAATCGTGGCCGGCTCGCTGGTCGGCCTGGGGTATCAGCTGAATGTACATTACGCCTACGGCATCGATGCCAACCTGGTCACCACGGCCACCGGCGTACTGACGCGCTTCGACACACCCGTGGCCGGCACCGACTACAGCACCACCGTCGTTGAGAATGGCATTACCGTGTGCATCAACAATGAGGTAAGCAATCCGGAGCGGGCCACGGACCAGACCCTGACCAACCATGCCACGTTCAGGACCATGGCCAACATCAGCTGCCCGACCACGCTGCGGACGCGGCTGGAGGCGCCGGCGCCGGCGGGCTATTACGCCGGCTTTGTCATTGGCAGCCAGGGCCTGCTCGATGTCAGCGCCCTGGCGGGACTGCGCGTCACTACCTACAAGAACGGAGTGGCGCAGGAGTCGGCGGCTGGCCGCCAGTTGCTGCGGCTCACGGTGCTGCCCAACGGACAGCAGCAAATCAGCTTTGCCACTTCCAAGGAGTTTGATTCGGTGGAGCTGACCCGTACGAGCCTGCTGAGCGTGCTGGACAACCTGAGCGTGTTCTACGGCTTTGGTCTCGAGCCCCGGGTTTTTGCCGACCAGATGCCGGTGCTGTCGAATTTTGCGGACGCTACCAACAAAGCGGATGTGTACTCCAACGGCTTGCTGTGCGTGCTCTGCGCCAGCGTGCAAAACCCCGAGCGGGCCGCCGACAGCAACATCTCTGTCACCGACTACGCCGAAATCCGGACCGGGCTGCTGGGCGCGGTGACTTCCACTGCTTTGCGCATGAGCCTGAACGGGCCGGGTCTGGCGGGCAACACGGCCGGAGTGATACTGAACCAGGGGAGTGGCCTGCTGAATACGCAGCTGCTCGGGGCTATCCGCATCAAAACGTACGGCGGCGTCGATGGCAACCAGCTGCTGGAAACCGCCAGCGGCGCCAACCTGATCAGCCAGGGGTTGCTGGTCGATGGCCGGGTTGAGCTGTCGTTTCTAACAACTCAGAACTTCAGCCGGGTCGAGCTGGAAGTCGACAATACTCTGAGTCTGCTGGACCGGACCCGGGTGTATTACGCCTTTGCCGAAGACCGGCCCACGGGTTTTCCTTCCATTATCACCGCGCCGGCGCCTTTGCCGGTTGAGCTGATAGCCTTTCAGGCCAAAGCCGTTGGAGCAGCCGTGAGCGTGACCTGGGCCACGGCTTCCGAAAAGGACAACCGCCACTTTACTATTGAGCGGGCAGCGGGGACTGATGCCGTTTTCCGGGCCATTGGCAAGGTCGCCGGTGCCGGTTCCAGCGCCCAGCAGCGCAGCTATCAGTTTACTGATGAACAGGCTGCGGACCAGGGTGTGAGCGTTCTGTATTATCGGCTCCGGCAGGTAGACACGGATGGGAAAGAAAGTGTGTCGCCGGTGGCGGCCGTCAGAATGAAAAGCCCGGAGCTGGCGCAGATGGCAGTGTATCCGAATCCGGCCAACGGCACCGACCCGGTGCAGGTCCGCTTGCCCGGTGAGCCTGGCCTGGGCGCTAGACTTCAGGTGTACGGGGTCCGGGGTGAGCAGCTAAGCAGCCAGCCGGCTACCGCGCAGCTCGTGGTGCTGCCCACGGCGGGTCTGCGCTCCGGCCTGTACTACTTGGTGCTGACCGATGCGGCCGGCCGCCGGATGGCCACCCAGCGCCTGGCGGTAGCCACTCGCTAAGGCCGCCCACAAACAGAGTTAGAATAAAGAGCAGAGTGCAGTAGCAACTAAAAGCCCCGCCAGTTTGGCGGGGCTTTTTTGCGCTGCTGCCAAGCCGCCGCCCTCTATCTCTGCCAGCAAGGACACAGATGCAGAGCCAGACATAGCCCGTGACCTGCATCATTGCGGAGCCCCTTATCTGAGCCAGGCGGGGCCAGGCTCTCCTGCCGGCTGCGCCCGGATTCGAGCGGCCGTTGAACTTAGCGGGCAGTCGACTGTAGCGCCCGGTGCTGTTATTGAGCAGCCCGGACGATTTGGGAGGGGCCATGAGAATGACATAATATTATGTAATTAATGTCCAGTATTAACCTAATCTTGCTAATGCTTTGGTCGATACGAGTGTTGGTTTGACAATGGTAATATTCCGGTAACCTGTTTCATTAGCCTGTTGGCCATCTTTGCCGCAGATCTGGGCTTTCTCACCGTTTTTACCTTTTGTTCACTTTCCCACTCCATTTCCCTTTCGTATGAAGCGTACCCTTTACCGAGTACTGAGTTTCTGTCTGGTTGGCTCCCTGGCCGTGTCCTGCGCTAAGGATGAAACTGTGAAGCCGGGCCCGCAGGCCGTTTCGCAGACTGCCGATGCTACCGCCACCCGCGACAGTAACATTGCCTTGGGAAATCCGAGTGGGGCCACTACCAGCACCACCAACTACACCAACTACCTGCTGACCAAAAGCCAGTTTTCGGCCTCCTACCACCGCGACCGGGGCATCCCAAACTGGGTGAGCTGGCACCTGAGCAGCGCCTGGGTGGGCAGCACGCCCCGCCAGGATAATTTCGCCGCTGATGCCACGCTGCCCAGCGGCTGGTTTCGCGCTACCAGCAGCAGCTACACCGGGTCCGGCTTCGACCGGGGCCACAACTGCCCTTCGGCTGACCGCACCGGCTCAGTAGCCGATAACTCGGCTACCTTCGTGATGACCAACATGATGCCCCAGGCCGCCAATAACAACCAGCGCACCTGGGCCGGCCTCGAAACCTACTGCCGCACCCTGGCCGATGCCGGCAACGAGCTCTACATCATCTGCGGTAGCTACGGTACCGGCGGCACGGGCCTCAATGGCTATACCACAACCATTGCCGGTGGCAAAATCACGGTGCCCAGCAACTGCTGGAAAGTAGTAGTAGTGCTGCCCAACGGCAGCGGCGACGCTGCCCGCGTAACGACGGCCACCCGCGTCATTGCCATTAACACTCCTAACACGCAAACGGTAAACACCAACTGGGCCACGTACCGCACCACGGTTGATGCCATTGAAGCGGCTACCGGCTACAACCTGCTGTCGGCGGTGTCGTCTACCGTGCAGAGCTCTATCGAATCACGCGTCGATACCGGTCCAACCAACTAATCTGGCCCGCTAGGCGCTCAGCTGCCTGTAAAATGCCCCGGTTGCTTGCTTAGCAGCCGGGGCATTTTGTTGGTTGGGGTGCCGGCCTCATATTAATGCAGTCTTATATAAGAGTTGATAGTGTATCTGTTCGGGCTAACTCGTATATTTAGAAGTGAGTGAACCCGTAGGTAAGTGAGCAATACTGAGGAAGTCGCGCTGCAACGCGGCTTCCTGCGTTTTGGGGCAGTATCAGCTGCGGCGCTGATTTTCAATTGTTTCAGCTTGAGCAGGTAAAACTGCCCCAAATTCGCATTTGGCCCCGGTTTAGTCTTCAGCCAGTTATCGTAGCCGGCCAGTCCCGGTATCTGCCCCTGCCGGCGCGGTCCCGGTGAGTGCCGCGCTCTTCCGTAACGTGCCAACCTGACGCTGCGCAGGAGGTATCACCAGCGGTCCTGGCAGCCTGTTTACAGCCCGGATTTCGGGCGGCGGGCAGGACCATAAAGCAACAAGGCCTGCCGGAATTTCCGGCAGGCCTTGTTGCTTGTACGCAAGCGAGCTAGTCTTTGTCGGTAGCCGGGAGGCCCACTGTTCCTTCCGCCCCGGCCGGAATACTGTTCATATAAGACCGGAAGCTCATGGCTACTTCACTGGCCAAAGCGTTGGCCTGGGCCGTTACCCGCCGCTCGTTGAAGGTGCGGCTGCTGGCTTTTTCCAGGCTGAGCTGGGTAAGATAGTCGGCCATCTGCACAACCTCGTCCGGCTTCTTAGGGTCGGGCACCATCTTGAAAGAGCTGACGCTGTAGGTATAACCCGTATCAGTAGCGCGGAAAGTGAAGGTGAAGCGCACGACCTGCACCTGCTCTTTTCCTGCGGGGGTAACGGGCTTTACCTTGCCAGTGCCCGTCACGCGGACGCTTCCGGTGGCTGGATCAAACTTAAGCTCGGTTGTGGGGCCGTAGGCGAAATGGTTTTCCGTCCAGTCCAGAGCCCGGCGGTACAGGGCGTCGCGTCCCTGGTCGTCGGCGGGTACTTGCTCACTGTACTCAATGGTTGCGGAGGCCGCATCCTGGGCGCGGGCCACCGGAGCCGCCAGCAGCAGAGAGGCAAAAACGAATCCGAGTAACACTTTTTTCATAACCGAAGGAGGTTGGAAAAGGAGGCAATGTGTGGTGACAAAGATAGGACCCAGGCCATAATGGATCCCCCGAAAGGCAATTATGAATATGTTATGGTCAGAGAGAACCTACAAAATCCAGGATGCAGACGGGTGGGGGCGGGAAAACAGGGAGAATCGAGCAAAAACGTCGGCAGGAATTTCTGATGATTCAAATTGATATAGAATTTATTCAAGTATCAGCCGGGAAACAAACGGTATTTTGGAGAGGTTAATTAACTGTATTATACAAAGGTAGTGCCTGTTATTGAAATAAATCAGAAAAATTGAAATAAGACAAAATCATTTGATAGTCAGCTCTATACTATCTGAAGCCGGCAGAAAAATCCCTAAGCTGGGATTGGCCGGCCTAAAGGAGGTGGTAACATTTTGGTAACACAAAGTTAATGTTACCAATCGGGTAGGGCTGGTAACAATTAGTACTTTTGCGACGTGCTTCACCTCAACGCCCACAACTAATGAAGCGCGGGACTCGACATAACGACGTCCTGCGAGATGACCGGAAGGTCATTTCCCCCGTTAGTTTTTCTGTTTTTCTGGTTTTTGCCCCGTCTCCCGCTCCGGTTTCCGAAGCGGTTTTTTTATGCCCGGCCAGTTCGGCCCGGGCAGTCTCGCATCCCCGCCTTTTCTAATCCTTCAACCCATACTGGTAAACCCATGAACGACACCACCACCCTCGCCCAGCAGATGGTAGCCGCCGCTCCCGTCGCTACCCGCAACGTGAACCTGAGCACGGACCCCAAGCGGATGGCCGTAATCAAAGTATGGGATGCCATGATCCGCGGCGCCCGCAAGTACGTAGAGTCGGAGGGCTTTATCGGCATCCACAACATGCCGCACATTGTGGGCGTAACCGGCGCCTGCGAAAACACCGATACGCTGTTCACCATCGACTGGTACGACGGCAAGAAAATGTTCCTGCCCCAGTCCAACCAGCTCTACATCGAGATGCTGACCCAGGCCATCGAAGGGGGCCGGGTGTACGGCGAAATTCAGAGCTTCCGTAAGGAGCTGAACGCCGACAACCGCCGCCTGGCGCAGTTCAGCCTGTTTGAGATTGAGCACATCGGCGACCTAGACGAGCTGCTGGGCCACCTGTCCGGCATTGTGGCCTCGGCTTCCAAGCAGGTAGCCCAGGACTGCGCCAAGGAGCTGGCTTTGTTTGACCGCAACCCCGCCGACTTGGCCAACCTGACTTTCAAGCGCATGACCTACGCCGACGCCGTGGAACTGCTCAAAACCGAAGGCTTCCCCGAGCTGCAGTGGGGTGACGACCTCGAAGCGCCGCACGAAGGCCGCCTGACCGAGCTGATGGGCCCGATGTTCGTGACCCATTACCCCGCCGACATCAAGTTCTTCAACATGCGCAACAACGACGACGACCCGCGCGTGGTCAACTCTTCCGACCTGCTGCTGCCCCTGGCTGGGGAGTCGGCCGGCTCGGCCGAGCGCGAATTCGATGCCGAAAAGCTGCGCCACAAGCTGGAAACTTCCTCGATGCTGGAAGGCCTGCTGCGCCAGGGAATGAAGCTGTCGGATTTCGACTGGTATATCGACTTCCATAAGGAGCACGAGGTAAAGCTGCACTCCGGCGCTGGCGTAGGAATGGCCCGGGTAGCCCAGTTCATCCTCGGCCAGACCGACATCCGGAACTGCGTACCGTTCCTGATCAACCGCGACAACGTCATCTAGTAGCCTACTAAACAGAGCGCCCGGTTCCTACCGGGCGTTTTGCTTTTACGGCGGCACTGCCGCCGGACCGGACAAGATAAAATATGCTCTCCTGAGCTGGCGAAGGTACTTCTGACCACGGAAGCGGTAGGTTTCCGGTGAGAAAAGAGGCTGCTGCAATGCTGGCGGAAGCCTTCGTCAGCTCTGGAGGGCACTGGTATTTAAACGCGCGCAATCATGCAACTAGGAACCCTCACGCTGCAAAACCCCATTTGCCTGGCCGCCGCTGCGTGGCAGCTGGATGGCACCGGCTACGAGCGGCTAGGCGCAATTTTCACCCGTACCGTCACCATGGAGCCGCGGCCGGGGCTCTACGAGGAAGGCATCTGGCAGGTGAATGAGCAAACGCTGCTCAACGCGACGAACATGCGCACCGAAAACGCGCAAATTCTGGTGCAGGAGCACCTGCCCAACCTGCTGCGCTACGGCGTGCCGGTGCTGGTCAGCATCACGGCGCCCGGCATTCCGGGCTTTCGCAAAATTGCCCGTTTTCTGGCCCAGGAAGTAGGCCACTCCATTGCCGGGGTCGAAATCTACATTGCCCAGCCCGACACGGCAAAAGGGGAGGAGCTGAACGCCCGCTTTGTGCGCGAAGCCACCCAGGCCGTGCGCAACGAGCTGGGGCCCGAAGCTGTGCTGGTCGTGAAGCTGCCGCCCTGGCCCGAGCATATCCGGGGCCTCGCCCGGGGAGCCCAGGAAGGTGGGGCCAACGCCCTGGCCGCCACCAACCTGCTCAAAGCCCTGCACCTGCCCGAAGATGCCACCGCCGCCCCCGTCGCCGGCGGGCTGTCGGGGGAGGCGCTGCGGCCGGTGGCCCTGCGCTGCGTGTGGGAGCTGGCCCACGACGAGCAAATCACGCTGCCCGTCTTCGGCACCGGCGGCGTGTTTACGGCCGCCCACGTCACCGATTTTCTGCGCTGCGGGGCCCGCGCCGTGCAGATTGCCAGCGGCGAATGGCTGGAGCCCGGCCTGACGGCCCGCCTGGCCGCCGAATGCGCGCATCTTCACCCTGAAACTGTACCTGCATGGAAAAGCTGATTCAGCGCACCCACCTCGCCCAGACCCTGCTCTGCGTCGGCCTCGACCCCATCGGCGACGACGCCCAGGTGGCCCGCCGCCTGGCCGAAGTTATCGACCAGACCGCCGAGTATGCCGCCGCCTTCAAACCCAATCTGGCTTTTTTCCTGAGCCGGGAAAACGGGGTGCAGCTGCTGCGCGAAACGGTGCGGCGCATTCCCGGGGATATTCCGGTGATTCTGGACGGCAAGTTTGGCGACATTGCCAACACCGCCGACCACTACGCCCGCTTCGCCTACGACATCGTGGGAGCCGACGGTGTGACGGTGAACCCCTACATGGGCGACGATGCCATTGTGCCCTTTGCCCGGCCCGGCAAAATAGTGTTCGTGCTGGCCAAAACCTCTAACAAGCCCGCCCACTCCCTCCAGGACGTGGCCCTCACCCGCGGCGGCTACCTTTCCGACTGCGCCGCCCAGGTCGGCCGCAAGCTCGATGAGCAGCACGGCGGCATCGGTCTGGTAGTCGGGGCTACCGACGCCGAGGCCGTGGGCCGGCTGCGCAGCCTGAGCCCGGACCAGTGGTTTCTGGTGCCCGGGGTCGGAGCCCAGGGCGGAGATCTGGCCGCCACGCTGCGGGCCGGTCTGCGGGCCGACGGGTCGGGACTCCTTATTAATACGTCCCGCGTGCTGTGGCAGGCGGCCGAAGCCGGCGCGGTAGCCCGGCAGCTGGTAGAGCAGATCAACCAGCTGCGGCCGGTGCTGGCGTAACCGAAAGCCGCCCGTCGCTTTTTACTCCATACCTAACCAAGCTCCTTCCTTGACTGTCAGCCAAACCACTACCTCCGCAACCCTGGAGCAGCAGCTGCTGCAGGAAGACGCGCTGCTGCGCGGGCACTTTCGCCTGTCGTCGGGTCTGCACTCCGATACCTACGTACAGTGCGCCCGCTTCCTGCGCCGCCCCGACCTGGCCGAGCCGGCTGCCCGGCAGCTGGCTCAGCTGATTCAGCAGGCCGGCTTGCAGCCCGATGTGGTAGTCGGGCCGGCCATGGGCGGCGTGGTGATTGGCTACGAGCTGGCCCGGCAGCTGGGCGTCCCGGGTATTTTTACGGAGCGCGACGACACGGGCCAGATGACGCTGCGGCGCGGCTTCACGGTGGAGCCGGGGCAGAAAATCGTCATTGCCGAAGACGTGGTGACTACCGGGAAGAGCACCAACGAAGTAGCCCGCCTGCTGATCAGCCTGGGCGCAGAAATTTTGGCCGTCGTGAGTTTAATTGACCGCACGGGGGGCAATGCTGAGCTAAGTTTTCCGAACTTTGCCCTGCTGCCGGTAACGGCGGCTACCTACGCACCCGATGAGTGCCCGCTGTGCCGGGCAGGTATTCCGGTGGTAAAGCCGGGCAGTCGGCCCGACAAAGCGTTTTCTTAAACCTACTGCGGCGCAACCGGCGTCGGAGCAAGGCATTTTCGGCGTACCTCACCCAGGGTATGCTTCCTCACGGTGGCACTTGGGCCAGGCGTGGGAAACCCGAAAAATAGATAAACACCCATCTTTTGGACTCTACCCAAAGAACTATTCAGCTGCTGCTCAAGCCTGGTCAACACGATGGCGAGGGCCAGCGCATCGCCGAAGCCGCCCAACGCCACCTCGGCCTGACCACCGGCCGGGTGCAAAGCACGGCGCTCTACACGGTGCGCTACCCCCTGAGCAGCGCTCAGCTTCAGGTCTTCGCCACCCACTGCCTCCAGGACCCGGTACTGCACGACGTGGTCCTCGACGAGTTCCGCCACGGCCCCGACTACCAGAGCTACATCCTCGTCGCCAAGCTGCCCGGCGTAACCGACGACGAAGGCATCTCGGCCCAGAACGCCCTCGGCGACTTCCTGAACGAGCCGCTCGACATCCACACCCAGCACATCTTCAGCAAGCGGCTCTACTTCCTGGAAGCGGCCCTGCCCGAAAGCAGCCTGCGCCAGCTGGCCCAGGAGCTGCTCGGCAACAAGCTCATCCACCGCTTCGAAACCGGCCCCATTACCGACATCCGCGACTACACCCCGCGGCCCGGTGGCGGGGCCGAATCCATTACGGACCTCATCCCGCTGACCAGCCTCACGGATGAGGAGCTGGTGAAGCTGTCGAAAGACAACCTCTACGCCCTGAACCTGGCGGAAATGCGGGCCGTGCGCGACCATTACGCGGCCATCAGCGCCGAGCGGCAGGCCGCCGGCTTGCCCCAGGACCCGACGGACTGCGAGCTGGAAATCATTGCCCAAACCTGGTCGGAGCACTGCAAGCATAAGGAGTTCAGCGCCCTCATCAAGTACACCGACGCCGACACCGGCGCGACGCACGAAGTAGACGGCCTGTTCAAGACCTACATCAAGGACGCCACCGCCGAAGTTGACCGCCAGCTGCGGGCCAACGGCAACGACTGGCTCATCAAGGTGTTCAGCGACAATGCCGGGGCCGTGCGCATCAACCCGGAGTCGCTGTTTGTGTGGAAGGTGGAAACCCACAACTCGCCCTCGGCTATCGACCCCTACGGCGGGGCCATTACCGGCATTCTGGGCAATAACCGCGACCCGCTGGCTACTGGCATTGGCGGCGCCCGGCTGCTGTTCAATACCAACGTGCTGTGCTTCGGTAACCCCGAGTTTTCGGGCACGCTGCTGACCAATCAGCTCCACCCGCGCCGCATTTTCGAAGGCGTGCGCAAGGGCATCGAGGACGGCGGCAACAAGTCGGGGGTGCCGACGGTGAACGGGGCCATTGTATTCGATGACCGCTACGCCGGCAAGCCGCTGGTGTACTGCGGCACCGGGGCCGTGATGCCGATGCAGCTGGCCGGGCTGGATTCGTGGGAAAAGAACATCGATGCCCAGGACCGCATCATCATGGCCGGCGGCCGGGTGGGTAAGGACGGCATCCACGGCGCGACGTTCAGCAGCATCGAGCTCGACGAAACCTCGCCCGCCACGGCCGTGCAGATTGGGAGCCCGATTACCCAGAAGCTGGCCATGGACTTCCTGATTCTGGCCACGCGCCGCGGCCTGATCAGGTGCAGCACTGATAATGGCGCCGGCGGTTTGTCCTCCAGCATCGGCGAACTGGCTACCATCAGCGGCGGGGCCGTGGTAGAGCTGGAAAAGGTGCCGTTGAAGTATCCGGGGCTGCGGCCCTGGGAGATATTCGTGTCGGAGTCGCAGGAGCGGTTTTCGCTGGCCGTGGAGCCTGCCAAGCTGGACGAGCTGCTGGCCCTAGGCCAGGAAATGGAAGTGGAGCTGACCGACATCGGCTACTTCACCGCCGATGGCTACCTCGACGTGCGCTTCGACGGCGCGTCGGTGGCACGGCTGGATATGGAGTTCCTGCACGAAGGAGTGCCGCGCAAAGTGTTGGAAGCGGAGTGGCGCAAGCCGGAGCTGGCGGAACCGGATACTCTATATAATATGCCAGCTGGTGGATACACTGACGTTCTCACCCGCCTGCTAGGCAGCCTCAACATCTGCTCCCGCGAGTCGGTCATCCGGCAGTACGACCACGAGGTGAAGGGCCGCACCGTCATCAAGCCGCTGATGGGTGCTACCGGCCAGGCCCCGCAGGATGCGGCGGTGGTCCGCTTCAACTTTGAGAGCTGGGAAGGCGTGGCCGTGAGCAACGGCATTCTGCCCCGCTTCGGCGATTTGGATGCCTACCACATGTCGGCCGGCGCCTTCGACGAGGCCGTGCGCCAGATTGTGGCCGTGGGCGGCAAGCTGCCCAACCTCACGTACGGCGACGGTAACTTCTGGTCGGTCAACGACAACTTCTGCGTGCCGGATTCGGTGTACGATGCCGTGGGCAACCCCGATGGCAAGCTCAAGCTGGCGAAGCTGGTGCGGATGTGCGAAGCCCTGCGCGATGCCACGGCGGCCTACTGCATCCCGCTCACCTCGGGCAAGGATTCGATGAAAAACGACTTCAAGGCCGACGGCGTCAAGATTTCGGTGCCGCCCACGGTGCTGTACTCGATGACCGCTAAAATTGAGGACGTGCGCCGCACCATCACCTCCGACTTCAAGCAGGCCGACGACGTTATCTACTTACTCGGCGAAACCTACGACGAGCTGGGCGGCTCGGAGTTCTACCAGCTCTTCGGCGAGCTGGGCGCCAACGTGCCCCAGGTGCGCTTCGGGCCGGCCAAAGCCCTTTATATTCTGATGGGCCAAGCCAACGATAAGGGTCTGATCCAGTCCTGCCACGACCTGTCGGATGGCGGCCTGGCCGTGGCGCTGGCCGAGGCTACGTTTGGCTACGGCTGCGGGGCGGCGGTGGAGCTGCCGGCAACCCCTCCCCAACCTCTCCCCAAAAGGGAGGGGCTTACGTTAGCCTCTGACGAGTCGTCCGACTGCCCTCCCTTTTGGGGAGGGGCCCTGCCGGTGCATACGCAGCTGTTTGCCGAGTCTCATTCCCGCTTTGTGGCCACGGTAGCCCCGGCCGATGTGGTGGCGTTTGAGCAGCACTTCGGCCCCCGCGCCACCCGCCTCGGCGTGGTGACGGCGGACGGCCAGCTCACGGTGCGCCACGGCGGCCAGATTGTTATTGCGGCTAGTACGGCGGCCCTGCGGCACGCGTGGACCAACGGCCCGGTGAATCGAATTATCGGCTTCGGCCAGCACGTAGCCGCGCAGTAACGCGTAGTAGAACAGATGGAAGAGAAACCTAAGCTACCCGACCAGAACACGCCCCCACGACCCCAGCACGAAGATCCGGGCTATGAGGTCGTGGATGCCGAGGGCAATATCAAGCTGCCCGGCTTTAAGAGCGTGGACGGCGGCCACGAATCCACCGAGCCGCTCAAGGAAAACCAGGAGGACCAATTCGACGACGAGCAACCGGCACCCGAAGACCGGGTGCAGGCCCTGATCCTGACCGGCTTCGGCATCAACTGCGAGGAGGAATTCGCGGCGGCCTACAAGCTGGCCGGCGCGGAAGCCACCATCGTGCACCTCAACCAGGTGCTGCACGGCCACGTCAGCATCCACGACTACGACATCCTGAATTTCCCCGGAGGCTTCTCATTCGGCGACGATCTGGGCTCGGGCGTGGTGCTGGCCAACAAGCTGCGCTACCGCAAAAACGCCGCGGGCCGCACCCTGCTCGACGACATCAAGGAGTTTGTGGCCAACGGCAACTTCGTCATGGGCATCTGCAACGGCTTTCAGGTGCTGGTCAAGCTGGGGCTGCTGCCCAACCTGAGCGGCACCATAACCCCGGAAGTGACGCTGACCCATAATGCCTCGGGCCGCTACGAGGATCGGTGGGTGCGGCTCAAAGTAAACCCCGAGTCGAACTCGCCCTTCCTGAAAGGCATCGACACGTTGGCAGTGCCCGTGCGCCACGGCGAGGGCCGCCTGATTATCCGGGGCGCCGACACGCTGGCCGCCATCGAAGCCCAGGCTTTAAACTGCCTTTCCTACGTTGATTTCGACGGCTCGCCCACCGACGTGTACCCGCACAACCCCAACGGCGCCGACCTGAACTGCGCCGGCCTGACGGACCCCACTGGCCGGGTATTCGGGCTGATGCCGCACCCCGAGGCGTTCCTCTCGCTCTACAACCACCCCGACTGGGCCCGGCGCAAGCGGCAGAACCCCAACCTGAGTGAGGAAGGCGACGGGCTCAAGCTGTTCCGGAATATTGTGGCGCACATCCAGCCCCACCCCCCGGCCCCCTCCCCTTTGGGAGAGGGGGAGCCTGACGGCAAATCTGATTCTCTGGTGGAGGAGGCGGGGGCTTACTATGAGCGGCGCGGGCGGCGGGCGGAAGGATTACTCACTTCCATTGAGCAGGACGTATTCACGGCCGCAAGCGGCGGTAAGTGGGAAACCCTCAAGGTATATGGCCGGGAAATGCGGAAGAACCCTACGCCGGCGGAGGACGCGCTATGGCAGGCCGTACGCGGCGAAAAGCTTGGCGTGGCCTTTCGGCGCCAGCATACCATTGCCGGCTACATCGTCGATTTTGTGACCCTGGCCGATAAGCTGATTGTGGAAGTAGATGGGGAAATTCACCAGCACCCTGAACAGGCCGACTACGATCAGGCCCGCACCGACCTACTACAGCAGCACGGGTACCGGGTGCTGCGCTTCCCGAATCATCAGGTAATACAGCAGCTTCCCGAAGTGCTGGCAACGATTCGTCAGCACCTGGACCCTGCATCAGCTTCGTAACTCAGGCTGAATCACCCAAAATCAAGCAAAATCCAACCTTAAACTCCCCAAAGCACCTCTCGCAAAAGTCGTCAGGCTCCCCCTCCCCCGCAGGGGAGGGGGCCGGGGGGTGGGGCTACATATGAACACACTCAACCACTTCGCTACTCCCCAGCTCGAACTCCTGCACCGCGGCAAAGTCCGCGACTCCTACCGCGCCCCGTCGGGCGAGCGGCTCATCGTGGTGACGGACCGGCTGTCGGCCTTCGACTCGGTGCTGGAAACGCCCATTGCCCACAAGGGCGCGGTGCTCAACGGGCTGGCCGCTTTCTGGTTCGACAAAACCCAGCACATCATTCCCAACCACGTTATCGAGCTGCTTGACCCGAACGTGACCCTGGCCCAGGAGGCCGAGCCGATTCGGGTGGAGATGATTGTGCGCAACTACATCACCGGCTCCATGCTGCGCGGCTACCAGAAGGGCCAGCGCACCTTCTCCGGCGTGTCGGTGCCCGACGGCCTGACCAAGCACCAGCAGTTCCCCGAGCCCATCGTGACGCCGACGACGAAAGAGGATTCGGACCGCGAAATCACGCCCGAGAACCTGGTGAGTGAGGGCTGGGTAGCGGCCGAGCTGTACGAGCAGATGCGGGTGAAGTCGCTGGAGCTGTTCAACTTCGCCTCCGCCTGGATGGCCGAGCGCGGCATCATCCTGGTCGATACCAAGTACGAGTTCGGGTTGCTGAACGGGGAGCTGATCCTGATTGACGAAATCCACACGCCCGACTCGTCGCGATTCTGGAGCGCCGAGGACTACGCCCGCAACCCCGAAACGGCCGAGCAGATGGACAAGGAGTACGTGCGCCAGTGGCTGATCCAGAACAAGCAGGACGGCCAGTACCTGCGCGCCCTCACCCCGGAAGTAGCTCAGGAAGCCAGCCGCCGCTACCTCGACATCTTTGAGCGCATCACCGGCGCTCCGCTGCCCACTGGCACCGAAATGACCACCGGCGGCGACGTGCGGGCCCGCCTCGTGGGCAACCTCGTGCGCGCCGGCATCATGAAGGACGCCTGGGTGAACATCGTCATGGGCTCGGCGGCCGACAAGGAGCACTGCCTGAAAATCCGCCAGAACTTCGAAGCCTACAACATTTTCACCCAGCTGCGCGTGACCTCAGCTCACAAAAACGGCGAGGAAATAGCCGGCATGGCCGCCGTATGGAACAACTCGGTGGAACCCGGCGTCATCATCGCCGTGGCCGGCCTCTCCAACGGCCTCGGCGGGGCGCTGGCTGCCAACGTGAACGTGCCCGTCATCAGCTGCCCGCCGTGGAAGGACTACGCCGAGCTGGCCATGAACCTGAACTCGTCGGTGATCATGCCCAGCGGCACGCCCAACCTGACCGTGGTGCGCCCCGACAATGCCGCCCAGGCCGCGGTGCGCGCCCTGAACCTGCCGCGTTTGCGCGAACAGCTGTCGAAGGAAATTCTGGTCACCAAAGCCAAGCTGAGAGCGGCCGACGCGGAGCTGCGGGTGCTGTAAGACTCTTAACTGTAATGCACATTCTTTATCGACCAGCCAGCCCAGACGATTTTGCAAGTACCCTGGAGATAAAGAAACAAGCTCTCGGTCCTTGTATAGAGCAGGTCTGGGGCTGGGATGACAAGTTTCAGCACGACTATCATCTGACTCATTTTAATCCAGCTAACACAGCGTTGTTGAGTTTCTTAGATAATGAAGTTGGGTTGGTAGAAACAGTAGAAACAGCAGACTTTCTTTTGATTCAGAATCTGTTGATCAAGCCCGTCTTTCAAAATCAGGGCGTTGGTTCTCATGTATTGAAGCAATTGATAGCCAAGGCGGCTCAACGCGGTAAGGCAGTTGGATTGAGTGTGCTCAAAGTAAATAAGGACGCGTTTCGGCTTTATCAAAAACTTGGATTTACAGTAACAGACAGCGCAGAACATACCATTCAGATGGTAATTCCGATAAAGCATCATGAGCACCAGCCATAAATCCATAGTTCTCCTCGGCGGCGGGGCCCGTGAGCACGCTATGGCGTGGAAGCTGACCCGCGACGGGGCCACCGTGCACGTGCTGCCCGGCAACGGCGGCATTCCCAACAGCCACCCCGCCATCAGCGCCACCGACTTTCCCGCCATCCAAGGCTTCTGCCAGCAGCACGGCGTGCAGCTCATCGTGGTCGGGCCCGAAGCCCCGCTGGCGGCGGGCGTGGTCGACTATTTCGCTGACTCCGATACCCGCGTGTTTGGGCCGGGCCGGGCCGGGGCGGTGCTGGAAAGCTCCAAGGTGTGGAGCAAAGACTTTATGCGGCGGCACGGCGTGGCCACGGCCCTGTCGTGGCAGTACCGGAGTGATAAGCTGGCCGATGCCCGCGCCAAAGCCACCGAGCTGAACGGGCAGGTGGTGGTGAAATACGACGGGCTGGCCGCCGGCAAGGGCGTGTACGTGTGCTCGTCGGTAGCCGAAGCCCAGGCCGCGCTGGATGACTTGCAGGCCGAGCATACCGGCTGGTTCAGCTTCCTGCTCGAAGAAAAGCTCACCGGCCCCGAAATCAGCATCATCGGCGTTACGGACGGCAACCGCATCCGGCTGCTGGCCCCGTCGCAGGACCACAAGCAGCTGCTGGCCCACGACCAGGGCCCCAACACCGGCGGCATGGGCGCCTACTGCCCCGTGCCGTTCGCCGACGACAACGTGCTGGCCGCCGTCCGCACCGACATCATCGACCCCACGCTGCGCGGCCTCCAGAACGAGCAGTTTGACTTCCGCGGCTTCCTCTACTTCGGCATCATGCTCACGCCCCAGGGCCCGAAGCTGCTCGAATACAACGTCCGTCTCGGCGACCCGGAAGCGGAAGTGCTGCTGCCGGCTATGGAAAGCAGTCTGCTCGAACTCATCGAGGCCACGCTGGATGGCCGGCTGAGCCAGACCGTGGTGCGCCAGCGGCCCGGACAGTACGTAGGCGTGGTGCTGGCTTCGGGCGGCTACCCCGCCGCGGGCTTCCCTACCGGCTTCCCCATCACCGGCCTCGACCAGCTGCATCCGAGCATCCTCGCCTTCCACGGGGCCACCCGCCGGCAGGACGGCCAGCTGGTGACCAGCGGCGGCCGGGTGCTGGTGCTGGTCGGGCACGCGCCCGAGCTGGAAGATGCGGTGGCGCACGTGTACCGGGAAGCCGACAAGGTCAAGTTTCAGGATGCGTACCTCCGTACCGATATCGGCCAGCGGCCGGAGCCAACGGGCATTTTCAGCGAAGTACGGTGAAGAAGGAAGCGGAACATAGCGTAACGCCACCCTCTGACGTTTCTTCGTCTGGCACCCCTCCCTTTCGGGGTGGGGGCGGGGTTACGCGTGTAGCTATTCTGCTTTCGGGGCGGGGCTCCAATATGGTGGCGCTGGTCGAGGCCGTGCAGAAGGGAATATTGCAGGATCTGGCCGCGGTAGCGGTGGTGTTCAGCAACAAACCCGCCGCCCCCGGCCTCGCTACGGCCGCGGCGCTGGGCTGTGCCACGGCCAGCCTGGCCAGTCAGGGGAAGAAGCGGGCCGAGTTTGATGCTGAAGTGGTGGAGCTGCTGAACCGCTACGCTCCCGACTACATCGTGCTGGCGGGCTACATGCGGATTCTGTCGCCCACGTTCATTCGGGCCTTTGCCGGGCGCATCCTCAACATTCACCCCGCCGACACCCACCAGCACCAGGGCCTGCACGCCTACGAGTGGGCCTTCGACAACCAGCTGCCGGAAACCAAAATCACCGTGCATCTGGTTGACGAAGGACTCGACACCGGACCCATCCTCGCCCAGCAGGCCGTGGATTTGCGCGGAGCAGCTACGCTGGCTGAAGTGGAGCGTCGCGGCCTGGCCGTGGAGCACCAGCTGTACGCGGCTACGCTGGCGGAATTGATTGAAAAAGAACGTCATGCTGAGCCTGCCGAGGCATCTCGCGGGCAGTCGTCTGCTTAGTACTCCTGCGGCAGCGGGCTAGATGCTTCGACAAGCTCAGCCTGCCGTTTTTGAATTTTACCCTGTAACCACCCCAGTGCCATGTGCGGAATAGTAGGTTTTTACGGTCCCGATGATGTTGCCCACGACATCGTGTTCGGCCTCACCGCGTTGCAGCACCGCGGGCAGGACGCCGCCGGCATTGCCACCTTCGACGACAACTTCCACCTCTGCAAGGGCAACGGCCTGATTTCTGACGTCTTCAAGCCCAAGCAGCTCAAGAAGCTCAAGGGCAACATCGGCATCGGCCACGCGCGCTACACCACCCAGGGCTCCGGCGACTCCGAGCTGGCCCAGCCCTTCACCACCAGCTACCCGTTTGGCCTCTCGATGGTGCACAACGGCAACGTCATCAACTTCCGCCAGGTAGCCAAGCGCCTGCACGACAAGTACCACGTGCTGCCCAAGACGAGCAACGACCTGGAGCTGATCATGTACACCTTCGCCTCGGAGCTGCGCCTCAAGGACCTCGACCATATTTCGGTGGTCGACATCTTCGACGCCGTGGAAACCACCCAGGAGCTGGTGAAAGGCGCCTATGCCACCATCACCGTTATTGCCGGCCACGGTCTGCTGGCTTTCAACGACCCGCTGGGCATCCGGCCGCTGGTGCTGGGCCGCCGCGAAACGCCCAAAGGCCCCATCTACGCCTTTGCCTCCGAAAGTACCTGCTTCGACTACCTCGGCTTCGACTTCATCAAGAACGTGGGGCCGGGGCAGGCGGTGTTCATCGACAAGGATTTCCAGGTTCACTACAAGAATCCGTACAAGCAGCCGAAGAACTTCTGCGTGTTCGAGCACATCTACTTCGCCCGCGAAGACTCCGTGATTCACGGCCGGCTGGTGGCGCGGGAGCGGGTGCGGCTGGGTAAGCTGCTGGCCCGCAAGGTTATCGAGTCGGGTATTCAGCCCGATATGGTGATTGACGTGCCTTCGTCGGGCTACTTCGCGGCGTCCGGGCTGGCCGAAGCCATTGGCGTGCCCTACCGGCGGGCGCTGGTGAAGAACAACCACATGGGCCGCTCCTTTATCGTGAGCAGCCAGGCGGGCCGGGAGGATATCGTCAAGAAAAAGCTTAACCCGATCCGCGAGTTCGTGGAGGGTAAGAAGATTGCCGTAGTCGACGACAGCATCGTGCGCGGCACCACGTCGCGGCGCATCGTGCAGATTCTGCGCGAAGCCGGGGCGTCGGAAGTGTACTTCATTTCCAGCGCCCCGCCCATCGTCAGCCCCTGCATCTACGGCATCGACATGGCCATGAGTACCGATTTGATTGCGGCTAACCACACGGAGGAGGAAATCTGCGCCTACATCGGTGCCGACCGGGTGATTTATCAGTCGGTGGAGGATTTGCAGGAGCTGTTTGCCGAGGACAAGGGCAACGGCGGCAGCTGCTTCGCCTGCTTCACCGGCCACTACCCCACCGGCGACGTGACCAAGTACCTGCGCCACATCCAGGAGGAGCGTACCAGCCACCGCACCAAAGACAAGAAGGACCGCGGCGACGTGGTCCCCTCCGTCAGCGCCAAAGCCCCGGAACCCACGGAGCACTAAATTGGAATTGAACTCCAAAAAGAACGTCATTCCGAGCGAAGCCGAGGCATCTCGCGTGCTGGTGTTGCCAAAGTAATCATACGTCAGCACGCGAGATGCTTCGGCAAGCTCAGCATGACGTTCAAAAAAGTAAACATACTTACGACGCATGTCATCTTCCCAGAAACCCGCCGGCTACGATATCGACCTCGGCAACGAATGCTCCCGCAACGCTTACGGCTGGTCGAAGAAGACCTTCGCCAACCGGGCCGGCAAGCCCGGCGAAGCGGCCCAGGATCTGGAAGGCGGCTTCGCCAACGAAATCCGCTTCGGCAACGCCCGGCTGGGCATCTCCTCCGACGGCATCGGGACCAAGATTGAGGTGGCGGAGCGGGTAGGCAGGTTCGATACCCTGGGCTATGACCTGGTGGCCATGACCGCCGACGACCTCATCGTGGGTGGCTTTGTGCCCACCAACCTTTCGAACATCATCGACGTGAACACGCTCGACTACGACGTAGTTGACGAGCTGATGCGCGGCCTGCACGACGCCTGCAACTTCGCCGAAATGGCCATTACGGGCGGCGAGATTGCCGAGCTGGGCAACCGCATCGGCGGCTGGCCGGGCGCGAAGATGAACTTCAACTGGTGCTCCACGGCCATCGGCAGCCTGCACCCGAGTCTGGAGCGGCCACTGAGCGGCGCGGCCGTACGCGCCGGTATGGCCGTGGTGGCGCTTCGCTCGCCCAGCTTCCGCTCCAACGGCTTTTCCCTGGCCCGCCGCACCCTGCAGAACCTGTTTGGCGACACCTGGCACACGGCTCCTTATGACGGGCCGGACGCGGACGTAATGGGCCGTACCTGGGGCGAGGTACTGCTGGCGCCCTCGCTCATCTACTCGCCCGGCGTGGCGCGGGTGCTCGATGCGGGCCTGCCGCTGCACGCGGCGGCCCACATTACCGGCGGCGGCCTGGCCGATAACTTCAAGCGCGTCCTCAAAAACGGCCTGGGCGCCGAGCTGACCAACCTGTTCGAGCCGCTGCCCGCCATGCAGCAGCTCACCGAGCTGGCCGGCATCACCCCCGTCGATGCCTACCTCTACTGGAACATGGGCAACGGTATGCTGCTGGTAACCGACGAAAACCACGCCGACGCCCTGGCCGCCCACCTGCAGGCCGACGGCTACCAGGCCCGGGTAGCCGGCCGCATCACCGCCGCGCCGGGCATCCGGCTGACGGTCGGCGCCGGGGAGCTGCGCTACGAGTAGCTGGCCTTGCCAGGACCAGGGGCCTCAACCAGCCGGCCTGCGCAGGAACGAAAACCCATTAAACCGAAAAGCCCCGCCGTATGCATACGTCGGGGCTTTCGGCCGAAAAGGAGTGGCGTCCATGGCAGCGGACAAACTGCCTTGGCCTCGCCATGCCGGGCTTGCTAGGCGGGCTCAATGTCGAAGCCGGCCTGGGCTACGGCTTTCATGATGAGCTCGGGAATAGGATTGGGGCCTTCCACAGTCAGCATTTTGGCCGGGTTGGTGGTATCAACCTGCCACTTCTCAACGCTGGCCTCGGCATCGAGGAAAGGAGTGACGGCCCGCAGGCAGTTGGCGCAGTTGATGCTGGTTTTGAACCGGAGAGTAGGCATAGAGTCGAAGGGCTTGGGCCGCCGACAAAGCTGGAGTGCAGCGTCAGCGGGGGAGGAATATTGCCCTAACAACGGGAAACCCGTAAGAGTGGTCGGCAATTTGGCAGGGTTTAACTCGGACCGGAGCCGCTGCCCGCGTGCGGCCCCTGCTTTCAGGGCTGATGCCGGGGCTTCAGCAGGGCAGGCCGATGGTCACTTCCGTGCCCTGGCCTTCCCGACTGCTCACGGTCAGGGTGCCGCCGTGGCCTTTCACAATGATATCATAGCTGAGCGACAACCCCAGCCCGGTGCCTTCGCCGGGGGGCTTGGTGGTGAAGAAGGGCTGAAAGATCTTGCTCTGGATTTCTTCGCTCATGCCCAGCCCGTTGTCGTGCACCCGGATCTGCACTTCGCCCGGCAGGCGCTTGGTCAGCACGGTGAGAACCGGCGCGTAGTCGGGCTCGTCCCGGCTCAGGCGCTCCAGCAGCGTGTAGAAGGCATTGGCAAACAGATTGAGCAGCACCCGGCCCACGTCCTGCGGTACGAGCAGCACTTTCGGCACCTGGGCATCCAGGTTGGAGGTGAGCGTGGCGCTGAAGTCGTGGTGCTGGGCCCGGAAGCCCTGGTAAGCCATAGCCAGGTGCTCGGCTACCAGGGCGTTGAGGTCAATGGCATCCCGCTCCCCGGAGCTGACGTGAGAGTGCTGCAGCATGCCCTTCACGATGCCGTCGGCGCGGTGCCCGTGCTGGGTTATCTTCTGCAGGTTCTGGGTCAGGCTGGCCAGCAGCTCGGTGGCGTAGGCTTTTTCCGCCTCGGGCAGCTGCTGCCAGGGGCCGTCCATAAATTCCTCTACCAGCTCCACGCTCACCTCCGAGAAATTGTTGACGAAGTTCAGGGGGTTCTGAATTTCGTGGGCAATGCCGGCCGTCAGCTCCCCCAGGCTGGCCATCTTCTCGCGCTGAATCAGCTGGTTCTGGGCGGCTTTGAGCTCGGCCAGCGCGCGGGTCAGGTCGTCGCGCTGCCGGGCAATTTCGGCGTTCTTCTCGTTGAGGTGGCGGTTGGCGCGCTGCTTGATGTACACGTTGCGCCACAGCAGGCCGGCCAGCAGCACGGTGCCCGCCAGGCCGGCCAGCAGGGCGTACAACTGCTGGCGCTGCCGGGCACTTTTCTGGATCTGTAGCTGCCGGGTCTGGTTGAGCAGCGCAATCTGGTTCTGCTTCTTGTCCAGCTCGTAGCCGTAGCGCAGGGCGCTGGTCTGGCGCTGGGTGGTTTCGCCCGCCAGCGTATCCTGGTAGCTCGAAAACAGCCGCTGGTGCTCGTAAGCCGCCTTGAAGTCGCCCAGTGCCGCATGGGCCTGGGCCAGAATGTCGGCCGCGTTGCTGATACTGCCGTTGCGGCGGGTCATCTGGCTGAGCTGCATTCCGCGCTGGGCCAGCACCACGGCGCTGTCGGGCTGCCGGTTCAGCAAAAACGCCCGGGCCAGCATCAGCTCCACGGCGGGCAGGTTGTAGTAGTCGCCACTGGTGCGCATCAGGATGCGGGCCTGCTGGCTGTGCTCCCAGGCCCGGGTCTGGTTGCCCTGCTCGGCGTACACTTCCGCCAGCCCGATCTCATTGCTTATCTCATTCTGCACGTCGCCCATCTGCCGGCTCACCGTCACGGCCCGCTGGTAGTAGCGGCGGGCCTGGCTCCATTTGCGCTGGGTCTGGTAGAGGCTGGCCAGGTTGTTCAGGACCGCCGACACCACCTGCAGGTCGCCCAGCTGCTGGCCGTCGCGCAGGGCTGTGCGCAGCATCGGCAGGGCGCTGGCGTAGTCGCCAATCTGGTAGTAGATGCTGCCGATGGTACCCCGGAGCTGGGCTTGCAGCCCCACGTCCTGGGCCTGCTCGGCCAGCGGCAGCCCCCGCAACGCCCACGCCAGCGCCGAGGTCGACTGACTTTGCTGCACGTCAATAAGGCTCAGCTCCATGCAGGCCCGGGCTTCGCGCCGCCGGTCGTGGCTGCGGGCAAACAGCTCCCGGGCCTGGATGGTGTAGTGCCGGGCCGCGGCGAACTGCTCCTGCCGCCGGTGCAGGATGCTGAGCCACAGTAGGCTGCGGCCAATGCCCACAGTGTCGGCCAGCCGGCGGGAGAGGGTTAGTGCCTGCTTGCTCAGGCCAATGGCCTGCGGGGTGTTGTTGGCGGCCAGCTCATTGATCAGCGCGTGCAGGCGGCGCACCCGCATGGTATCGGCCCGGGGCTGGGTGCTCAGCAGGCGGCGCAGGCTGTCGGCCGGCCGGGTCTGGGCGAATGCCGGCCGGCCGGTCGAAACCTTCAGCGTGAGCAGGAGCAGCAGAAGCACACAGGAATTTTTCATTGGGAACAAAACGGCACCGGTTGCTGGGGCAGCGGCGGAGGCTCCGCCGGCGGGTTTGCTCCCAGGTGCAGTTACAGGAGCTGGCAAGGGCAGGCCCACCATTCAGGCGCCGGCCTTTTCTCCTAAATGCGGCGTGTAAATGGGGTTGTTAATAACCCCGAGCCGGTTGCCGAAGTCGTCCACTGCCACGAACTGGCTGACCAGAGTACCGTTTTCGGGTGCTATTTCAATCTGGGCAGTGCCCGGGCGGTTGGCCACGGCCGTCCGCATTGCCGCAACGTCGCCCACGGTGGGGACCATCCAGTAGAAATCGGGCTGCAGGTTGCGGTACTGCCAGTCCGTAGTGAGGTAAACGATTACCTCATCCACCTCGGCAACCAGGTAGGGGTAAACGGAGGCGCCCGACCCAGCTCTGAAGCGGGTAGTAAAGAACTCCTCGAACCAGATCTGGGAAAACTGAAGATTGCTGGTGAAGTAAAAAACAGCTTTCTGCGTGGTCGGGGCAGTAGTCATCAACTGATCGGGGCTGGCGGCATCAGGGCGGCCGGCCGGGGTTTCCTGCGGACTGAAAAGGGAGGTTTTCATAGAAAAGGTGTTAGGGTACAACAGATGACAGCTACTGCCCGGCCCCCCGGGTGGGTTCCGCGCTTTCGGTCCGGCGCCGGCTATTCTCCCGCTACGGTGGTCGGCGGGGTATAAATCGGGTTGTTGATTACGCCCACCTGGTTGCCGGCCGGGTCCAGCACCACAAACTCCTTCACGGCCGTCACGGGGGCCGCCGCGCCGGGCACGAAGCTGCTGGCCCGGCGGTCATCAATCTGGCGCACCCGCTGAAACAGGCCCCGTTCAAACTTATTGGCGGGATTGGCATCCAGCGCGGCGTACTTGCGCTCCACATCGGCGGGCGTGGGCAGCACCCAGTAAAACACGGCTTCCCGCAGCTGCCGGTACTGCGGACTGGTTTCGAGCCGTACCTCCACGCCGTCTATGGTGTACACGGCGTAGGGGTACGCGGCCGTCAGGTCCACTCTGGTCGGTAGGGTCGAGAAGAAAGCGGAATACCAGTCGATGGCAGTCTGGATGGCGGCGGCGTCGCGGATAGGGTAGACCACCGTGCGCTGCGCGGCAAACTGCCCGCCGGGGCCGGCGGCGGGCACAGCCTGACCGTAGCCGGCGGTGCTCAGACCAGCGCACATCAGCAGCAGGAGAACCCCGGCGGTATTTCTCATCGGCTTAAGGATTTGAGCAATAGGAACCAAAGACTCGGCAAAGCCGATACCCTTCGGGTAGGAGACACCGGGCGGCTGCCCCGGCTAGCAGGGCCGCAGCAGATTCAACTTCTCTTCTACCTGCCCCAGCCCCCGTAGCGGGCTCCGCCTGTGGGTAAACTGGCTGGCTGAAGCAGGTGTAATAGGATCAAGATAATAAATATATATAATATATTATGAATAATGGCCGCGTATGCTGTTCCGCTCAGCAACCGGGCGGCTGGCACCGGGCCTACCGCAACCGGCTGCCGGCAAAGGCCAGGCCCCTGGCTTTGCTACTTGGGAAGATCAATAGATTTCGGGGTGTAGATAGGATTGTTGATAACTCCAACTTTGTTGCCCGAAGGGTCCAGCACCACAAACTCCTGTACTTCCGCCGCGGCTTGCCGGGTCGACCGGGCCCCGCCGGAGGCGGCTGGCAGGCGGGATATTACGGTGAGCTCACTCGCAAAGCGAGCCTGCCGGGCCTTCAGCACTTCATACTTGGCCTTCACTTCATCCGAATTGCGCAGTTCCCAGTGGAAGGCGGGCTTGGTCAGCTGCGGCACGGTAGGATCAGCCACCAGCCAGATCTTGGTGCGGCCCAGCAGCCCCCCTACTACACCACTATCAGTCTTAAAAACGGCGTAGTACGGCGGGTCAGTCAGGTTCACTTTGGTAGGCTTCACGTTGAGGAAGAAGGTGTACCACGCTATCATCTTTTCCATCGTTGTGGTATCCTCCCGCACCCGGTAGATAACTTTCTCGGTGGTCATAAAACGCGGGTTTTCTGTCCTTGTCGCTACGTGGCGTCCCGTGCAGGCGGCCAGACCCAGGACTCCTGCTAACACTGCTGCAACCGGTGTTTTCATGGTATGACGGATAACGGTGGAAATGAGGGTGGACGCCGGCCTATCCGGCCCGGGTTCAAGGCAATAAGTAAATCTTTATTGGCAGGTAATAGGATCAAGGTAATATTAAATATAATATATAATATCTTTTTTGAGTATATTCGACCCCGCAGCTAGCGGGGTGGAGTCTGGGAAGCAGCCCGAATCGAGTTGCAACGGGTAAGGGTAAAGCAGCCCTTCGGTACAGCAGTAGCTGGGTAACGAGAGACGCAGTCCGGGCCGGTGGGCGCGGCCATCGTTGTGGAGCAGAGGTGACAGGCAGGGGTATTTGCAGCGTAGGTCATGCTTTTGGGGCAACATCAATCTTCCGCATTGCGGGCGAAAAAGCTGGCGGCCCAGGTAGCCGAATCGTCGGCGGCCGGCCGGCCGCCGCTATTGAGCAGCCTGGCCACCCTCACGGCGGCCCAGATCCGGGAGCGGCTGCTGCAGCTCACGCTGCTGCTGGCGGGCGTATTCTCGGCGGCGCTGGGTCTGAAGGGCTTTCTGCTGCCCAACGGGTTTATTGATGGCGGGGTAACCGGCATATCCATGCTGATCAGCCAGCTGACGGGCGTGTCGCTGTCGGTGCTGATTATTCTGATCAACATTCCCTTTATTATTCTGGGCTACTACCAGCTGGGGCCGCCCTTTGCGCTGAAGACCCTGCTCACCGTCCTGAGCCTGGCGGGGGCGCTGCTGCTGGTGTCGTTTCCGCCGCTCACCCATGATAAGCTGCTTATTGCCGTATTCGGCGGCTTTTTCCTGGGCGCCGGTATCGGGCTGGCCATGCGCGGGGGCGGCGTGCTCGACGGCACCGAAATTCTGGCCGTGTACATCAGCCGCAAGCTGCCCGGCTCCATCGGCGACATAATCTTGATCATCAATATCTTCATCTTCGGGGTGGCCGCGTGGCTGCTGTCTGTCGAAACGGCGCTGTACTCCATTCTGGCGTACCTGGCGGCGGCCAGAACGGTGGATTTTATTCTGGTCGGCATTGAAGAGTACACCGGCCTGACCATCATTTCCTTCCACAGCACCGAAATCCGGCAGCTGATAACCGACAAGCTGCACCGGGGCGCCACCATGTACGAGTGTACCCAGGGCTTCGGCACGCACGGGCACCAGCACCTCAAGGTTGAGGCCATTTTTACCGTAGTCACCCGGCTGGAGGTTATCAGCCTGACCCGGGATATTCACGCCATTGACCCGCAGGCCTTCGTGGTGATGCAAAGCGTGAGCGACACCCGCGGGGGCCTGATCAAGAAGCGCGCCCTGCACTGAAGGCGCCGGCCGGGCTGACACGTCTAAATCCAGGGTTCCGATGAATACAAACACGTGGTATCGTTTGCTGGGGGTGCGCCCGGGGGAAACCAAAACCGTCGGGTGGTTTTTCCTGCACCACTTTCTGCTCGGGGCCGGCACCATCCTGGTGTACGTGGCGGCCAACGCGCTGCTGCTGGAAAATCAGCCCGAGCGCAACCTGCCGCTGGCCTACGGGGTGGCGGCGCTGGCTATGCTGGGTACGGGCCGCCTCTACGCGTACTACGAGCACCACTGGCGTCTGCAGCGGCTGGCGTTCCGGACCCTGCTGGCCACGCTGGTGCTCACCCTGGTTTTGGGCCTGCTGCTGCTGGTCCCCGGCAATGCCCTCGTCACGGCCGTAGCCATCATGACCGGCTACCGGCTGATTTACCTGCTCACCAACCTGGAGTTCTGGGGCCTGTCGGCAGTGGTGTTCAACGTGCGGCAAAGCCGGCGGCTGTTTGGCCTCGTCAGCGCCGCCGACCTGCCCGCCAAGGCCCTGGGCGCCCTGCTGGCCGTATTCGTGCACGAGTACCTCGACCGGTACTTTCTGCTAATCGTGGCCTTTAGCGCGTTCCTGCTGGCGCTGTATCTGCAGCGCCGCACCTTCCGGGCGCAGCCCGTGGGCAGCCCGGCAGCCCCCCGACTCCGGGCAAGCGGTGGCCTCATCCGGCAAATAGTGGCAGCGGGGCCGCTGGCGCTGTACCTGGGGCTCAGCCTGGCGGCCATTGCGGTGGTGGCGGCAGAGGTGGAGTACCTGTTTTTTGTGAACGTGAAGCAGCAGCTGCCCACCTACGCCACCATGCTGCGCTACGTAGGCAGCGTGCTGGCCGTCACGTATCTGGTGGCTACCCTGCTCAAAGTGCTGGTGGCGCGCTACCGCTTCGGCCAGCTGGGCATCCGCAGCACGCTGATCAGCCTGCCGCTCGCGGCGCTGGCCGGCGTGGCGCTGTTTGGCGTGCTGCGGGCAGCCGGCGTGGGCCCCGCCGGGCAGATGACGTACTTCTGCGGGCTCTATCTGGGGCTGGAAGTGATGCGCCGGGCCCTGTTTGAGCCGGTATTCCTGGTGCTTTTTCAGCCCCTTTCCCCGCTGGAGCGCCTGCAGGGCCACACGCTGGTCAAGAGCTTCTACGAGCCGCTGGGGCTGGGGCTGGCGGGGCTGCTGCTGATACTACAGGCCGGCGCCGGCTGGCCGCCGTGGGTGGCCCTGAGTGGGGTAGCCGGGTTTCTGCTGCTGGCGCTGCTGCTGCTGCAGGGGGCCTATCAACAGTATCTGGCGGCGCTGAAAAATACGCTGGGCCTGCGCTTCCCGGCGCCCGCGCCGGCTACTGATTCCCCGGTTCCACCCGCGCCGGCGCCCTGCTCGCCCGGCGAGGCGCTGCGCGCCCTGCTGCACCTGCAGCGGGCCGACGCCCGGACTCTGGTCCAGGAGGCAGAAATCCTGCTGCGTTACCCCGAAAGCCGGGTCCGCAGCCTTACGCTGACCATTGTGGGCGACTACGTAGCGCCGGACCTGCTGCGCCACCTTGCCCTGCACGATACCGACCCGGCCATGCGGGAGCTGGCCAGCCGGCTGGCCGGTCGGCATTCCGCCAACGACGATTTGCTGAGTCACCCGGATATTATCGTCCGCAAGGGCGCCATCCGGGGGCGGCTGGAAGTTGCGCCCACGCATGCCCCGGCCCAGGCTGGGCTGGCGGAAGTGGTGGCAAATCCCGATTGTCAGCGGGCGGCCCTGGAGCTGATTGGCTTCCTGGCGCCGGAGCAGCAGGTGGAGCTTATTACCAGTGGCCTGCGTAGCCGCGACCCGGCAGTGGTGCGGGCCGCGACACTCGCGGCGGCCGAGGCCCCGTCGGACCTGCTCACCGGCCGCCTTATCGGTCTGCTCACCGATAAGGCAGTCCGCAAAGCCGCTGCCGACGGGCTGGTACGGTTGGGGGAGGCCATTCTGCCCATGGTGCAGCAGGTGCTGGTCCGCGAAACCGACGAGCGTCTGCTGCGCAACCTGGCGCCGGTGTGTGCCCGGCTGGGTACGCCGGCTGGCCGCCAGCTGCTGGTGCAGCTGGCGCGGGAGGCCAACCTGTGCAGTCGGGCCGCCGCGCTGCGGGCCCTGAACAGCCTGCCCGCCGAGCCTGCCGATGCTCCGGTATTTCAGCGCCTGGTAGAAGAGGAAATGTGCCTGGCCCAGCACCTGCTGCACAGCATGCTCGGAGGCCACGCCGAGCTGCGCACGGCTCTGCGCTACGAGCTGCGCAGGGCTCAGCAGCGTCTGCTGGGCCTGCTGCTGCAGCTCTACGAGCGGGCTCCGCTGCTGGAAGCCCAGCGCAACCTGGCCCACGCCACCGGCGAGCGGCAGGCTACTGCCCTGGAAATCCTCGACAACCTGATTCCGCGGCCGCTGTACCTGGGCCTGCAGGCGCTGCTGGACGCGGGCCGGCTCAGCGAGAAAGTGCAGACCTTCGACAACCTGCTCGGGCCCGCCATCCAGCGCGAAAGCATCCAGACCATGATTGTCAGCCGCGGGACGGCGGCTTTTTCGGCCTGGACGGTGGGGGTGGCGCTGCGCCAGTGGCACCCCGCGCCCGATACCGTGGCCTACCTGTATCCGCACCTGCAAACCTCGGACCTGCTGATTCAGGAAAGCGCCGCGGCCGTGCTGCGCCGCCTGCCCGTGCAGCGCCCGGCCGCCTACGACCAGCTGCTGCTGCTTTATCCTACCCTTGCTGCCTCCCCCATGAACGACCCGGTTGCTGATTCGCACATTTCCTTTGTAGAGCGGGTGCGCATGCTGAAAAGCACCGCCCTCTTCGGCCAGACGCCCGAAAGCGTGCTGGGCACCATCGTCCCGATCATGCACGAGGTAGACTTCCGGCCGGAGCAGGAAATCTTCGCCAAAGGCACGCTGGGCACATCTCTGTTCATTATTTACGAGGGTGAAGTCGGCATTTTCAACAAGCATCAGCTGCTGACGACCTTCGGCAAGGGCGAGTTCTTCGGCGAGCTGGCCCTGCTCGATGCCGAGCCCCGCTCGGCCTCCGCCGTAGCCCTGCAGGCCGTGCGCGCCTTCCGCATCGACCAGGAAGACTTCTACGACGTGACCGAGGAGTGTACCGAAGTGGTGCGCAGCATCATGCGGGAGCTGTGCCAGCGCCTGCGCCGGCAAAACGAGAAAATGCCCCAGCCGGAAACGGAGCCGGTGGCGCACTAAGGGGTAACCCGCGCTATGCCGGCCGCTGGGGCCGCTTCTCCAGAATCAGGCGGTTGCGGTACTCGTGCAGGGTCAGCTCCAGGCCCACGGGGTAGGTGTGGGGGTTCAGGAAGCGGCGGATGCTGGGGTCCAGGCTCTGCACTTCGCGCTGGGCGTGGGCGCGGCTTTCGGCCAGCGTGGGCAGGTCCAGCACCAGCCGGCCCCGGCGAAACACGGGCTCCAGCAGCTCCCGGTACTCGGCCCCGGCACGCACGGGCCGGCGGCGGGTGTAGTCGGCGGGGTCGACGAGGGTGAGCTGGTCGGGGAGGGGCTCGGCGGTATTGTAGAGCATGTCGGCCCGGGGCTTGCCGTACTCGTTGAGGTAGCGGCGCACCTGCAGAATGCCCGGAATGCTGGTTTTGACGAGCTGCTCGCTGAGCTTGATGGTGAAGTCCCAGCCCGCGTCGTCGGCCCGGCGCAGGGCGGCCAGCTTGTACACGCCCCCCAGGGCGGCCTGGTTGTAGGCCGTCACGAGCTGGGTGCCGACGCCCCAGGTGTCGATGCGGGCGCCCTGGCTTTTGAGGCTGATAATGAGGTTTTCCTCCAGGTCGTTGCTGGCCACGATGCGGGTTTTCTGAAAGCCGGCCTCATCCAGCAGGGCCCGGGCCTCGCGGCTCAGGTATGCCAGGTCGCCGGAGTCGAGGCGGATGCCGCCCAGCTCGTGGCCATCGGCGCGCATCTGCCGGGCCACGCTGATGGCGTGGCGCACGCCTTCCAGCGTATCGTAGGTATCCACCAGGAACACGGAGTCGTCGGGGAAGGCCTGGGCGTAGGCGGCAAAAGCCTTTTGCTCGTCGCCGAAAGCCTGCACCCAGCTGTGAGCGTGGGTGCCGCGCACCGGAATGCCGTAGCGCTGCCCGGCCAGCACGTTGGAGGTAGCATCGACGCCGCCCAGATAAGCCGCCCGACTGGCCCCGAGGCCGCCGTCGAAGCCCTGGGCGCGCCGCAGGCCGAACTCCAGCACCTGATCCGTCGGCCCCGCCGCTTCGCGGATACGGGCGGCTTTGGTGGCAATGAGCGTCTGGAAGTTGACCAGGGTGAGCAGTGCCGTTTCGAGCAGCTGGGCCTGCAGCAGCGGCCCGCGCACCCGGATCAGCGGCTCGTTGCCAAACACCACCGTGCCCTCCCCGATGGCGTCGATGTCGCAGCTGAATGTCAGGTCGCGCAGGTACTCCAGAAACGGCTGGGGAAATAACCGGGTGCCCTTGCTGCCCTGCAAACTGGCCAGATAGTCGAGGTCTTCGGGAGTAAAGCGGAAATGCTGCAGCCAGTCGACGGCCAGCGCCAGGCCGGCCGCCACGGCGTAGCCGCCCTGAAACGGGGCGCGGCGGAAGTACAGGTGAAAGACGGCCTCCCGGTCCTGCATGCCCTGCTGCCAGTAGCCGTAGGCCATGGTGAGCTGGTAGAGGTCGGTGACCAACGACAAAGACGGGGCGTAAAGGCCGGAAAGCGGGGCTGGGTTCATGCGCAAAATCGGAACGAGGGCAACACGGCGGCAAGGTACAGTGGCGCCGCTACATGCCGGCCCGCCTGCCGCCGCCCCCGCGCGGCGGCGGGCCGGACGCGGGGCTTTCAGTTCCGAACAGAGTGTTCGGTTCCGGACAATATTGTGGAGCGCCAGGGGGGGCTTGTTTGTGCGTTTGTTTTTGATAGTGAGGTATTTGCAGGAATGGCACGGGCCTTGGCTGACAGGTAGGGAATCCTTACCTCTCCTGCACGAAAATGGACAGAGCAATTTCTTCCGCCACCCAAACCCAGCGCCGGCGGCACCGCTGGCTGCTGGCCGCCGCCGGGCTGCTGCTGGCCGTAGCAGCCCTGCTGGCGTTCCGCGCGGTGCTGCAGCCCGGCATCAGCCGCACCCGGATCCTGACTGCCCGGGTCGAAACCGGCGACGTGGAAGCTTCCCTCACAGCGGCCGGCCTCGTCATTCCGGGCCGTGAGGCGGTGCTGACCAGCCCCATTCAGAGTACCATCCGGCGGGTAGCCGTGCAGGTGGGAGAAAAGGTGCGCCCCGATCAAACCATTCTGGAGCTCGACAAAGAGCTTACTTCCAGCGCCCTGGCCAAGCTCCAGGACGGGCAGCAGCAGCACCGCAACAAGAACTCTCAGCTGCAGCTCAGCCTGGAAAAAGCGCTGAACGACCTGCAGTCCCAGCAGCAGGTGCAGCAGGTGCGCGTGCGCAGCCTGCAGTCGGCCCTGCGCGACGAGCAGTACCTGCTCAAAGTCGGGGGCGGTACGGCCGAGAGCGTGCGCCAGGCCGAGCTGAGTCTGAAAGTGGCCCGCCTGGAGCAGCAGCGGTTGACGGAGCAGATCCGCAACCAGCGCGCCGCCAATGCGGCCGACGTGCGGGAGCTGGGCTTCACGATGCAGATTCAGGACCGCAGCATCGCGGAGCTGGCCGGCAAGCTCAGCCAGGCCAACGTCAGCAGCCAGCAGGCCGGGGTGCTGACCTGGGTGAACGAGGACATCGGGGCCACCGTGCAGCCGGGCGACGTGCTGGCCCGCGTGGCCGACCTGAGCAGCTTCCGGGTGCGGGCCACCATCTCCGACGCCTACGCCGACGCCCTGCACCTGGGCGACGCGGTGGTGGTGCGCCTGAACGGGACGGACCTGCGCGGCGCCATCAGCACCATCAGCCCGGCCGTGGACAAAGGCGTGGTCACGTTTTACGCCCGCCTCCACGACGACCACCACCCGGCCCTGCGCGCCAACCTGCGCGCCGACGTGTTTGTGGTGACCAAGGCCCACCACCACGCGGTGCGGGTCAAAAACGGGCCGTTCTACCAGGGCGGCAAAGAGCAGGCGGTGTTTGTGGTGCGCGCGGGCAAGGCCGAGCGGCGCGCCGTGCGCTTCGGCGACAGCAACTTCGACTACGTGCAGGTGCTGAGCGGCCTGCAGCCCGGCGACGAAATCGTGCTCAGCGACCTGAAAGACTACCTGGATAACCCCGTGCTGACTATCAACGACTAGCTATGAAACGTTTTTCCGTTCTGCTGCTGGCCGGCCTGGGCGCTGCCCTGGCCCCCGCCGCTCTGGCTCAAACTAGTCTGCCGGCCCCGGTGAGCCTGCCCGAGGTTATCAGTCAGGCGCTGGCGCAGTCGGCGGTGGCCCGGCAGGCGTTTACGACCCGCGAAACCAGCTACTGGCAGTACCGCGCCTACCAGGCCAACTACCGGCCCCAGCTGGCGCTGCAGGGCACGGTTCCCAACTTTAACCGCGTCATTACCCCCGTCGTGCAGCCCGACGGCACCACCGACTTCCGGGCCGTGCGCATCAACAACGCCAACGTGGGCCTCACGCTCACCCAGGCCGTGGGGCCCACCGGCGCCCAGGTGTCGGTCAGCTCGGGCGTGCAGCGCTTCGACGACTTCAACCGCCGCGCCCGCCTCTACAACACCCAGCCCATCGGCATCGGCATCAGCCAGCCCATCGGGCGCTTCAACAGCCTGCGCTGGGACCGGAAGATTGAGCCCCTGCGCTACGAGGAGTCGGGGAGGCAGTACGTGGAGGAGCGCGAAACCATTGCCCAGCGCATCACGGAGCTGTATTTTGACGTGCTGCTGCAGCAGGTGAATGCCGAGGTGGCCCGGCAGAACGTGGAGGCCAACGAGGAGCTGCGGCGCCTGGGTCAGGAACGGTTCCGGCTCGGCCGTCTTTCGGAAAGCGACCTGCTGCTGCTGGAGCTCAACGTGCTGGGCGCCCGCAAAGCCCTCGGCCAGGCCCGCCTCGACGCCGAAAACGCGGCCCTGAGCCTGCAGACCTACACCGGCCAGCCGGCCGTGGCCCTGCGCCTGAGCGTGCCCGCCGCCACGTCCGTCGCCGCCGTGGCCCCCGACCAGGCCCTGGCTCAGGCCCGGCAGAACCGCCGCGAAACCGTGGCTTTCCGTCGCCGCCTGCTCCAGGCCGAAAGCGACGTGGCCCAGGCCAAGGGCAGCACCGGCTTCCAGGCGACGCTGCAGGCCAACCTGGGCTACGTGAACAGCGCCCAGAACTTCTGGACCACCTACAACAACCCCCAGAACCAGCAGCAGGTCAGCCTGGGCTTCGCCCTGCCCGTGGTCGACTGGGGCCGGCAGAAGTCGGTGGTGAAAACGGCCGAGCTGAACCGCCGGCAGGTGCAGCAGACCGTGGCCCAGGAGCAAACCTCCTTCGAGCAGACCGTGCTGACCCAGGCCGGGCAGCTGGGCAGCCTGCAGGAGCAGCTAACCCTGGCTGCCCAGGCCGATTCGCTGGCCCAGCGCCGCTACGGTATTGCCCAGGCCACCTACAAAGTCGGCCGCATCAGCCTCACCGACCTCACCATTGCCCTGGCCGAAAAAGACCAGGCCAAGCGCGCCTACATTGCCGCCCTGCGGGCCTGCTGGGTGGCCCACTACCGCCTGCGCGCCCTTACCCTCTACGACTTCGCGCTGCAGCAGCCGCTGGTGGCGGGAAAGTAAAAAGTGAGTGCTAATAGCAACAATCGGCTGCCATCCTTCATCTGGCGTACGCAGAGCGCAGGACCTGCCTCTGCGGCTGGTGCCAAATTCTGTAAAACGCACAAAGCCCTCTACCGCGCAACGGTAAAGGGCTTTGCTCATTTTAAATTGCTTGCAGCGACGGAAGAGCAAGGGCCTGCCCTCTGCTGCGCGCCGTTCAGGCTGACCGCCTCTGTTGGGGAATGGCAGCCCCGAAACCCGCCTGCTTTTACGACTGGGCCGGGGCGGGCATGCTCGTGTTCCAGATGTCCTGGTGCAGCTTCCACTGGCCGGCTTCCTCTTTCCAGACCACCAGGTACTTGCCCTGGTCAATCTGCTGGCTGTTGGCGGCAAACAGGGTGTAGGTGCCCAGCTCGATGGCCGTGTCTTCCAGCTCCTCGATGTCGCGGGTTTTGAGCTTCACCTGCTTGATGCCCATGGCCATGGCGCTCTGCCAGAACGTCTGGATGCCTTCCGCCCCCCGAATGGTGTCCATGCCCGTGGGCAGCAGCACCCCGGTGCTGGTGTAGAGGCGGGCAATTCCGGCGGCATCACCGCGGGCGAAGCTGGCCTCAAACGAGTCGTTGGCGCGCCGGATTTCGTCGCGGATGCTGGTGGCGGTGGTAGGCATGGCTGGTGGGGTTAAGGTGGGAAGAACATTGTAGGAGTAAGATATAACTTATTTGCAGACCGAGCACCGGGGGTACGCCGGTGGGCGCGGCCTGTTTTGCGGGGCCCGAACGCGCGAACCGCAAAAGCGTCCGCCCCGGCCGTCAGATCCGAACACGTTGTCCGTTTCCGGACAATATTTGCCCGGGCTTATTTGAGTGAATTGTAAGTAAGAAGCTGATAAGCAGCTGTTTTTGAACTTGGCACAGCGCTTGGCTAAGTAAGAGGGAATCCATTGGGCGCTGCCCCAAAACCGGACAACTTCCTTCCGCCTCCAAACCGCTTCCACCATGACCCCGACCACTGCTCCCCACATCGAACTGATGCCCCCGCCGGCTGCCCCGGCTTCGGCCATGCTGACGCTCACCAACATTGAGAAAGTCTATCAGACCAAGACCATCGAGACGGTGGCCCTGAACCGGGTGAACCTGACCATCGGCAAGGGCGAGTTCGTGTCTATCATGGGGCCCTCGGGCTGTGGCAAGTCGACGCTGCTGAGCATCATCGGGCTGCTCGACGAGCCCACCAGCGGCACGGTCGAAATCGAGGGGCGCCCGGTTACGTCGTACTCCGACAAGGAGCTGGCCCGGCTGCGCAACGAGAAGATTGGGTTCGTGTTTCAGAGCTACCACCTCATCAACGACCTCTCGGTGCTCGACAACGTGGAGCTGCCGCTGCTCTACCGGCCTGGGGTGAGCGGCAAGGAGCGCCGGCAGCGTGCCCACGCCGCCCTCGACAAAGTAGGCCTCAGCGCCCGCACCAGCCACTTCCCCAGCCAGCTTTCCGGCGGGCAGCGCCAGCGCGTGGCCATTGCCCGGGCCCTGGCCGGCAACCCCGAAATCATTCTGGCCGATGAGCCCACCGGTAACTTGGACTCGGTGATGGGCGAGGAAATCATGGACCTGCTGCTGGACCTGAACCGCCAGAGCGGCGTGACCATCATCATGGTCACCCACGATGAGCATCAGGCGCTGAAAACCGAGCGCGTCATCCGCTTCTTCGACGGCAGCCAGGTCAGCTAAGCCGGCTTCCCACTTCCCTATCCGCCGTATTCCGGCCCCCTATTCTATTTCTACGCCATGAAAACGACTTTCCCACCCGCCTTGTCCGATGCGGAGCTGATAGCGGCCTGCCGCCGCGGGCAGCGGGCCGCCCAGGAGCAGCTCTACCAGCGCTTTGCCCCCAAGATGCTGGCCCTGTGCCTGCGCTACGTGCGCAGCCGCTGGGATGCCGAGGACGTGCTGGCCCGGGGCTTTCTGCAGGTGTTTCGCCACCTGCACCAGTACGACGGCTCGGGCTGCCTGGCAGGCTGGGTGCGCCGCATCATGGTCAACGAGGCCCTGGGCTGGCTGCGCCGCCAGCCCCGCTTTACTCTGAATATTGATGACTGCCCCACCGCTCACCTGGCCACCGACCTGCCCGCCGCCGACGTGGCGCTGCAGGCCGCCGACCTGCTGCGGCTGGTGCAGGAGCTGCCCGCCGGCTACCGGGCCGTATTCAACCTCTGCGCCATCGAGGGCTACACCCACCCCGAGGCGGCCGCGCTGCTGGGCATTGCCGAGGGCACCAGCAAGTCGCAGTTGGCTAAGGCCCGGGCCATCCTGCAGCGGCGCGTGACGGCCCGGCAGGCTTCTTCTCTCACCTCTTCTGTTCCCCTGCGTTATGCTGCTTAGCTACCTCAAAATCGCCTGGAAAGTCTTGCTGCGCCGCAAGTTCTTCACCTTCATCAGCCTGTTCGGCATCAGCTTCACGCTGATGATTCTGCTGGTGGTATACGCCTTCTACGACCACACCATGGGCCCGCACACCCCCGAAAAAAAGGTGGACCGCCTGGTGTTCGTCAACCGCATGACGGTGACCTTCAAAGAGGGAGGCCAGAACAACGGCACCGCGAGCTACAGCTTTCTGGAGCGCTACGTGCGCCCCATGCGTACGCCCGAAACTATTTCCATCAGCTCCTACTTTGGCTCGACGGCCGCCTACGTAGGCGGCCACAAGCTCGATGTGGACCTGAAGTACACCGACGGACAGTTCTGGCAGGTGCTCGATTTCGACTTTCTCGAAGGCCGCCCCTACACCCTGCAGGAAGTAAAGGAAGCCGCCCACGTAGCCGTGATTAATGAGCGCACCAGCCGCGAGTATTTCGGGGCCGTGCGCGGGGTGGTGGGCCGCACGCTGGAAACCGACCGGGTGCGCTACCGCATTGTGGGCGTGGTGAAGGACGTGCCCGGCATGCGCTTCAACTCCTATGCCGATATGTGGGCCCCCATCACCACGGGTACCGCCGACGCCAAAGACCCCAACTACTTCGGCAACTGCCTGGCCATCATGCTGGCCCGCACGCCCGCCGACGTGCCCAACGTCGAAGCCGAGTTTGACCGGGTGGTAGCGCACGTGCCGGTGCCCGACCCCAAGGTGCACGAGAAAGTAAAACCCCACGCCGGCACGCTGCTGGCCTCTACCGTGCGCTTCTTCAACAACAACAGCGGCCCCGACGATGGCGTGAGCAAAATGTTGGGCGGCGCCCTGGTGCTGGCCCTGCTGTTTATGCTGCTGCCGGCCCTGAACCTGGTTAATATCAACGTGAGCCGCATTCTGGAGCGCTCCTCCGAAATCGGGGTGCGCAAGGCCTTTGGGGCCACTTCGGGCACGCTGGTGCGGCAGTTTCTGATTGAGAATGTGTTTTTGACGCTGCTGGGCGGTGTGCTGGGCCTGGTGCTGGCGGCCGTGGTGCTCCGCATCATCGACGGTAGCGGCTTTATTCCTTACACCACCCTCACGCTCAACCCGCGCATCTTCGCGGGGGGGCTGCTGCTGAGCCTCGTGTTTGGGCTGCTGTCGGGAGTATATCCGGCCTACAAGATGTCGAAGCTGCACGCCATGCAGGCGCTGAAAGGCGGCAGCAAATAACTACTTCCTGACTTCCGGCTCCTCTCTCCCAGCTTCTATCTTCTTGCCATGCTACGCCATCTGTTTACGCTCATCTGGAACCGCAAGCGGGCCAATGCGCTGCTCATCACCGAAATTTTCTTCGCCTTCGTGGTGCTCTTCGTGCTGGGCAGCCTGCTGCTGGATAACTACCGCAAATACACCGCCCCGCTGGGTTTTGCCTACGAGCACGTGTGGATGGTCGACCTGGACCCCAACGGCCAGCCCGTCTCGAAGCAGGATGCCAACTTCACCCGGCTTATCCAGCACCTGCGGGCAATGCCCGGCGTGCGCAACGTAGAGCGCACCCGCTCCAATACACCCTTCTCCTTCAGCGACAGCCAGGTGGACCTGACAGTAGACGGCAAAGAGGTGGGCAGCGACAGCTACTACGTGGGCGACGAGATGGATAAGGTGCTCGATCTGCGGCTGGCCGAAGGCCGCTGGTTCGACCGCCGCGACGAAGTGGCTACGCATCAACCCGTGGTTATCACCCCGGAAACGCGCCAGGCCCTGTTTGCCAACGGCCCGGCGCTGGGCAAGCTCATTCGCACCAAAGACGACGAGCTGCAAGTAGTGGGCGTGCTGGCCACGCCCTTCCGCAGCCGGGGCGAATTCCAGGAAATTGCCCCAGCCCTGTTCCACCGCAGTGAGGCCCTGGTGAGTCCCAAGGACTCCGTCAATTTCGACCAGCCCAAGCTGTTGATCCGGGTGCAGCCCACGGCCACCGCCGAGCTGGAGCAGCGCCTTGCCAAGGAGGTGGCCGCCACCACTGGCGGCTGGAAAACCACCGTGACCACGCTGACCGAGGAGCGCGCCATCCGCATGAAGTTCGCGCTGGCCCCCATGGGCATGATGGTGCTGGTGTGCGGCTTCCTGATCATTAACGTGGCCCTGGGCCTGTTTGGGGTGCTCTGGTACAACATCAGCCAGCGCCGGGCCGAAATCGGCCTGCGCCGGGCCGTGGGGGCCAGCGCCGGCATCATCAGCGCGCAGTTTCTGGGTGAGGTGCTGGTCGTTACCACCTTTGGGCTGGTGCTCGGGCTGCTGGTGGCGGCGCAGTTTCCGCTGCTGGGCGTGATGAACATCAAGCCCGCCGTGTACCTGGCCGGCATGGGCGTGGCCTCGGTGCTGGTGTACATGCTCACGGCGTTGTGCGCCCTGTACCCGAGCCGGCTGGCCGCGGGCATCCGGCCCGCCGTGGCCCTGCGCGAAGACTGAGTCCGGCACCGGGTCGGAATCGGGGGGCCAACCTCCGATTTCGAGCGTGCTACCCCCGAATTCAAGCTAAGGAGGCCCGAATTCGACCTAACGAGGACCGATTTTGAGCTAACGAGGCCCGATTTAGCCCCTCGTTAGCTCGAATCCGGTCCGTTTTTGGCCGAAATAGAGCTTCCGAAGTCCGATTTCGGACTGCCGAGGGTCTATTTCGGGCAAAAGTGGCTCCTTACCGAGAGTCAGACCTTCGGAATCAAGCCACTTTTGCCCGATTTCGAGGGTCCGACCCCCGATTTCAACCTCCGGACCCCCGATTCCGAGGGTCCGACCCCCGAAATCAAGGGTCGGACCCCCGATTTTCTCCCCGGCATTGCCGTCCTTCGCAGCAACTACCTTTCCTCTATGATTCTTATCGTCGATGACGACCTGGCCATCCGGACTTCGCTGGGGCTGCTGCTCAAGCAGGCCGGCTACGCCACCCAGGCCGTCGCTACCCCCGAAGCCGCCCTGGACGCCGTGCGCCTCGCCACCCCGCAGCTGGTGCTCATGGACATGAACTACTCCCTCGAAACATCCGGGCAGGACGGCCTGCAGCTGCTGGCCCAGGTGAAGCAGCTGGCCCCGCCGGTGCCCGTGATTCTGATTACGGGCTGGGGCTCCATCACCCTGGCCGTGGAGGGCATCAAGGCCGGGGCCGCCGAGTTTGTGACCAAGCCCTGGAACAACGACGCGCTGCTGCAGACCATCCGCACCATCCTGGCCCTGCACGAGCCCGCCGCGGCGGCTGAGGCGCCCCGCCTCAGCCGCCGCGACCTGGACCGGCACTACAGCTTCCGCGACATCGTGGGGGAGGATGCCCAGCTGCTGCACCTGCTGCGCAGCGTGGGCCAGGTGGCCGCCACCGATGCCTCGGTGCTGATTGAGGGGGAAAGCGGCACCGGCAAGGAGCTCATTGCCGAGGCCGTGCACCAGAACAGCCACCGCCGCCAGCAGCCCTTCGTGAAGGTGAACCTGGGCGGCATTTCGTCGTCGCTGTTTGAGAGCGAGATGTTCGGCCACCGCCGCGGGGCCTTCACCGACGCCAAAGCCGACCGGGTGGGCCGCTTCGAGCTGGCCAACAAAGGCACCATCTTCCTCGACGAAATCGGGGAGCTGGATCTGAGCAGCCAGGTGAAGCTGCTGCGCGTGCTCCAGGACCGCACCTACGAGGTGCTCGGCGACAGCCGCGCCCGCAGCCTCGACATCCGGGTAATCTGCGCCACCAACCGCAACCTGGCCGAGCTGGTGCAGGAGGGCCGCTTCCGCGAAGACCTGTTCTACCGCATCAACCTGATAACCGTGCGCCTGCCCGCCCTGCGCGAGCGGCCCGACGATATACCGCTGCTCGTGCAGCACTTCGTGCACCACCTGCGCACTACCTACCACCGGCCCGCCCTGAAAGTGGGCACCCGCGCCCTGCACTGGCTGCGCGAGCTGCCCCTGGCCGGCAACATCCGGGAGCTGAAAAACCTGGTCGAGCGGGCCGTGCTGGTCAGCGGCAAAGATGAGCTGGGCCCCGAAGACTTCCAGGCCCAGTTTCAGAAAGCCCCCACCAGGCCCGCCGCCCCCGGCGAGCTGCCCGCCGTGGGCTCCATGACTCTCGACGAGCTGGAGGCCCAGATGATCCGCAAGTCAATGGACTTCTACGCCGGCAACGTGAGCCGGGTGGCCAAAGCTCTGGGCCTGAGCCGCGGCGCCCTCTACCGTAGGCTGGAAAAGTACGCCATTCCGTTTGACGCGGAGAAGGGGTAAGCTGTGCGGCGGCTGTTCAGCTTGAACGCTATGCCGAGCGCAGCCGAGGCATCTCGCGTGCTGATGTCTGAGTACTAATTCAGAGTCAGCACGCGAGATGCCTCGGCTGCGCTCGGCATGACGGCCTTTGGGCTCAGAAATCCTTACTGTGCAACTAGCTTAATTCTCTCATGACCCTGCGCACCAAGTTCCTGCTGTTCGTTATCCTGATTCACGGCGTGCTCATCGTGCTGGCGGGACAGGTGCTGCGGACCAATGCGCCGCTGTTTGTGGGGCTGGAGGGGCTGCTGCTGGTGTCCATCATCCTCACCGCGCAGCTGTACCGGGGCTTCGTGCGGCCGTTTCAGCTCATTGCCGCGGGCACCGAGGCCATCCGGGCCAGGGACTTTTCGATGAAGTTTGTGCCCGTGGGCCAGCGCGAGATGGACCAGCTCATCGACGTCTACAACCACATGATCGACGAGCTGCGGCAGGAGCGGGTAACCCAGCACGAGAAAAGCTTTCTGCTGGAGCGCCTGCTGCAGGCCTCGCCCGCCGGCGTGCTGCTGCTCGACTTCGAGGGCCGCATCGAGACGCTGAACCCGGCCGCCGCCCAGTGCCTGCAGCTGCCCGTGGCCGAGCTGCTGGGCCGCAAGCCCGGCGAGCTGCCCGGCGAGTGGGGCCCGGCCCTGAGCACGCTGCACACCGGCCAGCCCCAGGTGATTCGGCTGTCGGGCATCCAGACCTACCGCGCCCACTGCTCCCACTTCCTGGACCGCGGCTTTACCCGCAACTTCATCGTGCTCGAAGAGCTGACTCAGGACTTGATCCGGCAGGAAAAGCTGGCCTACGAGAAGCTGATCCGGATGATGTCGCACGAAATCAACAACTCCATCGGCGCCATCAACTCCATTCTGCAAAGCTTCAGCTACTACGCCCCCCAGCTGCGCGCCGACGACCAGCCCGACTTCCGGGAGGCCCTGGAGGTATCCATCAACCGCAATACCCACCTGGCCAACTTCATTGCCAACTTCGCCAACCTGGTGCGGCTGCCGGCCCCCAACCGCCAGCCCTGCGACGTGCACGAGCTGCTGCGCGCCATTCATCGCCTGCTGCTGGTGCAGAGCGAGAAGCGCGGCATCCGCTGGCACTGGGAGCTGGCGCCCGGCCCGCTCTGGATCAGCCTCGACCAGCAGCAGCTGGAGCAGGCCCTGCTCAACATCGTCAAGAACGCCCTCGAAGCCATCGGCGAAAACGGCAACCTGACCGTGCAGACCACCGCCCGGCCCCCCGTGCTGCGCCTGCTCAACGACGGCCCCGGCATTGCGCCCGAGGTGCAGCCCCGCCTGTTTACGCCCTTCTTCAGCACCAAGCGCGACGGCCAGGGCATCGGCCTCACCCTCATCCGCGACATCCTGCTCCAGCACGGCTTTCCCTTCCGCCTCGAAACGCGGCCCGACGGCCTGACCGCCTTTACCATTCAGCTGACGGCCGCCGAATAGCGCGGGCTTCGCGGCAGAAAGCAGCTCAGCAGGCGCGCCAGCAGGCTCTACGAGCGGTGGCTCCGCCCCGCGTGGCAGTAGTGGTCGGCATCGAGGAGCGTGGGTACAATGGGCGGCTGTGAGGCGGCCGGCAGCTGCCGGAACAGCTGCTGCAGGCTCTCGTCGAGGTGGCAGAGAACCAGCGGAATGTGCCGCCGCCGCAGCTGCAGATAGTACTTGCGCAGCAGCCCGATGGCCTGGTGCGACAACCGGTGAATATGGCTGCAGTCGACCCACACGTAGGCCTTGCCGCTGTTGGCGGCCTGCCGGAGCAGCTTGGCCAGCGGCACTTCCTCCGGCAGCTCGTCATTCTCGGCCAGAATCAGCAGGTAGCTGTCCGGTAAAATCTCGTGGTATACTTGCAGGGCGGGCATGGCGGTAGGGTTGGGTGGGATGCAACGAACGAGCTTATAAACACGGTATTAGCGCAGTATAGGCTGCAGCTGCATATACGTTTCCAGCGCCAAAAGGTGCAGCATCGCCAAGGCGCGTCAGGGAAGGGGAAGCCAGCCCAAAGCAGATTGCCGGGGCCGGGCCGGGGGCGTCGGGTCGTGCTCCTGGCCGGCGCCGAGCAGGTGCAGGCCGCGAATGGAGAAGGGCGTTTCGGGAGCCGTGTCGTAGATGGTAGTGGCCGTGCACTGGCTGCCTTCCGCCAGGGTGCGCCCGCCCAGCTGGGCCGCAGCCCAGCCCGCTTAGTCGATAAGACCCTGGTTGACGGCAAATTTTATCAGGGCCGCGGTATTCTTGGCCTGGGTTTTCTCGATGATGTTCTGCCGGTGGGTTTCGATGGTGCGCTTGCTGGTAAAGAGCTTATCGGCAATTTCGGCGTTGGTGAGGCCCTCGGCAATGAGCTTGAGCACTTCCAGCTCCCGGCCCGACAGGTCGCTGGGCGACCTGGTGCCCGGCTCCGGCGACTTGTCCGGGGCCAGCTGGGTGAGCTTGCGCAGCATGTCCAGCCCGAGCTCGGTGCACAAAAACAGCCGCCCTTCGGCCACCGTGCGGATAGCGTACATGATTTCGGTGCTGTCGGCATTTTTGAGGATGTAGCCCCGGGCCCCGCCGTCCAGGGTGCGGGCCACGTACTTTTCGTGGTCGAGCATGGACAGAATCAGGACCTTGACGGCCGGATAGTGCTTCTGCAGCTGGGCCAGCGCCCCAAAGCCGTCCATGCCGGGCATGTTCAGATCCAGCACCACCACGTCGGCCGCTGTGGTAGTGAGCAGGTCCAGCAGCGCTTCCCCGCTGGCCGCTTCGCCCACCACCTGCAGATCCGGCGCCGCCGACAGCAGCGCCCGGATGCCTTCCCGGAGAATGGTGTGGTCGTCGGCGAGGATGATACGAATCATGGCAGTACAAAGTAAGAAGCGGTAAAAAGCCGGCAGGCCCCGCGCCGGAACAGCCGCAGCTGCGCCGCAAGGACCCGGCAGGGCGGTGGCAGCTCAGGCCGGGGCACGCGGCAGACACAGCAAACCAAGCCACTGGGCCGCAGCTAAAATGCCCGCCCCTCATTAGCTAACGAGCGGCGGGCATTTTGGTGGCCCCGGCGAGAATCGAACTCACATCTAAAGTTTAGGAAACCCTTGTTCTATCCGTTGAACTACGGGGCCAAAGCCTGCGGCGTCCCAAAGGTAGGCCGAATCGGGCGGCGGCCCAAACGCCGGCGCCGCGGCCGCATACCCCGGCGGTCTGGCGCTGCTTCCGGGTTTCTTTCCTAGCTTTCCGGCCATATGGGTTTACTGGATGACATGCACGCCGCCCGCCGCGCCGCCGGCCGCCGCGCCGACACTCCCGCGCCGGTCAGCGCCGACGGCATGGAGCCCGCGCTGCTGTTTATTCCCGACATCAGCGGCTTCACGCGCTTTATTCAGGAGTCGGGCAGCCCGCTGGCGCCCCAGCTGATTGCCGACCTGCTCGAAATCCTGATCGAAGCCAACATGCTGACCATGGAGGTGAGCGAGATTCAGGGCGACGCCATCCTGTTCTACCGGCTGGGCCCGCCGCCGCCCATTCAGGACCTGGTCACGCAGTGCCGCCGCATCTTCCTCGACTTTCAGAACTACGTGCGCCTGGTGGAGCGCGACCTGGACTCGGAGCTGAGCGCGGCCCTGCGCAGCCACGACCTGACCATCAAGATCATCGTGCACTTCGGGCGGGTGAGTGTGGCCCACATCCGGCAGTTTACCAAGCTTATGGGCCGCGACGTCATCGTGGTGCACCGGCTGCTCAAAAACAACATCACCGGCAACGAGTACCTCCTGCTGTCGGACGGCTACCTCGAAACCCAGGAGCCCGCCGAGCTGGCCCGCAGCTTTTCCTGGACCCGGCTGCTGCGCGGCACCTGCTTCTACGACCACCTGGGCGAAATCTGCTACCGCTACGCCTACCTCTCGCCGCTGCGCCTGCTGCTGAACGGCCCGCAGAACGGCGGCCAGACCCAGGGCAGCCAGCGCAACGCCATCAAGGTGCAGTACCCCGTGCCGGTGCCCGCGGCCTACGCGCTGCGCGTCGTCAGCAACTTCCGGCTGCGGCCCAACTGGATGCCCGGCGTACGCGACGTGCAGTACGACGTGACCAAAGCCGGCCGCCTGGGCACCAGCTACAAAGTGCAGTTCAACCGCGGCCAGATCGACTTCCAGACCGTGCAGCGCTTCGAGGAGGCCACCCGCATCGAGTACGTGGAGAAGATTTCGCTGTTCCGGCTGTTTCCCAACTCCCTGCTGTTCTATTTCATCGAGCCCGTCACACCCACTGCCTGCCTGGTGACGCTGGAATTCCGCTACGGCTACGTGGCCAGCCCCCTGCGCCTGGTGCGCTTCGGGCAGCTGCGACGCATGAAGCGGTTTCTGGGCATCGCCGGCCGGCAGCTGGCCACCTTGTGCGGGCAGATGCTGACCGGGCAGCACGCCTGAGCCTGCCCGGCAGGGCCGCAGGCGCCAGAACTCCTTTTCAACCCGAAGCCCCGGCGGAGGCATCCGCCGGGGCTTTCTATGGTGGTAGCGGCGCTTGGTTCGCCTGTCGGCCTCACCCGAAAAGGGCCAGCGGTGAGGTTGCTTTTCGGGCGAGGCCGGCTTTAGCTCTTATACAGCAGCGCAATGCCGAACGACAAGGCCGTCAGGATCAGGCCGACCATGAAAATGGTGTAGCTGGTGCGCAGCAGGCGGTATTTGCGGGTCAGCACGTCGCCGAGGTAGTAGATATCCGTCACCATGTTGGTGTAGAGGGCATCTTTCTCCCGCATGATTTCGGTCATGCCGCCCTGAAAGTCGTCGAGGCTGAGCTTGCTGAAGTTGCCGAAAAACAGCAGGTTCACCCGGCGGTTGGTGGCAATCTGCGGGCTGCGCTTCAGCCACTTGAAGCTCGTCACGTCGGGCTGGGCACACAAGATGGCCGTCACCACCGAGCCCAGGGCCGTGATGAGCAGAATACTCATGGGCACGGCCAGAATCGGGTTTTTGGAAAACAGGCTGCCCAGGGCCGCGGTCTGGCCCATCTTGGCCCCCAGATAGGTTATGATAACCGACATGAGCACCGCGTTGAGCTGAATCATCATGCTGGCCTTCTTGTCGGCCATGTCCGAGAGCTTCATGTGGTTGGAGTACATGGTCCGGAACATGGTTTCGATGCCGCGCTTGGGTTCGGCAAAGGTGCCGGTGGCTTCCTCCTCCTTTTTCTTGGCTTTCTTCCCGGTTTTCTTCAGCAGCTTGCGCTGCTGCTTGATGTTATCCTTGAACTGCTCCTTGTACCGGTCCTTGGCCGCGCCGGTGTGAAACTTGGCCGACAGCAGGAAGTTGAGCTGCGTTTCGGCCCACTCGGTGGTGGAGTAGCTCTTGCCCAGCATGGCTTCCCACTCGGCCCGCAGCAGCTCGGCGTTGGCAAAAAACTCCTCCTGGCCCATGCTGCTCATGTCGGCATCGGCCAGCAGCAGCTGCAGCTCGGTGGCGGCGGGCTCGTCGCGGTGGGTGGTTTTGATGGTTTCCTGCACCAGGGCAATCCGGTCGGCGGGGTAGCCCTGCTCGGTCAGCCACTGCCCGGCCATCTCCATGCTGCGGTACTCGTGGCCGTCGTATACTTCGGTGTAGCCCACATCGTGAAACCAGGCGGCCAGCACCAGCGCCTCCAGGTCGGGGCCGCTCAGGTTGCTGGCTTCGCCCAGGGCTTTGGCTTCCTTCACCACGGCCGCCGTATGCTTAAAGGAGTGGTAGACCAGCTGCCGGGGTAGTTTCTCCTCAAAAAGGTCGGTGACGTAGGTCTTGGCCTTTTTGAGGATTTCCGCTTTGGCGGGCTTTATTGTTTCGGTGGTTTCCATGCGGGAAGAAGAAGAGAAGCCGGGGCCGGCCGCAGCGCCGGGCCCTAACGGGCTTAGAACGCGAATCGGCAGCGGAGGTTTTTGTGGGCCCAAGGTCGGCATAATGTCGGGTCAAGCCCAACCGCAGCCCAACCGTCTGCGTACGGACCGGTCAACGGCGTCCGCGGCGTTGCGTACACTCAGTTTACGACCTTTTCTACAACTCTGCCGCCCCTATCGGGTTAGGCTTGCACAGTGCCTGCTCGTTTTTTCCGTTCCTTGCTTCTATATGAGAAGACATTTCCTGTTCTGCGCCCTGCTACTCCTTGGTAGCCTGAACGCGGCCTTTGCCCAAAAGACTCAGACGGCCCATCCCACCCGGCCCAATTACCACCACGGAGGCGAAACCTGGGAAAGCAAAACCCCGCCCGACAGCTCCCGCATCCGCTATTCCGTCTTTCTGATCGGCGACGTAGGCAAGCCCGTGCCCACGGCCGAGGGCGGGGAGCCGGCCCTGAACTTTCTGCACAGCCAGATTGTGAAGGCCGGCAGCAAAAGCACTACCATTTACCTGGGCGACAACATATATGAGTACGGCATGCCCCGTGAGGGTGCCTACGACCGCAAAGCCTCCGAGGAGCGCATGGTAGCCCAGCTCGATGCCCTGCGCGACTACGCCGGCGAGAAGTACATGATTCCCGGCAACCACGACTGGAAGCAGGGCCTCACCGGCGGCGTCGACCAGGTAAACCGGGAGCAGGCCTTCGTAGAAAACTACCTGACTTCCGACTCGGCCGCCTTCGCCTATACCGGCGACTTTTTCATTCCCCGCAATGCCTGCCCCGGCCCGTTTGAGGTGCGCGTGCAGGACGATGTGGTCATGATTGCCGTCAACTCACAGTGGTTTCTGCAAACCAACGGTGAGCGGCCCTACGGCTCGAACAGCGGCTGCGGCGTGGCCAACGAAACCGACTTCTTCACCCAGCTCGAAGACATCATTGCCCGCAACCAGGGCAAGAACATCATGGTGGTAGCCCACCACCCGATCTATTCCGACGGTGTTCATGGCGGCTACTTTACTTTGGCCGACCACTTCTTTCCGGTGTCCATCGTCTACAAGTATGCTTTCATCCCGTTGCCGATTATCGGCTCCATCTACCCGTTTGCCCGCAAGTACGGCGGCGTCAGCCAGGACATTGCCCACCCGCAGTACCAGGCCTACAAAAAGGGGCTGGAGGAGATTTTCAACAAGTACCCAAACATCATCTACGCCTCGGGCCACGAGCACAACCTGCAGTACTTCAAAATCAACTCCTGGCACCAGATTGTGAGCGGCTCGGGCTGCAAAACCCAGCACGTGCGCGCCGGCAGCGGTGCCGGCTCCATCTTCTCGGACAAGGAAAAAGGCTGGTCCCGCGTCAACTACTACGACAACGGCGAGGTCTGGACCGAGTTCTGGGTGCCCAACGATAAGGGCGAAACCGGCCGGCTGGTGTTCCGCACCCCGCTCTACGCCCAGCAGACGGCGGCCGTGGTGCAGAAGCTGGAAACCAAGCAGGTGAAGCGCCCCAACTTCGGCGACAGCACCATCACGCTGGCCGTGAAGCCCGAGTATGACGACCACAACAAGTTTCACAACTTCCTCTTCGGCGAGCACTACCGCAAGGAGTGGGCAACGCCGGTCAAGTTCAAGGTGCTCGACATGGCCACCGAGCAGGGCGGGCTGGAAGCCTACAAGATCGGGGGCGGCAAGCAGACCGCCTCGCTGAAAGTGCGCAACGAGGCCGGCCGCCTGTTCACCATCCGCGGCATCGACAAGGACCCCGGCGCCGTGCTGCCCGAGGCCCTGCGCGAAGGCGCCGCCGCCGACATCCTGCAGGACCAGATTTCGGCCCAGCACCCCTACGCGTCCTTCGCCATTCCGCCCCTGGCCGATGCGGCCAAGATTCTGCATACCAACCCCAAGCCGGTGTACGTCCCCCAGGACCCGCTGCTGGGCCAGTACCTGGAGCGCTTCTCTAACACGCCCGCCGGCTTTGAGGAAGATGCCAAGGACGACCAGAGCAACGTGGCCTCGCTGGGCAACGCCACCAACCTGGTGGGAACCGACAAGGTGCTGGAGCGCCTGCAGGACGACAACGACAACCGCGTCAACGAGAAGGAATTTGCCCGCTCCCGCCTGTTCGACATGTGGATCGGCGACTGGGACCGGCACGAGGACCAGTGGCGCTGGGCCGAGAAGAAGGACAAGGACGGCGACCGGAAATTCACCGGCGTGCCCGAAGACCGCGACATTGCCTTTTTTAAGGGCGACGGCCTGTTTCCGTTCCTGGCCTCGCGCAAGTTTGCGGTCCGCAACTTCCAGAACTTCGGCTACGACTACGCCGACTACAAGGGCCTCAACCTGACGGCCCTGGCCAACGACCGCACGTTCCTGGCGTCGGTGACCAAGGAGGACTGGGTGAAGATTGCCGAAGACATGAAGGTCTCGCTCACCGACGACGTGATTGAAAAGGCCTTCCGCACCCGCTGGTCCAAGGAAATCTACGACCTGCACGGGCCCGAAATTGTGGCCAAGCTCAAAAGCCGCCGCGACCTGCTGCCCCAGCTGGCCAACGACTACTACAGCACCCTGAACCACATTGTCGAGGTGAAGGGCAGCAAGAAGCGCGAGAAGTTCGTGGTGACCCGGCTGGAAGGCGGCAAAACCCGCGTCCAGGTCAATAAGATCAACAAGGAAGGCAAAGTCAGCAAGGACCTGTTCGACAAGACCTTCGACAAGGACACCAAGGAAATCCGCCTCTACGGCTTCGCCGGCGAAGACGTGTACAAGATTACCGGCCGCTCGGGCAGCGGCTCGCTGCTGCGCGTGATTGCCGGCACCGGCCGCGACTCCATCGTGGATGACTCGCACGTGAACGGCTGGTTTGGCCACAAAACCCAGATCTACGACGGCGACTCGGGCAACGTGATTGTGCCCGGCACCGAAGCCCGCCTGCGCCTGCAGCCCGGCATCGACGTGAACCGCTACGACGTGCACCCCCGCGGCAACCGTGGCGACTATAACCTGAACTACTTCGGCCCGGCCGCCTATTTCGGCTACAACATCGACGACGGCGTGTTTATCGGGGGCGGCGCTACGTACCGCACCTACGGCTTCCGCAAGACGCCCTTCGCCACCCAGCAGACCCTGGCGGCCAACTACGCCCCCTCGCGCGACGCCTACAATGTGCGCTACACCGGCAAATTCACGGAGATATTCGGCAATTTCAACCTGAACGTCAACAGCCAGCTCTACGGCCCGCAGCTGCTCTACAACTTCTTCGGCATCGGCAACGACACCGAGAACTTTGCCCGGGAAAACGACCGGGAAAACGTCACCAACCGCACCGTCACCAGCTCTTACCGCATCCGGTTCTCGCGCTTTACCTTCTCGCCCACGCTGGAAAAGGACGTGTTCAGCTTTCTTAAAGTCGGCTTCGGCCCCCAGTACGACCAGTTCCGCGTCGACCGCGCCCAGATCGGCAGCGTGATTCAGGACAGCCTGAACGCCACCGGCGGCCTGGAAAATACCCGCTTCGGCATCCGTGCCTCCGACTTCGGCCTGAACCGCTACGCCGGCGGCCGGGCCTACTTCAACCTCGACGCCAGCAGCTCGCCCATCAATCCGCGCATCGGCATCCGCTGGTACAACGAGGCCCAGTACAACTACCAGCTCAACGGCGAGAAGCTGCGCTACGGCAACCTGGCCACGGAAGTCCGCTTCTACCTGAGCCCGAACTTCCCCTTCCAGCTCACCTGGGCCGGCCGCATCGGCGCCAACCGCGCCCTGGGCGACTACCGCTTCTACCAGGCCAATACGCTGGGCGGCACCACCAACCTGCGCGGCTACCGCCGCACCCGCTACTCGGGCCGCAGCTCGGTGTATGCCAACGGCGAGATACGCCTGCAGCTCTTCACCTTCAACGCCTACCTGGTGCCCGGCAAGTTCGGCATCCTGGGCCTGGCCGACGCCGCCCGCGTGTACTCCGACAACGACGTGCGGACCGGCTTCAAGTCCTTCCACACCGCGGCCGGCGGCGGCATCTGGATCGACGTGCTCAAGCAGGCCGTTATCAATGCCACCTACTCGGTCGGGGAGGAGAACCTGGTCTTCGTCGGCTTCGACTTCCTGTTCTAGCCGTCCGGCCCAACCGGCCGGGGCGCGCCCGGCAGCTGCTTGTGCTTCCCCCCCCCCAGAGCCCCGACGTCACCAGACCTCGGGGCTTTTTGGTCGCCCGGCGTGCGGCAGGGCGCCGGCCGGATTGCTGCGTCGCCGCTCCCGGCCCGACCGGCTCACCCGGCGGCGGGCCTATCCTTTTGCCCGGATTCCCGTTAGCCCAACGATACTGCTTTCGGGCTCCTACCCTGCCCGGCTTTCACCACCCCACACGATGCTGACTTCTTACCGCTTTCCCTTTCCAACCCCCTCCGGCAAATGGCGGCTGACCACCGGCCTGGCCCTGCTGGGGCTGAGCTTCGCGGCCACGGCCCAGGTGACGCCCACCACGCCGGTGTACCCGCTGCCGGCCCCTGCTGCCGCCGACAGCAGCGTCATCGACCGGCAGGAGTTTGCCACGCCCTCGGTGGTGGGCATGGGCCCCAGCAAGGGCCTCGTGTTTCACTACGAGCGGGTGCCGCGCTTCAACGTGGCCTCCACGGGCAAGGTAGTCGGCCTGAAGGACTTCAGCTCGGAGGCCACCAAGAATGCCCGCTTCAACGTGAAGGGCTACATTCCGATGGTCAACCACCCCCACCTGAAGCTGATTCTGGGCATCAACTACGAGCGGGAGGAGTTTGCGTTCCGCGACTCGCCCACCGGCTACGAGCTCTACGACAACATTGAGGACAAGGGCCTCAAGACCCTGGGCGCCCAGCTGGCCGTGATCCGGCCGGTGAATACCGTGAACTGGTACATCTTCCGGGTGAAGGGTGAGCTGAGCGGCGACTATACCTCCTCCGAGCTCAGCGTGAAGGACTACCTGCGCGTGTCGTCGGAGTTTCTCTACGGCTGGAAGCGCAGCCCGACTTTCTCCTGGGGGCTGGGCGTGCAGCTGGGCTACACCTTCGGGCGCTTCAGCCCCTATCCGGCCCTGCTCTACAACCGCACCTTCAACAGCCGCTGGGGGGTGGAGGCCCTGTTTCCGGCCCGCGTGACGGTGCGCTACAACGTCGCGCCCAACTCCCTGCTCTTCGCCGGCTACTCCGTCGATGGCCTCAACTACATCACCAAGCTGCGCACGCCCCTGCAGCGCAACCTGGAAAACGGCATGTCCGACCCCGGCAAAACCGCCCTGCGTACCCTGGAGCTGCGCGAGACGGAAGTGAAGTTCCGCCTGCGCTGGGAGCGGGAAATCTACGACTTCCTCTGGTTTGGGGCCGAAGGCGGCTACCGCTACAACTACGCCTTCGACGCCTTCGACCGCACCAACGCCGACCGCGAGAAGATCATCGACAGCAAGCTGGCCGGCGCGCCCTACGCCAGCCTGGAGCTGTTCATTGTGCCCCCCCGCAAGTTCCTGAAGAAAACCGCCGGCCGCAAGTAAGCTGGTTGGCCCTCACCCGCAGGCAGTTTGAGGCCGTCGCCGGGCCAGTACACCGCCCACGCCTAACGCGAAGTTTCACTTCGCGACCCGTTGCTGACGCCCACCGCTGACCCGGGCCGGACGACGCGAAGGAGAACTTCGCGTTACGACGCTCACTGACTGCGAAACAGCGCCGCGAAGCAGCTCGCCTCGGCCTTGCTTCCTGAACAGCGGTCCTGTAAAAAGCCCTTTTCCGGTTCCGGAGAAGGGCTTTTTTCGTCCGCGGCCGGCGTTGCGGGCCCGTACCCGGCGGGCGGCTTGCAACAGCGGCGCACATTTGCCATCTTCGGAAACCTATTCTGCTTATCCACTACCCGAAGCGCCTCTTGCAACGCGCGTTTCTCCCATCTTCTACCCTTTACCCCCCCCTTCCATGCCCAACGAGTTCCGTTCCGATATCCCGGCCGCCGTGCTGACCCGGGTGCAGAAGTCCCTGGACGACATCAAGGCCGAGCTGGCGCCCTACCTGCTGTCGCTGACCCCCGAAGAGCGCAAAACCATGCTCCGCATGGGCGACAAGACCGTGGCCTTCGTGACCAAAACCACCGAGCAGGCCACCAACAATGCCGCCTTCGTGCCCGATTTTGTGAGCCTGGCCGAGTTGAAGCAGGATGCGGCCGGCATTGCCGCCCTGACCCCGCTGCGGCAGCAGTTCGAGCAGCTCGCCCTCGATACCGACTCCACCGTGATGGTGGCCGGCTCGGAAGCCTACGGCGCGGCCCTCACCGTGTATGGCAACATTAAGTTTCTGGCGAAAAACAAGCGCCCCGGGGCCCAGGCTGCCTACGACGAGCTGCGCACCCGCTTCCCCGGCAACACCACCGCCGGCCGCAAGCCCGGCCCCACCAAAGGCTAGCGTGGCCTGACCAAGCCCAAAAGGCCCGATTTCGAGCTGACGCGCCTCGGAATCGGGCCTTTTGGGCTCGCAATCGAAGCTGCGAGGCTCGATTGCGACCCGCGGAAGGTCGAAATCGGGCCTTTTCAGGGCGAAATCGGGCCAAGCTGGCTCGATTTCGACGCTCCGAAGACCGATTTCGACCTTCGGAAGCTCGAAATCGGCCTTCGGAAGCTCACTTGATGGGGTCGGACCCTCGATTGATGGGGGCGGACCCCCGGTTTCGGGTGGGGGCTAGGCCAGCAGCCAGCCCACGGCCTCGCCTTCGTTGTGAAATATTTCCATCTCGTAGTCGTGGATGCGGGCCAGGGCTTCGTGCACCAGGGGCTGGATGGCGGTATTGGTGCGCAGCATCTCGGCCTGGGCGGGCAAGATGAAGTAGGCCAGGCGCAGGCGGGCGGGGGCCATGGTAGCCACTGCCCGGGGCAGCCACTGCTGCGCCACCCACTCGGAGGCTTCCAGGGTGGGGGCGTCGCGGCGGCGCACATCCACGAGCCAGCGGGTGGCGTGGTGGGCGCGGCCGGCGGCCAGCCGGGCTTCGTACTCGGCTTGCAGGTCGGCGAAGCTGGAGTCGTGCCGCCAGCGGGCGGTGAGCAGGTCCAGGTCGGGACGGTACTGGAGGTCCAGACCGGGCGGGTTTGGCATGGGGGTGGGGAAAGGCGGCGGGCGGGGCTTTGGGTGAGGGGCCGGATGCTAGCGGTTGGCGGGAGCCTTGCGCGGGGCTTTGGGCGGCGGGGGCAGCAGGGGCGCCTGGAGCTGGCGGTACTGCTCAAACAAAAATTCGAGGCGGCTCAGCTCGGTGGGGAAAGCCGCGGCCCGGTAGCACAGGTCCACGGCCCGGTCGAGCTGCTGGTGGGCTTTTACCAGCACCGGGGGCATGGTGAGCGGGTCGTAGAGGGTGGCCAGGCTCTCGGCGGCACACTGCGCCCGCGCCGCCAGCACCAGCCGGGCCGCCGCTTCCACCGCCGCGGCCTGCTGCCCTACAAACACCAGAGCCACCGGCTGGGCAGCTGGTGGCTCTGGTGTTTGTAGGGCAGCAAGCTCCTCTCTCCTCAGGACTCTGCGCATAAAGCAGGTGCGGCTGGGGGTGAGGCTCCTGGGGAGGCCGGGGGGCTACCCGGCCGGGTCTTTCGGCGTCGGGGCCTTCTTCACCGGGGCGGCGCGGCGCTTGCTGAGCTTCTTCAGGTACTCGTAGGTTTCTACCTGGGCGCGCACCTGCTGCACCTCGCCTTCGGCCTGCCCGATGTAGTTGTTTTCCCAGTCGCGGGACTTCATGTTGTCCTGGCGCTGCAGGTCGAGCAGGTGGCGCACTTCGGCGCGCAGCGCGGGGTCGAGAATGGGGAAGGCCACCTCCACGCGGCGGTCCAGGTTGCGGGCCATCCAGTCGGAGGAGGCCACGAACACCTTTTCCTCGCCATCGTTGCCGAACACGTACACCCGGGCGTGCTCCAGGTAGCGGTCGACCATGCCGCGCTGCTGAATGTTGGCGCTCTGCCCCTCCACGCCGGGTATCACGCAGGAGATACCGCGGATCAGCAGCTCGACGCGTACACCGGCCTGGCTGGCCTCGTAGAGCTTCAGGATCATGCGCTCATCCTGCAGGGCATTCAGCTTGAGAATGATGTAGGCGTCCTTGCCGTGCTTGGCCAGCTTGATTTCCCGGTCGATGAGGTCGTTGAGCTTGTCGCGCAGCTCAAACGGGGCCACCAGCAGGTGCTCGAAGCCGGTTTTGGGCTGGCGGTCGTGGAAGTAGCGGAACACCTCGGCCGCCTCGTGGGTCAGGCGCGGGTCGCAGGTAAACAGGCCGTGGTCGGCGTAGATGTGGCTGGTGACCTCGTTGAAGTTGCCGGTGCTGAAGTAGGCGTAGAGGCGGTTCTGCTCGTCTTCGGTGCGGGTGATGAGCAGCAGCTTGCTGTGCACCTTCAGCTCGGGGATGCCGAAGATGACGTTGGCGCCGGCCTTTTGCAGCTTCTCGGCCCAGAACATGTTCGACTCCTCGTCGAAGCGGGCCTTGAGTTCCACCACCACCGTCACCTGCTTGCCGGCCTTCACGGCCTTGAGCAGGGCTTTGGCGACTTCACTCTTGGTCGCCACCCGATACAGCGTAATGCCGATGCTGGTGACGTGGGCATCGGTGGCGGCCTCGGTGATAAAGCGCGTCACGTAGTCGAACGACTGGTAGGGCAGGTGCAGCAGGTGGTCGCGCTCGGCAATGGCGGCCAGCATTTTGCCGCCGGTGCGGGGCAGCGTGGGGTGGGGCAGGGGCGGCTGCTCGGGGTACTGCAGGTCGGTGAGGCCCAGGGTCGGGAAGCCGAAGAAGTCGCGGAAGTTGTGGTAGCGGCTGCCTTCCACCAGCTCGTCCTTGCCGATACCGGTTTTCTGCATCACCTTCCTGAGCACGGCCTTGGGCATGCCCGGGTCGTAGAGCAGGCGGGCCGGGTAGCCGGTTTCGCGCTTCTGCAGGCTGCTCTTGATCTTGGCCATCATGTTGCCCGATACCTCCTCCTGGATGTCCAGCTCCGCGTCGCGGGAAAGCTTGAGGGCCTGCACCTGCACCTGCTGGTACTTGGGGTACAGGTCGTGCACGCAGCAGCGGATGACGTCGTCGAGAAACATCACGTAGTGCTCGGCGCCCTCGGTGGGCAGCTGCACGAAGCGGCCGCCGTGGCGCTTGGTGGGCAGCTCCACCACCACCACGCGCTCCTCGTCGTCGTGCTTCTTGGCTTTGGCTTTGAGGGGCTCGGTCAGGTGAAACGTCAGGTACACCGTCTGGTCCTTCAGAAACAGGTGGTGCATGTTCTCGTCCAGAATCACCGGCGAGAGCAGGTCCTGCACCTTCTCGCGGAAGTACCCGTGCACCCACTCCCGCTGCGTAGGGCTCAGGTCGTGCTCGGCAATGAGGTGGATGTGCTGGCGCTGCAGCTCGGGCAGGATTCCCTCGCGGAAGGTCTCGCCGAACTCCTGCTGCTGCCGGCCCACTTCGTCGAGCAGGTTTTTGAGCTGCTCGCCGGGGTCTTCGCCCAGCTTGGCGCGGGTTTTTTTCTTGAGCTTCACCAGCCGCCGCAGCGTGGCCACGCGCACCTTGAAGTACTCGTCGAGGTTGGAAGAGAAGATGGCCAGAAACTTCACCCGCTCCAGCAGCGGCACGGCCGGATTCTGGGCTTCCTGCAGCACGCGGCGGTTGAACGTGAGCCAGCTTAGCTCGCGGTTGAGCAGTACGGGTTGGTGTTTCTTGGTCGATTCCATTTTGGGGACTTGGGGACTTAGGGTCTTGGGGACTTAGGGACTTGGTATAGGGACGTGGGCTCTTCTGTCTCAGGACTTGGATTCGTTGAACGAAAACCAAGACCCTGAGTCCCCAGGTCCTTGAAACCCTAAGCCCTAATTATTCTTCGGGTAGTCGTAGAAGTAGAACTCGGCGTTGGCGCGGTCCAGCTTGGCCCAGTGCTCGGTATTGAACTTCAGGCACACGATGGCCGAGGTGGGCAGCTCGGGCATCTGGTTGGGGGAAAGCAGGTTCACAAACTCGGTGAGCGTGTTGTTGTGGGCCACCATCAGCACCGAGGCCGCCGCGTCGGGCAGCTGGCGCACGATGGCCAGCAGGCCGGCCACTTCGGCCCCGTAGATGCCCTCAATCACCTGGATCCGGTCGTGGGGGTAGCTGATTTCCTTGGCCACCAGCGAGGCGGTGCTCATGGCCCGCACGGCCGGCGAGCTGACCAGCAGGTCGAGCTGAATGCTGCGGGCGGCCAGGGCCCGGCCCATATGGGGGGCATCGTCGCGGCCCCGGTCGTTGAGGGGGCGTTCCTGGTCGCTCAAATCGTCGAAGCTCCAGCTGGATTTCGCGTGGCGCATCAGATACAGGGTTTTCATACAGTGGAGCGGCTAAATGGGATGGGCCTCTTTACTACGTGCTTCCCAAAATGGTTATTAAGAGTGCTGATCTAAGCGCAAGCTGGCGAAAAAATAAAAAGGCCCGCCGGGAGCCGGCGGGCCTTTTTTAGCCTAATCAGGAAAACCGCGGCGCGTAAGGGAAAGCTACGGTCCTCCCGAGTGAAGCTACTTTACTGCTTCACGAAGCGCTGGTGCGACACCTGGTCGCCGGCCGTGATGGTCAGCAGGTAAATGCCGTTGCTCAGGTTGGCTACGTTGAGCTGGCTGCCATCGAAGGCCACCTGCTTCATTTCGGCGCCGCGCACGTCGTACACCTTCACCGAAACGGCACTGCCCAGGCGGTCCGTCGGAATCACCACGTTCAGCACGTCGGCCGTCGGGTTAGGATATACGCTGTACTCAGTGCTGTTGCCGATGCGGGCCGTCGAGGCCGTTTTGGCCGTGCCGCCGGTGATGTTGACCGTGTAGTCCTCGGTTTCGCCGTAGCTGTAGGAGTTGCAGCTGGTGGTAGCCGAGTTGTCGCTCATCACCACGCGCAGGCGGGTCGTCCCCGATTTGGCTGCGGCCGGAACCGTAAACGTCGCGCTGCGGATGGTGGTCACGCTGCTGGCGGCGGCGTTTACCACCAGCTCGCCGGCGTCGGTGAACAGGCCGTTCTGGTTGTAGTCGATGTAGACCTTAAAGTACTCCGAGTAAGCCGTGCCCACGAAGCCCGCGCTGAAGCTGACGGTCTGCGAGGTACCGGCGCCGATGCTCGGAGCCGCCAGGGCCGTGCCGTTGTAGTAGCCGGCATCCGCGCCCGAGGTCCGGACCAGGGTACCGAGCTTCACGTAGTCGACGAACTCGTAGGCCACGCTCGTGCCCTTCGAAGCGCAATACGTAGCGGCAGGGGGAGGCGTGGTGCCACCGGGAGCCGTGCCGCCCAGGGAAGTAATCAGGGAAGCGCGGGAGCCGCCGGCAGTAAACAGCGCGTTCATGCGCGACGACTGGCCGGTAGAGAACATGTACATGCACGCGTCGTCGGTGTAGTCCATGTAGTTCATGAACATGTCGCCGTTGGTGGTGTTGCCGCAGGTGCGACGGGGGAAAGCCGGGCAGCCCGTGTTGCTGGTCTGCTGGGTGGGGGTATCGGTTACCAGGTCGTTGCCGCAGGAGGCATCGCCCCAGATGTGGCGCAGGTTCAGCCAGTGGCCTACTTCGTGCGTGGCCGTGCGGCCTTTGTTGAAGGGCGCCGACAGGTAGCCGGTGCGGCCAAAGTAGTTGGGGCCTACCACTACGCCGTCGGTGCTGGCGGCGCCACCCGGAAACTGGGCGTAGCCCAGGATACCACCGCCGATGTTGCATACCCACAGGTTCAGGTACTGGCTGGCGGGCCAGGCATTCAGACCACCGGTGGTGGTGCTCTTCATGGCATCAGCGGTGCCCCAAGTGGTCTTGGTGCTCGATTTGCGCTGGATGCCCGTGGTGGCGTTGCCGTTCGGGTCACGCTTGGCCAGTACAAACTGCAGGCCGGCATCGGCTGCCAGGCCCGCAAAAGCGGCGGGGGTATTATTTACGTCCGAGTTGAGCTTGCGGAAGTCTTCGTTCAGCACGGCAATCTGCGAAGCAATCTGCGCGTCGGAGATATTCTCGTTGGCGTTGCTGTACAGTACGTGCACTACTACCGGGATGGTGCCGGTGAGAGCCGTGCTGCGCTGGGAAATGGGGTTGGCTTCGAACTGGCGCGTCTGGTTTTCGATGGCAGCCATCCGCTGAGCCAGCGAAGGGTCAGCCGCCATCTGGCGCTCAAGGCTTTCCATGGTGGCACACTCCCGGGTTTTCTGCGCTTCCGCCTGGAAGCTAAGGCTCAAGCCCAAAAAGGCCAAGGCAAGTGCGTAATAGTTTTTTTTCATGCGAGAGAATTGGGGGGTTGGTTGGGGGAAAGGGTAAACGGAATGACAATGTAGATAATATTTGGAAGGCTACAATCCACTTTACTGTGAATATTTATAAAATACTGGCATAACTTTTTTGATAATGCACCGTAAGGCGCCGGTATTTTGAGAATTTGGCAACAAAAGCGCATCGCCGGCCGGTTGCTACGACCTGCAGGCGCGCCGCTTCAATCAGTAAAAAAGGCCGGCCTTTGGGGCCGGCCTTTTCATTGTCGGAGTCAGAGAAAGCAGCACGGTGCAGCTTAAGCTGCGCCGCGCGGCCTGCCCCGGGCACCTAGTCTTTCTGGAAGCGCTGACGCGTGGTCTGCTCACCGTTCGAAATGGTCATCTGGTACAGGCCCTTCGGCAGCTGGGCTACGTTTACCTGGCCCTGGCCATTGTAAACCGCCTGCTTCATTTCGTGGCCGCGCAGGTCGTATACCGTTACGTTCCAGGCGTTGGCCGTCTTCGGCAGGGTCAGGTTCAGCACGCTGCTGGCCGGGTTAGGATACATGGCTACTTCCGTGGTAGTAGCCAGCGCAGCGCGGGGAGCCGTGCCGCCTAAAGAGGTGATCAGGCCGGTGCGGGCCCCACCGGTGGCGAACAGCGCGTCCATGCGCGACGACTGGCCGGTGGTGAACATGTACATGCAGGCGTCGTAGGTGTAGTCCATGTAGTTCATCGACATATCACCCTGGTTGCCGCAGGTTACCTTAGGGAAAGCCGGGCAGCCACCGTTAGACGTCTGCTGGGTCGGGGTGTCCGATACCAGGTCGTTGCCGCAGGTGGCATCGCCCCAGATGTGGCGCAGGTTCAGCCAGTGGCCTACTTCGTGGGTAGCCGTGCGGCCCTTGTTGTAGCTGGTAGCCGTGCCGCCGGGAACCGACGAATACAGGCAGACCACGCCATCGGTAGCGGCTGCGCCACCGGGGAACTGGGCGTAGCCAAGCAAGCCGTTGCCGAGGTTACACAGCCAAAGGTTCAGATACTTATCAGCTGGCCAGGCGTCGCTGCCGCCACGGCTGGAAGACTTCACCGCGTCGTTGCTGCTAAAGGAGCGAGTCTTGGTCGACTTGCGGATAACGCCCGTAGTAGCAGCCCCGTTCGGGTCGCGCTTAGCCAGTACAAACCGAACGTTGGTGCTTGCCGCTACCCCCGTGAACAGGGAAGGAATCTGGCTGGCGTCGGCGTTGGTTTTGGCGAAGTCCTCGTTGAGTACCCGGATCTGCGCATCAATCTGCGCCTGCGGTACGTTTTGGGCGGTCGTATTGTAGATCACGTGGACGACCACGGGGATGGTGACAATGGCATTGGTCCGATTGGCGCCGTTGCCGGCCAGCACCTCCGCGGTCTGGCGCTCAATGGCGCGCATGCGCTGGGCCATAGCCGGATCGGCGGCCAGCTGAGCTTCCAGAACTTCCATGGATGCGCAGTTGCGGCCAACAACAGCGGCGGGGTTGCCACCCATGGGGGCCAGGCGGGCATCCTGGGCTTGAGCAGCAAATGAACCCAGGCCCAGGCAGGCCAGAGCAACAGCGTAGAAGGTTGTCTTCATGCGAAACGGTTTTCTTTGGATGGTGAGTGAATGAGTGGGGATATGGAAATATACGCAGGAGGGTTGCCATTTTTATAACAATGCCCTAATTATGTTAACATTTCGATAACAAATCGTTGAAATAACGCCGCAAATGACATTTGCGACGAACACAGAAAAAAGCCCCGTCACGCGGCGGGGGCCGGATGACGGGGCTGGCGAAAAGCATTTTTAAGCAGAAGGGAAGCTACTCGTCGTAGGCTTCGCCGACCTGGTTGGGGTAGCGCTGCCGGTGCAGGGCCGTCACGTGGCGCGTAAGCAGCGCCCGCAGCTCGTCGATGTTCTGCCGCTCCTGGGCCGAGATGAAAATCACCGGGTCGTGCATCTTGGCCATGTAAGTCGCCTGCAGCTGGGCCAGCGTCGGGCGGGGCGTCTCGTCCTCGTCGGGGTTCATGCCCTCAAACTCATCCTTCTTCAGCGCCGTCGAGTCCAGCTCATACTGGTCAATCTTGTTGAAAACCAGCAGCATGGGCTTGTCGGCGGCCTCAATGTCCTTGAGCGTGTCGTTGACCACCGCAATCTGCTCCTCAAACGACTGGTGCGAGATGTCCACCACGTGCACCAGCAGGTCGGCCTCGCGGATTTCGTCCAGCGTCGACTTAAAGCTTTCGATCAGGCGGGTAGGCAGCTTGCGGATAAAGCCGACGGTGTCGGAGAGCAGAAAGGGCGTGTTGTCGAGCACCACTTTGCGCACCGTGGAGTCGACGGTGGCAAAGAGCTTGTTTTCAGCAAACACGTCGGAGCGGCTCAGCAGGTTCATAATCGTGCTTTTGCCCACGTTGGTGTAGCCCACCAGGGCCACCCGAATCACGCCCCCGCGCGACTTGCGCTGGGTGTGGCTCTGCCGGTCGAAGTCCTTGAGCTTTTCCTTGAGAAAGTCGATTCGCTCCCGCACGACGCGGCGGTCGGTTTCAATTTCCGTTTCCCCCGGTCCGCGCTGGCTTACACCACCGCCGCGCTGCTTGTCGAGGTGACTCCACAGGCCGGTGAGGCGGGGCAGCAGGTACTGGTACTGGGCCAGCTCGACCTGGGTGCGGGCCGTGGCCGACTTGGCCCGGCGGGCGAAGATGTCGATAATAAGCAGGGAGCGGTCCACGATTTTCACCTTCAGCTCGGCCTCCAGGTTGCGCAGCTGCGAGGGCGAAAGCTCGTCGTCGAAGATGACCATGCTGGTGCGGCTGTGGTTCACGTAGGCCTTGATTTCGGCCAGCTTGCCCTCGCCCACGAAAGTGCGGGTGTCGGGCTTGTCGAGACGCTGAATGAAGCGCTTGGTCACTTGGGCACCAGCGGTTTCGGCCAGAAACTCCAGCTCGTCGAGGTACTCGCGGGTCTGAAGCTCGGGCTGGCGCTTGTCGGGTACGGCCACCAGCACGGCGGTTTCCTGGCCGTTGGTGGTATCGTAGGTGCCCAGGTTGGGGTCGCGCTTGGGCCCCGTGGTAGGGGCGTCGGTGGTGTGGTGGCGGGTGCTGTTGGTAGGATTCCAGCTATGCGAGTTGCCTTTTTTGGCCATGAGTTCAGGTAGTAAAAGTAAAGTGGCGCCCCACAAGGTTGCCGCAAAGCAGTCTTAGCGCAGCGTGAGAGAGTAAGCTGCCACCGCGTCGATTTCAGCCGGCGTGAGCTCGGTTTTGAAGGAAGGCATCAAGCCCAGGCCGTTCGTAACCAGGTACACGCGGCCGGTGGCATTCAGGTTGCTTTTGGTCAGGTCGTGGGCCCCGTTCAGGCCTTTTTTGCCGTCGGGACCGTGGCAGACAGCGCAGCGCTGGGTGAAGATAGCTTTGCCCGCTTCCAGTCCCGCATCAGCCGTGGGCGGAGCGGCCGCCGTTGGGGGCGCCGTGGAGTCGGGGGCCGAGGTGCAGGCCGTTGCTAACAGCAGCGGCAGCAAAATCAATCCCAAAAACCGGACTCCGCCGGAGCGGGGGCGGGAGAAAGTGCAAGGTCTCATCCGGCAAAGGTACGGAGCCGCCGATAGTGAGTTAGGTCCGCAATGCGCGGTAGGGACTGTCGCCCCAGCCAGCCGGCCTTCCGCCCTGGAAAAAGCGTATGCCGCCAGACCGGGAAGCGCCGGAACCCCTTCTGAGGCTGGTCCGGGCAAGGCGGCGGGACCTTCGTGTGCCGATTCCTGCCCGGTACCGCTACCTTTACGAACTCTATTCCCCGTCTGCCCTATGCGCGTTGCCATCGTCATCAATACCTCCTGGAACATCTGGAATTTTCGCGGCAGCCTGATCCGGGCCCTGCAGGCGGCCGGGCACGAAGTGCTGGCCATTGCCCCGCCCGACGCCTACTCGGAGCGCCTGGAAACCGAGCTGGGCTGCCGCTTCGTCCCGATTCTGATGGAGAACAAGGGCACCAACCCCGCCCAGGACGCTTTGCTCACGCGCCGCTTCTACAACATCTACCGCCGCGAAAAGCCCGACGTGGTGCTGCAGTACACCATTAAACCCAACATCTACGGTACGCTGGCGGCCAGGCTGGCCGGCATTCCGAGCGTCAACAACGTGTCGGGGCTGGGTACGGTGTTTATCGTCAAGAACTTCGTGAGTACGGTGGCCCTGAGCTTGTACCGCTTTGCCTTCCGCTTTCCCAAGCGGGTGTTTTTTCAGAACGGCGACGACCGGCAGCTGTTTCTCGACCACGGCCTGGTGCAGCCCGGCATCACCGACCTGCTCCCCGGCTCGGGCATCGATACCAACAAGTTCCGGCCCGCGGCCGAGTTCCGGCGGCAGCAGCCCTTCACCTTCCTCATGATTGCGCGGGTGCTCTACGAAAAGGGCGTGGAAGAGTACTTCGAGGCCGCCCGCCTGGTGCGCGAGGCCGTGCCCGGCGCCCGGGTGCAGCTGCTGGGCGGTATTGATGAGTCGGGCAACATCGGGGTGAAGCGGGCCCTGTTCGACGAGTGGCTGCGGGCGGGCCACGTGGAGTACCTGGGCACGTCGGACAACGTGGCCGAGCACCTGCGCCTGGCCGACTGCGTGGTGTTGCCCTCCTACCGCGAAGGCACGCCCAAAACCCTGCTCGAAGCCGCGGCCATGGGCAAGCCCATTGTGACGACCGACGTGCCCGGCTGCCGCGAAACCGTGGTGGATGGCCAGAACGGCCTGCTCTGCGAAGTGCGCAACGCTGCTGACCTGGCCGCCAAGATGTTGCAGGTGCTCCGCCTCGACGATGCGGCGCTGGCAGCCATGGGCCGGGCCGGCCGGCGGCTGGCCGAGCAGAAGTTCGACGAGCAGATTGTGCTGGATAAATACCTGCGCGTGGTCGAAGAAGTAGGATCAGGTCAGCGCTGAGCCTTAAAACTAGCTACCTTGTGCCCGTGCAGGCTCCCTCTGCGCGCCTCTTATTTTCCTGCTCATGGAAGTCAAGCAGCATGCCCTGGCGGGCGTCGTGGAGTTCACGCCCCGTATTTTCGAAGATTCGCGCGGTATCTTTTTCGAGTCGTTCAGCGCCCGGGTGATGGCCGAAGCCGGCGCCGTGGGCGAGTGGGTGCAGGACAACCAGTCCAGCTCGGGGCTGGGCGTGCTGCGCGGGCTGCACTTTCAGCGGCCCCCGTACTCGCAGGCTAAGCTCGTGCGCGTGGCTACGGGCCGGGTGCGCGACTTTATCGTGGACCTGCGCCGCTCGTCGCCCACCTATGGGCAGCACCTGAGCGTGGAGCTGGATTCGCGCCGGGGCAACATTCTCTACATTCCCACCGGCTTCGCCCACGGCTTCTACGCCCTGCAGGACGACACGCTGTTTCTCTACCGCTGCTCCGACTACTACGAGCCCGGCTCCGAGGGCGGCCTGTGCTGGAACGACCCCACGCTGAATATCAACTGGCACGCCACCAACCCCATCGTGTCGGACAAGGACAAGATGCTGCCCGCCTTCGCCGGGTTCGAGTCGCCTTTCGCGTAGGCGGCCCCCGCTAACCCGGCTGCTTACACCAGGCTCAGCACCGTTTCCAGCCCCATGCCGCGGGAGCCTTTGATCAGGATCTGGCGGCGGCTGAGCGGCTGGGCCTGCAGCCAGTGCGCCAGATCGGCTTTGGTGGGGAAGTACTGCGCCGTCGGGCAGGCTTCCAGGGCGTAGCGCATGTCGGGGCCGCAGAGCAGCACGGTGCCGAAGCGCTGGGCGGCCAGCAGCGCGCCCAGGGCCCGGTGCTCGGCTTCACTTTCCGTGCCCAGCTCAAACATGTCTCCCAGCACCACCACTTTGTCGGCGGCCGGGGCCGGGCGGGCGGCAAAGCTGGTCAGGGCCGCCGCCATCGACGACGGGTTGGCGTTGTAGGCATCCAGAATTACTTCGTTGCGGGCCGTGCGCACCAGCTGGGAGCGGTTGTTGGTGGGCGCGTAGCCGTTCAGGGCGGCCGCAATATCGGCGCTGGGCACCCCAAAGTGGGCCCCCACGGCGGCGGCGGCGGCCAGGTTCAGGAAATTGTAGCCGCCCGTAATCTGGGCCGTCACCAGCGTGCCATCAAACAGGCGCAGCAGCATCTGGGGCGAGTCGCTGAGCAGCTCGGCCGGGTAGGAGTCGGCCGGCCCGGGGTAGGTGATGCAGTGGGCCACCGGGGCCGCCAAACCGGGCAGCAGCGGGTCGGCGGTATTCACGAAGGCCGTGCCGCCCACCCGGGCCAGAAACCGGAACAGCTCACTTTTGCCCCGGGCAATGCCGGCCACCCCGCCAAAGCCTTCGAGGTGGGCCTTGCCGATGTTGGTAATCAGCCCGTGGGTGGGCTCGGCCAGCTGGCTGAGCAGGTCAATTTCGCCCTGATGATTGGCTCCCATTTCCACGATGGCCATTTCGTGCTCCCCGCGCCGGATGCTGAGCAGGGTAAGGGGAACTCCGATGTGGTTGTTGAGGTTGCCCTGGGTGTACTGCACCCGGTAGCGCTGGCTGAGCACGGCGTACACCAGCTCCTTGGTGGTCGTCTTGCCGTTGGAGCCGGTGATGCCGATAACGGGAATGATGAGCTGCCGGCGGTGAAAATGGGCCAGCTGCTGCAGCGCCACCAGCGGGTCGGGGGCGTAGGTGTAGCGGTCCGGGTCGGTGGCGGCCAGCGCGGCATCATCCACCACGGCGTGGCGGGCACCCTGGGCCAGGGCCGCCGCGGCAAAGTCGCGGCCCCGGAACGAGGGGCCGTTCAGGGCAAAGAACAGCGTGTTGGCCTGGGGCTGCCGCGAGTCGGTACTCACGGCCGAGCAGTGCTGGAATATCTCGTAAAGGGCCGCTGCGTCTTCCATGCTGATTCTGCGTAACTTGGAACTGAATTGTAAACCTGAAAAACTATGTCGCCGATGCTACGCCGGGGCCTTTTTGTGCTGCTGCTGAGTTTGCCCCTGGGCTGGGCGCCCGCCGGGCGGGCCCAGTCGGCCGGCAGCCTGTTCGGGTTTGAACACCGCGACGTGGCAAAAGTAGTGCAAGGCACCGACACGCTGCGCAACGCCTGGGCCGGCGGCCTGAATTCGGCCCAGTTTTCCAGTATTGAGCTCAACGGCGACAACCAGCCCGACCTGTACCTGTTCGACCGGATCAGCCGCCGCTCGATGACGTTTCTCAGCGCGCCGGCCGTTGGTGGCGGGCGCCGCTGGCAGTACGCGCCCGAGTACGAGGCGCTGTTTCCGACCGATATGCAGAACTGGGTGCTGCTGCGCGACTACGACTGCGACAACCGCCCCGACCTGTTCACGGCCAGCCAGATTCCGGGCAATATCCGCGTGTTTCGCAACGTGGCCGGGGCCGGCGGGCGGCCCTCGTTTCAGCTTACGGCGCCCAACCTGTACTACTTCGACCCCGCGCCGCCGCCCGGCGACGTGAACATCACCACCGGGGGCTTCAACCTGCCCGACATCCGGGACGTGAACGGCGACGGCAAAGTGGACATTCTGTGCCACGACTTCGGCGGCAACTACGACATCCGGCTGTTTCTCAATACCAGCTCCAGCTGCGGCGGACTCACCTTTGCGCCCCCCATTGAACGCTGGGGCGGCACGCGGATCTGCTTTTCGGCCTGCACCTCGTTCGTGTTCGATAATGCCACCTGCCGCTCCGTGCAGCAGATCAATCATACCTCGGGCAACAACCTGCTCACCCTGGACCTCGACGGCGACGGCGACCTGGATATGCTCACCGGGCGCGACTACTGCACCGAGCTGACCAAGGTCATTAACAGCGGTACCAACCTGGTACCGCGCATGACCAGCACCGGCCTTGAAACCAACTTTCCCTCGAACACCACCCCGGCCCACCTGGCCAACTTCCCCTCGCCCTACTACCTCGACCTGACCTTCGACGGCCGCCCCGACCTGGCGGTGACGCCGAACGTGTTCGACAACCTCGACACGCTCGACACCCGCCAGACGGTGCTGCTGTACGAAAACGTCAGCGCCACCAGCACGCCCACGTTTGAGTACCGCCGCAACGACTTTCTGCAGCGCGACATGCTGGACCTGAGCGAGAAGGCCGCGCCTACCTTCGGCGACCTGGACGGCGACGGGCTGAAGGATATGCTGGTGGGCGGCGTGAGCCGCAACACGCCCAACGGCTTCTACCGGGCCACGCTGTCGTACTACCGCAACGTGGGCACGGCCACCAAGCCGGTTTTTCGCCTCATCGACAGCAACTACCTCGGCCTGGCGGGCCCCGGCCAGTTTTATTCCTCGCTGCGCCCCTCGCTGGTCGACCTGAACCGCGACGGCGCCCTGGACCTGGCTTTCTCGGGCAACAGCCGCGGCAGCTCCTACAACTTCGTGGGCTACCTGCTCAATACGGCCGCCGCCAACCAGCCCGCCGCCTACAACCTGGGCAGCATTGCCTACATCGACAACCTGCCAAGCCGCCAGTACGACAATGCCACCTTTGCCGACATCGACGGCGACGGCAACGTGGACCTGCTGGTGGGCACCGACACGAATGCCCTGCCGGGCGGCGCGCTGCGCTACTACCGCAACAACGGGACGCTGCCGCTCCGCTCGGCTTTCGTGCTGGTCAATAACGATTTCGGCCAGCTGCGCACTGATGCCAACCAGCGGCCCGTCTCGCTCGCGTCCACGGTGGCCGACATCGACGGCGACGGCACCATCGACATGCTCACCATCGACACGACCGGGGAGCTGCGGTTCTTTCCGAACCTGCGCGCCCAGAGCGCCATTTTCCTGGACCGCAGCGACCTGCTCTACAATTCGCTGCTGGGGCAGTACCAAGCTACCAACCTGGGCGGCAAGCTCACGAACTCCTACGCGCTGGCCGCCACCGACCTGAATGCCGACGGGGCGCCGGAAGCCTTTGTCGGCACCGAAACCGGCGGCGTGGTGGCTTTTGGTACCCGCAACAACCTGCTGCTGGGCACCCGGCAGGCCGCGGCGCTGGCCGTGGGGCTGAGCGTGTACCCGAACCCGGCCACGGCCACGGCTACCGTAGAAGCCGCCCAGCCCGTGCGCCTGACGCTGCTGGACCTGACGGGCCGCCGGGTGCGTACCGCCACCACCCCGGCCCGCACGCACGCCCTCGACCTGCGCGGGCTGGCGGCGGGCCTGTATCTGGTGCGGGCCGAGACGGCCGCGGGCCAGTCGAGCGTGCTGCGCCTGGCGGTACGGTAACGCGGAGTAAGGGAAAAGCAAAAGCCCTTCGACTGCGCGGTCGAAGGGCTTTTTATTGGATGCTGCAAGCGGGCTAGTTGTGGTGGGCCGCGGAGTACACGGGCTCCCGCAGCACAAACGGGTCGGCGTCCTGCAAGGCGGGAAACCGTTCCCGGAAGGCCTGCAGGTCGTCGCGGCGCAGGGTGCGGGTGATGCTGGTTTCCTGGTTGCCGACTTCGACGAGGTACTCACCCCGCATGTCCAGCAGGGCCGAGTCGCCGGCGTAGGCCAGGCTGTTGCCATCGATGCCCACGCAGTTGACGCCCATGGTATAGGCCAGGTTTTCCATGGCGCGGGCGCGCAGCAGCGTAATCCAGGCGGTGCGGCGGGAAGCGGGCCAGTTGGCCACGTACAGCAGCAGGTCGTAGGGCTCGGCGGCCGGGTTGCGGCTCCAGACCGGGAAGCGCAGGTCGTAGCACACCAGGGGGCAGATGCGCCAGCCGCGCCACTCTTCAATCAGCCGTTCGGTTCCCGGTGTGTACACCTGCCCTTCGCCGGCCACGCCGAACAGGTGGCGCTTGTCGTAGTAGCTCAGCGTGCCGTCGGGCCGCACCCAGAGCAGCCGGTTGTAGTAATGTCCCTGCTCCTGGATGATGACGCTGCCCGTAACGACGGACGAGCGGCGGGCGGCCACCTCCCGCAGCCAGGCCACGGTGGCGCCATCCATCGTTTCAGCCAGGGCCGGAGCTGCCATGCTGAACCCGGTGGTAAACATTTCGGGCAGCACAATCAGGTCCGTTGGAATGGAAATCTCCTCAATATGCCGCCCCAGTTCCGCCCGGTTGGCGGCCGGGTCATGCCATTGCAGCGAGGACTGGACGAAGGAAACAGTTAAGTCGGGCACGAGCTGGGAGGAGTTGGCAGGTGAGAAGAATTTTCTGAATGATAAGCAAAAATGATGATAACCTGAAATCAAATAATGCTATTACGGGCAAGCTAGTTCCGTACTATCCGCCAATCCGGACTGCGGCACCGACCACGGCAAACCCCAGCCCACGGGTTACAGATTTCGCAGCCGGGCGGCTGCGGCCCGCAGCGTTTCGTCGCGCTTGGCGAAGCAGAAGCGCACCAGCCCGTGATCCTGCCGGTCGTGGTAGAAGGCCGATACCGGCACCACGGCCACGCCCACCTCGCGGGTCAGCCACTGGGCAAAGGTGACGTCGTCCTGCCGGGAAATCTGCGCGTAGCGGGCCAGTTGGAAGTAGGCGCCCTGGGCGGGCAGCAGCTCAAAGCGCGAGTCCCGGAGCAGGTCGGCGAATAAGTCGCGCTTGCGCTGGTAGAACCCGGGCAGGGAAGTATAAAGTTCGGCGTCGGGCAGCACGTCGGCCAGGGCGTGCTGGGTAGGCGTGCTCACGGCAAACGTGACGAACTGATGCACCCGGCGCACCTCGGCCGTGAGCAGGGGCGGGGCCAGGCAGTAGCCAACTTTCCAGCCGGTGGCGTGGTAGGTTTTGCCAAACGACGACAGCACGAAGCTGCGCTCGGCCAGCAGCGGCTCCTGCAACGCGCTGCGGTGGGACTGCCCGTCAAATACCATGTGCTCGTACACTTCGTCGCTGAGTACGAGCGTGGCCGAGTGCTCGAGCAGCTGGCCCAGGGTGCGCAGGTCGGCGGCGGTCAGCACGGCGCCGCTGGGGTTGTGGGGCGAGTTGAGCAGCACCAGGCGGGTGCGGGGCGTGAGGGCCGCTGCCACCAGATCCCAGTCGGGGCGGAAGCCGGGCGGGCACAGGGGCACATATACCGGCACGCCGCCCTGCAGCCGGATAGCCGGGCCGTACAGGTCGTAGGCCGGCTCCAGCACCAGCACCTCGTCGCCGGGGCGCACCACGGCGGCCAGCACGGCGTACAGAGCCTCGGTAGCTCCGCTGGTCACCGTTATTTCCGTGTCGGGGTCGGGAGCGGGCACGCCGTAGAGCAGGGCGGTTTTGCGGCTGATCTGCTCCCGCAGCCGGGGCAGGCCGGGCATGGGCGCATACTGCTGGTGCCCGGGCGTGGTGGCGTGGCGGGCCAGGGCACCACTCAGCACCTGCGGCGGGTCGTAGTCGGGGAAACCCTGGGCGAGGTTGATGGCCCCGTACTCGGCCGCCAGCTGCGACATCACCGAGAAGATACTGGTGCCTACGTCGGGCAGCTTCGATACAAGAGGGGGCAAAGGCATAAGCAGCAGGCAGGCCGAAATAAATCAGATAAAGTAGCTCAGCTCGGGCGGGGCCGCGGCGGGCTGAGCCGTGGGGGCCAGGTGAATCCGGAAGGTGGTGCCTTCGTTGACCTGGCTCTGCACTTCGACGTGGCCGCCGTGGCTCTGCACGATGCGGTTGACCAGGTACAGCCCCATACCCGAGCCCGCCACGTGGCTGTGGAAGCGCCGGAACATGGTGAACAGCTGGTGGCCGTAGCGTTCCATGTCGATGCCCAGGCCGTTGTCCTGCACGATGATGACGGGGTGGCCCGCTTCCAGGGCGCTGCGCACGGCGATGCGCGGCTGCCGGCGCGGGGCGGCATACTTCAGGGCATTGCTGAGCAGGTTGTAGAGCACGCTCTGCAGGTTGGGCCGCACAAACTCCACCACCGGCACCAGGGAAAAGTCCAGGGTGACGATGGCGCGGGAGGAGTCGAGCTGCTCGCTGATGCTGGTCAACACTTGCTGGGTGAGCTGCTCCAGCCCGATGGCTTCGGCCGGCAGCGCGTGGCGCAGCTTCTGCACCTTCACCAGCTCCGAGAGGTTGTGAATGGTGTCGTAGATCTGCTGCAGGGCCCGCTCAAACATGGCAATGAGCTTAACGGCGTCCGGGTCGCGGAAGTAAGCCGTGCGGGTCAGCTCCTCGAAGATGCCGGCCATGTTGTTGATGGGCTGCTTGAGGTCGTGCGAAGCGGTGTAGACGAAGTTGTCGAGGTCCTCATTGATGCGCAGCAGCTCGCGGTTCTGCTCCTTGAGCTGCTCTGCCACGCGCTGGGCTTCCGTGACGTCGGTGTTGGTACCAAACCAGCGGACGACCTGCCCCTGCTCGTCGCGGATGGCCTGAGCCCGCGACAGAAACCAGCGGTACTCGCCCTCGGCGCTGCGAATGGGAAACGTGTCTTTCCAGGGCTGCCCGGTGGCCAGCGCCGCCTGCCACCGCTCCACCACGCTGGTCACGTGGTCGGGGTGCTGCACCTGCTGCCAGCCCCAGCCCTGCATCTGCTCGGGCGTGGTGCCGGTATAGTCGTACCACTGCTGATTGTACCAGAAAATATGCCCGTCCGGCGCGGCCATCCAGGCTAGCTGGGGCATGGCGTTGGCCAGCAGCCCAAACTCCTCCTCCCGCTGGCGCACGGCGGCGTCGAGCTGATCGGCGCGGTGGCGCACCAGCACCCGCTCGGTGGCATCGACGGCAAACATGAGGATGCCATGGGTCTGGCCGGCCTCATCCTGAAAGGGCTGGTAGGTGAAGTCGAAGTAGCGCATGTCCACGGGCTGCCCTGCCGCGCCAATAACCGGGAAGGGCGTTTCGAGGGCCGAGTAGGGCTGGCCGGTTTCGTACACGTGGTCCAGCAGCCGGGTCAGGCCGTTGTGGGCTATTTCCGGCAGCGCCTCGGCCACCGGCAGGCCCAGGTGGGCGCGGTTTTCGAGCAGCAGCTGCAGCCGGTCGTTGACGAAGCCAATGAGGTGCTCCCTCCCGAACATGGTGATGATGTAGGCCGGCACGTTGCCGATGATGGCTTGCAGCTGCTGGTCCTTTTCCTGCAGCAGGGCCATGGTCTGCCGCCGCTCGTGGATGTCGGTATTGGTGCCGACCCACTGCAGGATGGTGCCGTCGGCGCTGTGCATGGGCTTGGCGCGCGAGATAAACCAGCGGTACTGGCCCTGGCGGTTGCGCCAGCGCTGCTCGGCCTCGTACTGGGTGCCCGTGGCCAGGGCGTGCTGCCAGTGCTGCAGGGTGGTGGACAGGTCGTCGGGGTGAATAAATTTCTCCCAGCCCCAGTCCTGCAGCTCGGCAAAGGTGCCCCCGGTGAAGTCATACCAGCGCTGGTTGTAATAAAGCACCCCGCCCTCAGGCTGCGAAATCCAGGCCATCTGGGGCAGCACCTCCAGCAGCAGCCGAAACCGCTCGTTGCTCTGCTGCTCGGCCACCACCTGCTCCGTCACGTCGAGCACCCGGCACAGCAGGTAGCGCAGCTCCCCGCCCGTCGCCAGAATGGGCCGCAGCTCGATGCTCCAGTGGGCGGACGGGCGACGGCCGTTGGCGTGGCCGGCGCTGTGGCGCAGGCTCAGCGTCTGGTTGTGCTGGTGCTGCACTGCCTGGGTTAGCGCGGTCCGCCACTCGGCCAGCACGGCTGGCGCCAGGGCCGGGCGCTGCTCAAAAACGGCCAGCACCGGCTGCCCCACCAGCTCTTCCCGCCGCCGCCCCAGCAGCCGGCACATGCCCACGTTGGCCGCCAGAATCGTCAGATCGGGTGCCAGCGCCAGATGCGGCGCGAGCAGGGCCTCGAAAATGAGCTCAAAGTCAACGGCGGCAGGCATAGCAGCAAAGAAAATGGGGTCGGGGCGGGCACCGGCAGCCAGCAGCGGAAGCGGCTGGCGCCAAACAAATATAAGCCGTGACTGGCAGTCGCCTCCAAAAAGGCCGGGCCGGGGCCAAAAAAAGCCCTGCTTCGAAAAAAGCAGGGCCCGGGCAAGGTCATTTCTTAAGCTTATCGGCAAACTTCTGCCGGAACTTGGCCACTTTGGGCTCCGATACGCTGCGGATGTAGGAGTCGTCGGGGTGCAGGCGGTAGTAGCCCTGGTGGTAGTCTTCGGCGGGCCAGAACCGGGTAAAGGCCGTCACCTGAGTGACTATCGGGTTCGGGTAGTGCTTCGACTCGTTTACGCGCCGGATGGTGGCCTCGATAAGCTGCCGCTCTTCGGGCGTGCGGTAAAACGCCACCGAGCGGTACTGCGCGCCGGCGTCGGGACCCTGGCGGTTGAGGGTGGTCGGGTCGTGGGCGGCTTCAAAAAATACGTCCAGCAGGGTTTGGTAGCTGACCTGCTGGGGGTCGTAATACACCTCAATGGATTCGGCGTGGCCGGTGGCGCCGCTGCCTACCTGCTCGTAGGTGGGGTTCTGCTCCGGCCCGCCGGCGTAGCCCGACACCACCTGCTGCACGCCGCGCAGCTCCTCAAAAACTTCCTCTTCGCACCAGAAGCAGCCCCCCGCGAAGGTGGCCACGGCCAGGCCGCTCAGGTTGCTGGGGGCCGCCCCGGTGGTGGGCTGGCTGAAGGGGGTAGCAGGCGCATCGGCCGTGGCCGGCTGGCGCTGGGTGCAGGAGGCCAGGCTCAGCAGCAGCCCCAGCAGGTAGAAAGTTGGCTTGTTCATCACGGGTTCCTATACGCAGCCGGCCCGCCGCCGGATGCAGCCCCCGCACTTTGCCCAAACCGGCGCTATCTTGGCGCCGCCAAGCACGTACGCCGGCCCGGTTGCCGGGGCAGAGCTGGCGCTCCACCCTTGGCTAAGTCCCGTTCCTCGTTCCCCGTTTGCCATGGCCCTGCGCACCCTATTTGAAACGTCGTTTATCCAGATTTCCTACGACTACGTCAACGAGTGGCTCTATGCCGACTGGACCGGCGACCAGACGCTGGCTACGGTGCAGGCCGGGGCCCTGAAAATGCTGGACCTGCTGGTGGCCGAGCGGTGCCATAAGGTGCTCAACAACAACACCCGCGTGACGAGCATGTGGGCGGATGCGGCGGAATGGGGCGGCACGGAGTGGTTTCCGGCCATGCAGGCGGCGGGGCTGCGCTACTTTGCCTGGGTGTATTCGCCCAACGTGTACAGCCGCCTGTCGACGGACCTGACGCTGACCTACACCACCCAACCCATCATTGCCACCTTCGACGAGCTGGAGACGGCGCAGGCCTGGCTGCGGCAGATGTGAGCCGGGCCGCCCGGCGCGAGCAGGAAGTTGGATTTTTTTAGATCAGTAAGTCAGTTAGTTGTAGTATTCGGAAGATTAAATATTGAGGCGGAAAAATCCGGTTGCGGGTAGGGTGGCGTAAGTGCGTCATCTTCAAAACAACCGTTTTCCTCCCCATGAAAAAGTCCCTGTATTCCTTCGCCCTCGTGGCTTTGTTTGGTGCCGCTGCTGCTACCTCGGCTTCGGCCCAGGCCAAGATGTCGCCCAACACCGTGATGGTGGGCGGCCAGGCCATGTACGCCAACAAGAACATCGTTGAAAACGCCGTCAACTCCAAGGACCACACCACGCTGGTAGCCGCCGTGAAGGCCGCCGACCTGGTGGCGACGCTGCAGAGCAAAGGCCCGTTCACGGTGTTTGCCCCCGTCAACGACGCCTTCGAGAACCTGCCCGCCGGCACGGTAGAAACCCTGCTCAAGCCCGAAAACAAGGCAACGCTGTCCAAGGTGCTGACCTACCACGTGGTATCGGGCACCATGACGGCCGACAAGCTGATGGCCGCCATCAAAGCCGGCAAGGGCCAGGCCTCGCTGAAAACCGTGAGCGGTGGCACCCTGGTCGCCAGCATGAACGGCCCTCACAACGTGGTGCTCACCGACGAGTCGGGCAACACGAGCTGCATCTCGACCTACGACGTGATGCAAAGCAACGGCGTGATTCACGTAATCGACAAAGTGATGCTGCCCAAGTAAGCAGCTGCGCCTGTCGTCATAGCCCCGGTGGTCTGCCTGCAGACGGCCGGGGCTTTGGCTTTCGGCCTCGGCACCCCGGCGGCGGCTTATTTTTAAAATGGGAGTAAATCTGGCTGTATGGTTTTGCTGCACACCTCCGATATCCTGCGCATCTACCTGGATGAGCGGCGCAGTCTGCTCGAAACGGAGTGGCTCGACTACGCCAGCGGCGAGCCGCTGCGCCAGAGCCTGACCCTGGCGCTGCGGCTGGCCCGCGAAAACCGGGTGCTGGGCCTGGTGACCAACCAGCAGGGCATGCGCACTATCAGCCCCGCCGACCAGCAGTGGATTCACGACAACTTTCTGCCGGCGCTGGTTGGGCTGCCGCTGCGGCGCTTTGGGGTGGTCGTGTCGCGCGACCCGCTGAACCGGATGGCCATGAAAACCATTGCCGAGCACATGACGGTTGATTTTCCGGCCGAGGTGCAAACCTTCGAAACCCCGGAGCAGGCCCGCCGCTGGGTGGCGCCGGCCCCGCCGACATCCTAGGGGCGGCGGCGCGGGCAAAAAACAGCGGGCCGGGCAAAACAAGCGGGCCGGGCCAGCTGTCGGGGTAGTGGGAAAAGGCTGACCTTTGCCCGACTGTCTCACTCTGCCGCCCCGTGCTTTGCCCATGATTCCGACCCCCGACAACTTCACTGAGGTAGCTACCACCGAGCCCCACCGCCTCCGCACCCGGCAGATTGTGCGGGCCCACCCCGAGGTGAAGCAGCTGATGACCCGCACTCCGGCCACCTTCGCCATCGGCGGGGCCTGCGTGCTGGCCCAGGTGGGGCTGGCTTACGCGCTGCGCCACCAGGCCTGGTACTGGACGCTGCCGGTGGCGTATATGGTGGGGGCATTCTTCTCCCACACGCTGTTTGTGGTCATCCACGAGGCGGCCCACAACCTGGTGTTTCGCAAGGTGTGGCAGAACGTGGCCGTGGGCATCATTGCTAACTTCCCGTCCATCGTCCCGACGGCTATTTCCTTCAAGAACTTCCACATCAAGCACCACGTGTTTCAGGGCGTACACGAGCTGGATGCCGACCTGCCCGACTGGTACGAGGCCCGCCTGATCCGCAACTACTCGGTGGGCAAGGCCGTGTGGCTGTTTTTCTTCCCCCTGTTCCAGGTGATTCGCACCATCCGCTGCCGGGAGGTGGCTACCGTCGACCGGTACGTGGTGGCCAACATGGTGGCGCAGGTGGCTTTTGACGCGGCCGTCATCTACTTTTTCGGCTGGACGGCCATGCTCTACCTGTTCCTGAGCTTCTGGTTTTCGGTGGGCCTGCATCCGCTCGGGGCCCGCTGGATTCAGGAGCACTACCTGACGCTGGATAAGGCGCAGGAAACCTACAGCTACTACGGCCCGCTGAATGGCATCAACCTCAACGTGGGCTTCCACAACGAGCACCACGACATGCCCAGTATTCCGTGGAACAACCTGCCTAAGCTCAAGGCGGTGGCCCCCGAGTTCTACGAGCCGCTGCTGCACCACACGTCCTACACCCGGCTGTTTTTTCGCTTTCTGTTCGATCAGGAAATCAGCCTGTTCTCGCGCATCACCCGCAAATCCCGCGGACAGGCCACGCTCAAAGACCAGTCGGTGCCCGACCGGCAGCTGGTGGAGGCCTGAGGGAGCAGCGGGTGCCCATACGCAAACAGACCTTTCCGGCTATCGGAAAGGTCTGTTTGCGTATGGGCTGGAGTGGGATTTAGCTGAGGCCCTGCCCATAGATCGGGGCCGTGTCGATGAACGTCACGCCCAGGTTGTAGGAAGCGTGGCTGGCGCCCCCGGCATCGTTCTGCTCGGTGCCGCCCCACCTTCCGCCGCCGGCGGCCCGGCTGCCGAAGGTGATGACGAAATTCCGGATGGCGGAGTCGCCCAGTTGTTGGTATTCCATAGAGAAGGGGGATTGGCAAAAGAAGGCCAGCCAGACAAGCGGACTTAACCGTCCGGCCGCCGGAAGGGTGCGCCGGCTCTGCGGCGAGATAGGGACTGGAAGCCGGGAAAAATGGTCGCTGGTCAGTGGCGTAACGCCTTGGGCGCGGCACTGCGCCGACACAAAAAAACGCCGGACGTAAGCCCGGCGTTTCAATGGCGAGGCAGCAGAAAAGTCTAGCGCGTGGTGCTGCCGCTGGTCGAGCCCGACGTCATGGAGCCGCTGGTCGTGGTAGCGCGGGAGCCCTTCGACCTCATCTTGCTGCCATCCGAGTTGGTTTTCATCCTGCCCTTGCTGCCGCTGGTAGTGCGGCCGCTGGTGGTGCCGGACGTCATCGTGCCGCTGGTGGTGCGGCCGCTGGTGGTGCCGGACGTCATCGTGCCGCTGGTGGTGCGGCCGCTGGTGGTGCCGGACGTCATCGTGCCGCTGGTGGTACCCCCCGCGGTCATGGTGCCGGAAGTAGTGCCCGCCGTGGTACCGTAGGTGGTCGAGCCACTGGTGGTACCGGAGGTCATGGTGCCGGAAGTGGTGCCCGACGTCATGCTGCCGCCGGTCGTGCCCGAAGTAGTTCCTGATGTCATCGTACCGCTGGTGGTGCCCGAGGTCATCGTGCCACTGGTGGTGCCCGACGTCATGCTACCGGAGGTAGTGGTGCCTGCCGTGGTAGTGCCCGACGTGGACTGGGCCCGGGCCGTAGAGAGGGCGGCGGCGAGTACGGCGGCGAAAATGAAGATGCGTTTCATGGGGGAGTGGTTTGGTTGGAGGAAGGAAGCTGAACAGTAATAGTTTTGTTATCAGTCACTTACGAGAAATATGCGTCGGCGTTGCCCCTAAAATTTTGCGGCAGCTGGCGGCGGGCCCGGTTAGGCGCCGCTAAATCCCTGAGGCTGAAGGCCCGTCGGGTTTTTTGCCGGCCGCTCCGGCTGAGGGTAATCTTTTTCCGTAGACTGGTGTTGGCCCGTTATCATCTGTTTTTCAGGTTTTGCTGCTTATGAGAAGAATTCAGCTTGGGGTAGCCGCTACGGCCAGCCTGCTTTTGGCCGGGGTGGCCGGCCACCCCGCCGCGGCGGGCACTGGCGGCGGCACGTCTTCCGTGACGGTGGTGGTATCGGAGCTGGTATCCACGAAGGCGGCAGTCAAGCTGTATTTCTATAATGTGCATGCCACCTTTCTGCAGCACGGCGGCTACGCCTTCATGCGGGTGGTCAAGCCCGGGGGCCAGAGCCGGATTCAGCTGCCCGTCGATTTGCCCAACGGCGAATGGGCCGTGGCCATCACCCAGGACACCAACAACAACGATAAGCTGGACAAGAACTTCCTGGGTATCCCGACCGAGCCCTACGCCTTTTCCAACAACATTCGTCCCACCCTGCGCCCTCCCGATTTCAACCAGTGCAAGTTCATGGTCAACGGCTCGGGCAAGGTGGTGTCCATCGTCCTGAAAAAGTAGCGTAGTCTGGCGGCCAGGGGTACGCGAAAAAAAACCCGGGGCGGCGCCGCGCCGGCCGGGGGCCCGCGCGGCCGCGGCTTTTGCTTTCCAGCGGTGGGCTGGGTTTCTTGCACTCTTCCCAACCCCCTGCCATGCGCCACCGTCTGCTGCCGGCTCTGCTGAGTCTGTTTTTCCCGCTTGCCGCGTCTGCCCAAACGTTGCCCATCCTGGACCAGAACCCGCCCGCGCTGCGCTGGCGGCAGGTGCGCACCCCGCACTTCCGGGTGCTTTACCCCACGGGGCTCGACTCGGCCGCCCAGCGCACGGCCCGGCGGCTCGAGCAGGTGCACGCGCCGGGCACGGCCACGCTGGGCGTGCTGCCCCCGCCCATCAGCATCGTGCTGCAGAACCAGACCACGGTCAGCAACGCCTTCGTGACGTTTCTGCCCCGCCACGCCGAGTTTTTTACCACGCCCCAGCAGGGCATGGGCCTGGGCACCGTCGACTGGCTCGACGGGCTGGTGGTGCACGAGTACCGGCACGTGGGGCAGTTCGACAAGGCCCGGCAGGGCATCGGGCGGCTGCTGCACCCGCTGCTCGGCGACGGGGGCCTGGGCGTGGCGGCGGTGGGCGTGCCGCAGTGGTTTTTTGAGGGCGACGCCGTGGGCAGCGAAACGGCCCTGACCCGCAGCGGCCGGGGCCGGATTCCGGAATTCAACGTGGGCCTGCGCGCCAACCGCCTGGCCGGCCGCCACTACGACTACCAAAAGGCCGTGAGCGGCTCCCTGCGCGACAATGTGCCCGATTGGTACGTGCTGGGCTACTTCATGACTTCCTACCTGAAAAACCACTACACCCCGGCCATCTGGGCGGGGGTGCTGGATCGGTACTACCGGTTTCCGTTTTACCCGTTTTCCTTTTCCAACAGCCTGCGCCGCACCACCGGCCTCACCGTGGAGCAGCTCCATGCCCGCACCATGGCCGACCTCGACTCGACCTGGCAGGCCCGGCCGCCGGGCCTGCCGCTGACCGCCGGCCGCGACTTTGCCGCCCAACCCGAGCGGCAGGGCCGGCACGCCGTGTTCACCGAATACCGCTATCCGCAGTACGTCAATGACAGCACCGTGGTAGCCATGAAAACCGGCCTCGGCGACATTGCCCAGCTGGTGCTGCTGAGTCGGCACGGAGCCGAGAAAAAGCTGTTTGTGCAGGGCTTGGTCAACAGCCCCGAGCTGCTGTCGGTGGGCGGGGGCAAGGTGGTGTGGCCCGAGTTTCGCTCCGACCCGCGCTGGGGGCAGCGGGTGTATTCCGAGCTGCGGATTCTGACCGTAGCCAGCGGCGAGCTGACCCGCCTGAAGCAGCGCCGCTACGCCGCCGCCGCGCTCAGTCCCGACGGCGCGCGGCTCGTGGCGGTGCAGACCGACTCGGCTTACCACCACGCCCTGGTGCTGCTGGATGCCCGTACCGGCGCGGGGCAGCGCACTCTGCCTAACCCGCAAAACGACTTTTACCTCCAACCCCGCTTCACGGCCGACGGCCAGCTGGTGGTCGTGACGCTCAAGCCGGCCGGCAAAACGATTGAGCTGCTGGACCCCGCCACCGGGGCGGCCCGGGCCTTGCTGCCGGTGGCCAACGTGAACCTGACCAACCCCCAGCCCTGGCAGGACTACGTGCTCTACAACTCCCCGCAATCGGGCATCGACAACGTGTACGCCGTGCAGATCAGCTCGGGCCGCACGTTTCAGGTGACGTCCCGCCCGCTGGGCGCCTACCACGCCGCCGTGGCCCCGGACGGGCGCCACCTGGCCTTTCACGAGTTTCGGGCCGACGGCTCCCGCGTCGTGGAAATGCTGCTCGACCCCGCCACCTGGCCGCCCGTGCCCGCCGCTACCACCGACACGCCGGGCACCTACGCCGCCGAGCTTAGCGCCCGGGAGCCGGCGGCCGGCCTCATCCGGAGCCTGATGCTCCGCCCGCCCGACTCGGCGGCCCGCTACCCCGTGCAGCGCTACTCCCCGCTCCGCCACGCCTTCAACGTGTTCAGCTACGGCCTGATTCAGAGTCCGGCCGGCAATGGGCTGAGCCTGGGCGTCCGGTCCCAGGACCTGCTCAGCACCACCCAGGCCGTGGTGGGCGTGGGCTACGACCAGACCGAGCGCACGGCCAACGTGTTTGGCGGCCTCAGTTACCAGGGCCGCTACCCCGTATTCGATGCCGACGTGGCCTACGGCGGGCGCAACGTGGCCTTGCTCACCACCCAGGGCCTGCTGCGCGACCAGTGGACCTATACCCGCCTGAGCACCGGCCTGCGGCTGCCGCTCACCTTCACCCGCTCCCGCTACCTCGAGGGTCTGACGCTGGGCGCATACTACCTGCACGAGCAGGTACAGGGCTACGATTTGCCGGTTCGCACCATAACTGAAGTCGGCCCCAGCTCTTTGAACGGGCTGCAAACATCGCTCAGCTACGCCCGCCAGCTCAAGCAGAGTGCCCGCGACGTGGCCCCGCGCTGGGCCCAGACGCTGCTGGTGACCTGGCGCACCACGCCCTTCGGCGCCGGCCGGGACGCGGCCCAGCTGGGGGCCCAGGCCAGCCTGTTTGTGCCGGGCCTGGGCAAGCACCAGGCCATCCGGGTGCGCGGGGGCTACCAGCGCCAGCAGCAGCGTGAGTACCGCTTCGGGTCGGCCGTGTCGTTTCCGCGGGGCGAGGGCTACGTGAGCTTCGACCGGCTGCAGACCGCCAGCCTCGACTACTACCTGCCGCTGGCCTACGTGCACTGGACGCTGGGCCGGGTGCTGTACATTCAGCGGCTGCGGACCACCGGCTTCGTCGATTTTGCCCAGGGCGAAAACACCGGCACCGGCCGCCTGGCCACCCGCCGCTACCGCAATGTGGGCCTCGATGCCAACGTGCTCTTCAACGTGCTGCACCTGCGCACGCCCATCGAAACCGGCCTGCGCTACGTGTACAACACCTACACCCGCCGCTACGTGCTGGAGCCGCTGGTGCTGAACATCCGGATCTGAGCGGTCCGGGTTTCTAGCGCCCCGGCAGCTTGCGGAACGGGTGGGCTCCCAACGCCAGCCGCTCGGCCACTTCCACGGCCCGGCGGGCGCGGGTTTCGGGCTGCCTGGCGGTGCTGATGTGGTAGGCTATGCCCCGCTGGTGGCTGGCAGAGTACTGCGCGAAGGCGGCTTCCGCCTCGGGCCAGGCGGCCAGGGCTTCGGCCAGCTCAGCGGGCAGGTCCACATGGTCGGGGTCGGGGTCGGGAGCCAGCACGACGCGCACGCGCTGACCCAGCTGCAACCCCATTGCCTGACACAGGTCTTTGTTGACCATCAGGTACCGCTCCCCGGTGTTCATGGGCTGCAGGCCCAGCCGCACGGGGTGGCCGTTGAGCGTGCCCGTCACGCGGCGCAGGCTTTTGCCGCCCAGGGCCGCTACCACGGCCAGCGGCACGATGATGATCTGGGTGGGCATGAAGCTGGGGCCGCCGGGTTCCAGCAGGGCTTCAAAATGGGAGGCAGTTTCCATAGGCGGGCCTAAGCTAAGCAAAGCGCGCCGCCTGCCGCGCCCGCCAACCCGGGAAACCTTTCGGACCCCGCCCGGCTTATAGCTACTTCCCAAGAACCTTCACTACCCCGCGATGAAAGTAGAAATCTGGTCCGATATCATGTGCCCGTTTTGCTACATCGGCAAGCGGCGCTTCGAAGCTGCCCTAGCCCAGTTCCCCCACGCCGACCAGGTGCAGGTGCACTGGCGCAGCTTCGAGCTGGACCCCAACATGCGCACCAACCCGGCGCAGACCATCCACGAGCTGCTGGCCGAGCGCAAGGGAATGTCGGTGGCGCAGGGCCGGCAGATGAACACCCAGATGGCTGAGCACGCGGCCACCGTGGGGCTGGCCTTCAACTTCGACAAAACCATTCCCGCCAACACCTTCAACGCCCACCGCCTCATCCACCTGGCCGCGGCCCACCAGCTGCAGGATGCCATGAAGGAGCGCATTCTGCGGGCCTACTTCACCGAAGGCGCGAACATCGACGACCCGGCCACGCTCACCCGCTTGGCGGCCGAGCTGGCGCTGCCCGCCGCCGAGGTACAGCAGCTGCTGGCCTCCGACCTTTACGCCCAGGACGTGCGCCACGATGAGTACCAGGCCCGGCAGATCGGGGTACGCGGGGTGCCCTACTTTGTGTTTGCCGATACGTATGCGGTATCCGGTGCCCAGCCGAGCGAGCTGTTTCAGGAAGTGCTGGAAAAAGTGTGGCACGAAGCCCGTCCCGCGCCCGGGCCGCTGGCCAGCGCCGACGGCGCCGCCTGCGGCCTCGACGGCAGCGCGTGCTAGCCAGCCGGGCGGCGGCTTTTCCGGTGCGCAAGGGCTGAGGTTCTGCGGCTTGGGCCGCCCGGACGGCGCTCCGTACCCGGCGGCGAAAATCCGCTATACTTACTGTCCGCTACGCCTCCGCATTTTTACTTACCCTGGTCCCCTGCGCTATGAAACACTCCCGCCTGCCCGCCGCCTGGGCTGCTGCCCTGGCTCTGGTTTTGCTGCTGACCGCCTTCCGGCGCCCTGCCGATGACGGCTTTATCCAGCGCCTGCAAGCCCAGCTGACCCGGTTTTATACCGCTACGTATCCCGAAAAGGCCTACCTCCACCTCGACAAGGGCATCTACGCCGCCGGCGAAACGCTCTGGTTCAAGGCCTACCTCGTAGATGCTGCCCAGCACCAGCCCGACACGCTCAGCCGGGTGCTGTACGTGGACCTGCTGACGCCCGAAAACAAGGTGCTGACCCAGCGCATCCTCGCCCTGCGTCGGGGCACCGCGCCCGGCGACATCGACCTGGACGCCGGCCTGGCGCCGGGCACCTACACGGTACGCGCCTACACCAGCTGGATGCGCAATGCCGGCGCCGGCTACTTCTTTCAGCGCCCCATCACGGTGCTGGCCGCCGGCCGGGTCAGCCGCCTGCCGGCCGCCGCGCCGCTGACCGGGCTGGACGTGCAGTTCTTTCCCGAAGGCGGACAGCTGGTGGCAGGACTGGCAAGCACCGTCGCCCTGAAAGCTACCGGGGCCTACGGCGAGGGCGTGGAGGTGAGCGGCGAAGTGCAGGACGATCAAGGTACGCCCGTCGTCAGCTTCCGCAGCCAGCGGCTGGGCATGGGCCGGTTTCAGTTTACGCCCGAAGCGGGCCGGCAGTACAAGGCCGTGCTGCGCCAGCCCGCTTCCTCGCGCAGCAGCTATGCCCTGCCCGCGGCCCAGCCTACCGGGTTTGCCATGCAGGTGCTCGATATGGACACCTACTTCCAGCTTGCCGTCCAGCGCAGGGCCCTGGCCCCGGCAGCAGAGCCCATTACGCTGGTCGCCCAGGTGCGCGGGCAGCTGGCGTATGCCGCCCAGGGCGTGATGAAGGACGCCAATGCCTTCGTGGTGCGGGTGCCCAAGGATAAGTTTCCGGCCGGCATTGCCCATTTCACCCTGTTCGACGGCCAGAACCGGGCCCGGTGCGAGCGGCTGGTATTTGTGCATACCGCCCCCGACCTGCGCCTGACCCTGCAGCCCGACCAGGCCAGCTACGGGCCGCGCGACAAGATAACCGTGCGCATTGCGGCTACCGACGCGGCCGGCCGGCCCGTAGCTGGCCAGTTTTCCCTGGCCGTCAACAACGCCGCGCTGGTGCCTGCCGATTCGGGCGCAACTGACATCCGGACGTACCTGCTGCTGGATTCTGACCTGCGGGGTCGGGTGGAAACCCCGGGCTCCTACTTCGCCAACAACCTGCCCGCCACCCGGCAGGCCCTCGACAACCTGCTGCTGACGCAGGGGTGGCGGCGGTTTGTGTGGCCGGACCTGCTGGCGGGCCGCCTGGGAACCCGCCCTTATCCGCTGGAGCAGAGCCTGAGCCTGAGCGGGCTGGTGCTGGGCAACAAGAAGGTGCCCGCCCCGGGCGCCACCGTGACCCTGTTTCGCCTGGGCGCCGAAAAGGACGTGGCGCAGGCCACTACCGACTCGACCGGGCGCTTTCTGTTCAGCAACTTCGACGGGCGCGATACGGCCCGGCTGATGGTGCAGGCGGCGCCCGCCAAGGGTCTGCGCAACCCCGTCATCCAGCTCGACCGGCTAATCCCGGAAGTAGTAACGCTGCCCGTGCGGCCGCTTACCCCGGATAGTGAGGTGCAGGCGGCGTATTTGAAAGGCAGCCGCCGGCAGATTGCGCAGCAGCAGCAGTACCAGGCCCGCGGCAAAAGTATCCTGCTCGACAACGTGACGGTGAAAGCCAACCGCCCGCTGCCGCCCGACCCGCGGCGAATCTACGGCCGCGCCGATGCCGTAGTGGCCACCAAGGATATCGTCGCGTCCGCCACTTACACCAACGTGCTGCAGCTGCTGCAGGGGCGGGTGCCCGGCGTGCTCATCACCGGCACGCCCAACGATATGCACGCCCGGATCCGGGGCATCAATACCATCAACACTTCCAATGAGGCCCTCTACGTACTGGACGGCATCCCCATCGATGCCAGCCGCCTCACTTCTATCATCGTGCAGGATGTGGCCACGGTGGAGGTGCTCAAAAGCTCATCCGCAGCTATTTTCGGGGCCCGGGCCGGCACCGGGGTTATTTCCATCCTCACCAGGCAGGGGGCGCCTGAGTATGGCTACTCCGGTGGGGAGGCCGACCGGGGACTGCTGGGCTACGCGCTGCCCAATTTTCAGCCCGTCCGGGAGTTCTACGTGCCGGCCTACGGCGATAAGAGTACCCCCGCTACCGACTACCGCAGTGCTACGCTCTACTGGAACCCCGACGTGCGCACCGATGCTGCCGGGCAGGCAAGCGTGTCATTCTACGCCTCCGATGAAACCGGCCCCTTCCAACTGATGTTGGAAGGCCTGACTGACACCGGCCAGGCCGGGCGCAGCACCGCCGGCTTCCGGGTAGCAGCGGCCCGGTAAGTGGCCCGGTCGGAATCAGCTCCGGGGCTGATTATTTTCGTTTTTCGTAACTTGGAACCATGAAACTACTTCCCATTTCCACTATTTTACTGCTCGTAGTGCTGTTTTTTACTGGCTGCGATACTAAAGGCTCGGACCCAGGTCCAGTAACTCCACCTCCTGCCAGCACCGCCATTTCGGTGAGTGTAGACGGCGCCCCGCCCTATATAATGCAGGAAACCCAGGTCGGCCTGTCGCTCTACCAAAGCAGCCGGGCCTCGCTGGAGCTGAACGGGAAGCTCAACGACGGGACGCTGCTGTCCTTTACCTTCAGGCAGTCCTCAACGGCCGCGGGTGCCAACCGTACGGATCTGGTCGACGTCAGAATGAACGGCACCATCACTGCCACGCAGGCCAGCGGCACCACTCTGCGGGATGCCGGCACTAATGCCGTATCGGGTACGTTCAGCTGCAAGTTTGCCACTGGCCTCCAGGTCGATGGCGTCATTACCAACCTGCAGCTGCGCTAAAGCAAGTGTATTGGGAGAAAGCAAAGGGGCCATTCCGGTAGGAATGGCCCCTTTGCTTTGGGTCCGGCAGCATGGCAGGCAGTATGAGCAGCACTGCCGGAGGTCGTCGTTGGGCGGGCTACGGGGTTAGCGGGCGTTCAGGAAAGCAAAGGAGCGGCCCTGGTAGCGGGGCAGTTGCAGGCCGTTGCGCAGCTTGATCAGCGACTGGTACGGGGCTACGGGAGCCAGCATGTTGACCAGCCAGGCGGGCAGCTCTCCACCCGGGTCTACGCGGAAGGAATAGTCGATCTGCAGCCGGTTGGCGTTCAGGGCCCGCACATACCATTGGCCCGTCCAGGAAGGTACGCGCACCAGCCCCGCCTTGAGCGGCACCAGCCCATCCACGGACGTAGTGTTGATGATCAGTGAATTGGCGTAGGGGTTGTACTCAAACTGCAGGCGCATCACGATGTCGCGGTTGGTGACGGGCGTGGGCATCTGGCTTTCGAGGTAGTAGTAGAACTCCGTCTCACTTACCCGGCGCAGCAGGCGCGACGACTTGGTGTTGCTGATGACGGCGCGGTAGTTATCCACGTCGGAGTACAGCGCGACCAGCTGCGCCAGGGTGCCGGGAATCTCGCAGCGCACCTTGATTTCCTTGAAGCGGCTGCCGGTCAGGCTGCGCGAATACACCTGAATGCCGTCCTTGTCAGTCTCCAGCCGCCAATAGGCCGGCGGCACGGCCTGCAGGGAGCCCGGAACCAAAAAAATGCCCAACAAGGTGAGAAGGGTGCATAAAAATAGGGGCCACGGTTGGGTAGAGGTTTTTATCATGCAACAGGCGGAAGGTCGACGTAATAAATAGGGGTGTGAAAATACTGGGATAAAAGCGAAGAAACTATTTCGCCAATCTACTTTCTGCGCCGGTTGCTCTACTTTCCGGCCGCTGCCAGCAGCGTCGGGCAACCAGCTGGCTGTCAGAACTCCGGCCCGGAACGCGGACGGTAATTTTTGAGTTCCGGCGCGGCCGGGGCAGAAAAGTCCGCTGCCGCCCCTAAAAGACGGCGGCGGCCCCACCATATTTGCGTTGCCCCTTCGGGCTGGCGGCCGGGCGCCAAACTCTTTCCGCCGCCCCGGCTTTTGTTTCCATGAGTATGCTACGCGTTGCCGGAATCAGTTTGCGGGAGAAGAATGCTTTTGCCCTCCACGACATTCACTTCACTCAGCCCCGGTTTCGCCGGCTGGCGTTGGCCGGCGAAACCGGGGCCGGCAAAAGCACCCTGCTCCAGTGCATTGCCGGCCTGATTCAGCCCCAGGCCGGGCAGATATTCTTCGAGCAGGAGCGCGTGAAAGGGCCGGCCGAGCAGCTGGTGCCCGGCCACCCGGGCATTGCCTACCTGTCGCAGCACTTCGAGCTGCCCCGGTTTCTGCGGGTGGAGCAGGCCCTGCGCTATGCCGACAAGCTCCCGGCCGGGGAGGCGGCGGCCCTGTACGAGGTGTGCCGCATCGGGCACCTGCTGCTGCGCCGCACCGATGAGCTGTCGGGGGGGGAGCGGCAGCGCATTGCCCTGGCCCGGCTGCTGCTGTCGGCGCCGCGGCTGTTGCTGCTGGATGAGCCGTTTTCCAACCTCGACCGGGGCCACAAGAACCTCCTGAAAGCCGTGCTTGAGGATCTGAGCACCCAGCTGGGCATCACCTGCCTGCTCGTCTCCCACGACCCGGCCGATACGCTGTCTTGGGCCGAGGAAATCCTGGTACTCAGGCAGGGGCAGGTAGTGCAGCAGGCCCCGCCCGCGCAGATTTACCGGCAGCCCGCCGACGAGTACACCGCCGGCCTGTTTGGCGACTACAACCTGATAACCGGGCCGCTGCTGCCCCTCGTAGCCAAGCTGGCCGGCCGCCGCCGCACGAGCCAGCAGCTGCTGGTGCGCCCCGAGGATGTGCTGCTGACCGCCGCCGATACTTCCGACGGCCCGGGGCTTGCGGCCGAAGTGCTCAGCGTCCGGTTTTTTGGCAGCTACTCCGAAGTGGAAGTCGGGGTGCAGGGAGAGCGGCTGACGGTGAAAACGAGTGCGCCGGCCCCGGCCGTGGGCCGCCGGGTAACTCTGACGCTGGCCGCGGCCGGTGGCTGGTACCTGTAAGGACCGGCCGTAGCGCTGCTGCTGCTGCTACCCGCCGCACCAGCGGCAAGCAGAGTCGTTTAATTCTTAGCCCGCGCCTGGGCAAGCAGCCGGAGCTTGTCTTCCAGCTCTTCGGCAGCCAGGGCGCACACGGCTTCGATCTTGGCGAACAGGCTGCGCAGCTTGCTCATGGTTTCCTCGCTGGCGCCGTCGCCGGCGGTGGTGGGAATGAGGTTGACGGCCAGGGCCTGGATGGTTTTGGCCACCTCCTCAAACTCGGGGTTGATGCCGATGGTGGCAAAGGTGGGAATGATGGAGTGCGTGGCCCGCTTCAGGGCTTTCCATTCGCGGTCCGCAATGGCCTTCTTCATCACCTGCACCAGCTGCGGAATCTCCTGCAGGTAAAGCTGAATCATCTCGGCCATGCGGGCATCGGTTTTGGTGATGCGCTTCAGGTAGTCGAAGTTGACGCAGGCCGGCGGTGGGGGCGCTGGCAGCGCTGCCGGCGCCCCCACCGGAACCACGGTTTTGTCGTAGTCCGAACTCTTCAGGTACTTGATGATCTTGCTGTAGAGCAGCTTGTCATCAATGGGTTTGGAGATGTAGTCGTTCATGCCCACGGCCTTGCACTTCTCTACGTCCACGGTGGTCACGTCGGCGGTGAGGGCAATGATGGGTATCTGCAGCTGCAGCTGGGTGCGGATGTACTCGGTGGCGTCGAACCCGTTCATCTCCGGCATCTGCAGGTCCATCAGCACAATGTCGTAGCGGGTGGTGCGCAGCTTTTCGATGGCCAGCTTGCCGTTGCCGGCCACTTCCATCTCGAAGCCGAAGTCCTCGAGCAGCGTCTTCATCAGCAGCTGGTTGAGGGCAATGTCTTCCACAACCAGGATCCTGACGTCCTTGAAGCCCGCTTCCAGCTCGATGTCGAGGCCCAGCTCGGTGTCGGCCTTTTCGGTGGTTTTGCCGAAGCTCAGGATAAAGCTGAAGGTGGAGCCTTCGCCCACCCGGCTTTTCACGTTGATGGTACCGCCCTGGGGCTCCACCAGGTTCTTCACGATGGCCAGGCCCAGGCCCGTGCCCCCGTAGAGGCGGCTGGTGCCGCTGGTGGCCTGCTGGAAGTCGTCGAACACGGTACTGAGCTTGGCCTCCTCGATACCGATGCCGGTATCGGTAATGGAAAACTCGAGGATGACCTTTTCCGCGTCCTGCACCAGCATGCGTACGCCCACGGTTATTCTGCCCTCACTGGTAAACTTGACGGCGTTGCTGACCAGGTTGAGGATGATCTGGTGCAGGCGCACCGGGTCGCCCACCAGCACCTCCGGAATCCGGGCGTCGTAGTCCATCATCAGGGCCAGGTTTTTCTCCTGAATCTTGGTTTCGAACAGGTGCACCATCGCCGACACCGACGCCGAGAGCTTGAACGGGATTTTCTCGAACGTCATCTTGCCCGCGTCCACCTTGGCCAGGTCCAGGATGTCGTTGATGAGCACAATCAGGGTGTCGCCGCTGAGCTTGATGGCGGTCAGGTATTCCTTCTGCTTGTCGGTCAGCTCCGTTTTCAGCACCACCTTCGTGAAGCCGATGATGGCGTTCATGGGCGTGCGGATTTCGTGGCTCATGTTGCTCAGAAACTGCTGCTTGGCTTTCACGGCGTCCTCGGCAATGGCGGTGGCGCTTTCGGCCTTGGCCTGGGCTTCCTCGGCCAGCACCGTGGCCCGCTCGGCCGCTATCTTGGCCTCGTTCAGCTCGGTGGCAATGCGCTTCTGGTCGGTTACGTCGCGGGCCACAATCACCACGCCCAGCACCTGGCCCTCGTCGTTCTTGTACACCGAGCCGTTGAACAGCACGTCGGTCAGCTTGCCGTCCTTGTGGCGCAGCGTGAGCGGGGAGTCGGCCACGGTGCCCTTGGCAAACACCTCCTGGTATACTTCCCGCGCCATCTGGGGCTCGGTGAAGTAGGCGAAGAAGTCGGAGCCGATCAGCTGCTCCCGCTCAATGCCGGTGATGTACACCGTGGCCATGTTCATGTCGGTAATCTTGCCTTCCGGGCTGATGGTCACCAGCGGGTCGCGGCTGGCCTCAATCAGGCTGCGGGCATAGTTGGCAATGCGCAGCTCGGCGGCGCGCTTCACCTTCTCGTCGTTCTGGAAGGCCAGCTCCTTGTTGGCAATAACCAGCTCCTGAGCCCGCTTTTCCTTCTCGTCGTTCTGAAACGCCAGCTCAATGTTGGCAATGCTCAGCTCGGCCGCGCGCTTTTCCTTCTCGTCGTTCTGAAAGGCCAGCTCGGTGTTGGCAATGCTTAATTCCTGAGCCCGCTTTTCCTTTTCGTCGTTCTGGAAGGCCAGCTCTTCGTTGGCGACGCTCAGCTCCTGGGCCCGCTTGCCTTTCTCATCGTTCTGGAAGGCCAGCTCTTTGTTGGCAATGCCCAGCTCCTGGGCCCGCTTTTCCTTCTCGTCATTCTGAAACGCCAGCTCAATGTTGGCAATGCTCAGCTCGGCCGCGCGCTTTTCCTTCTCATCATTCTGGAAGGCCAGCTCGGTGTTGGCAATGCTTAATTCCTGGGCCCGCTTTTCCTTCTCGTCGTTCTGGAAGGCCAGCTCCTCGTTGGCGACGCTCAGCTCCTGGGCGCGCTTTTCCTTCTCGTCGTTCTGGAAGGCCAGCTCCTCGTTGGCAATGCTCAGCTCGGCCGCCCGCTTTTCCTTCTCATCATTCTGGAAGGCCAGCTCGGTGTTGGCAATGCCCAGCTCCTGGGCGCGCTTTTCCTTCTCGTCGTTCTGGAAGGCCAGCTCTTTATTGGCAATGCCCAGCTCCCGGGCGCGCTTTTCCTTTTCGTCGTTCTGGAAGGCCAGCTCGGTGTTGGCAATGCTTAATTCCTGGGCGCGCTTTTCCTTTTCGTCGTTCTGGAAGGCCAGCTCCTCGTTGGCAATGCTCAGCTCGGCCGCCCGCTTTTCCTTCTCATCATTCTGGAAGGCCAGCTCGGTGTTGGCAATGCTCAGCTCGTCGGCGCGCTTTTCCTTCTCGTGGTGCTGAAAGGCCAGCTCCTTGTTGGCAATGCCCAGTTCGGTGGCCCACTTCTTCTCGGCAATTTCCCGGGCCACGATGACGGCGCCCAGCAGCTCGCCCTGGTCGTCTTTGTACACCGAGCCGTCGAACAGCACCTCGGTCAGCGTGCCGTTGGTGTGGCGCAGCGTGAGGGGCACGTTGCTGACGGCCCCGCTAGCCAGCACCTCCTGATACACCTGCTGCACCAGCTCGGGCTCGGTGAAGTAGGTGAAGAAGCCGGAGCCCATCAGCGTGTCACGATTCACGCCCGTTAGCTTGACCGCGGCCTCGTTGGTGTCAATGATGCTGCCCTGCAGGTTCACGGTGACTAATAAATCCTGACTGGCTTCGATTAGTCTCCGGTATCTTTTTTCGCTTTCCTTCATCGGAGTGGTTTTGCCGGCTCTGCCGGGCCGGCTGCCAGTGGAGTAAAGCCCCACCCGGATGGGCCGGAAGGGGTAAAAAACGGGCATCCACCCTTGAAAGGACAGACTTATTCTGCTTTTAATGCAAGAGTCAGCCGGGCTATGGTTTTCTGCCAGACTGCCGACCATCTAAGGTACACCCTTTCTGCCGTACGGAAATTTGTGTCATCCGGCCGCTGCCGCCAGCACGCGCGGTGCCAGCACCCGTCCGCAGCCCTGAGCCCGCAAAAAATGCTGCCCGGACTAGTGGTGGCTGGCGGCGGCGGACTGCTGCTCGATGCGGCGGGCTTCTTCCAGCGTGACAACCCGGTAGGGAATGTGCAGCCGCTCGGCATTGGCTTCCACCGTGGAGTCGAACCCGGCCTTTTTGCGGCGCTCATTTACATGGGCCGCGTCCTCGATAGGCCAGATAAAGCTCACGGTTTCGGGCTGCCCCTGGGCGTTGCGCACGCCGTAGCTGCGGCCCTGGGTGCCGTACCGCTGGGGCTTGCCTTCATACATGAGCTTGCGGTCCAGCATGCGGGCGTAAAGGGAAAAGGCTACCTCGCCCTTGGTGGCTTCCCGCTCTATCAGGGGCAGCAGCTGAGGAATGCGGCCCGAGTGCTGAATCACGAGCAGCGCCACCTCGTTGGTGGGCTCCCCCACCAGGGTTTTGCCCGGGTAGCCGTACTGCCGGATGATCTGCACTACCCGCTTGATGTTGGCCGAGTCGATGCGCAGCATCTGCTCCGACAGGTAAGGGCCGACCTGGGCATCGGTGAGGTGGGCCGTCCGCTTCAGGGAGTCCAGCTGGGTGTTGCGCTCCACGCCCATCGTCTGCATCAGCAGCAGGCGGTATTTCTGGTCTTCCACGTCCATGCTGTCCAGCTCCCGCTTCAGGCGCAGGTTGAGCCGGGGTGCTGGCTGCACTTGGGTGGCCGGGCGGGTCTGGGCCACCGAGCTGGGCGGGTCGCAGGCAGAAAGCAGCGCCGCCAGGGGCAGCAGCAAAGACAGCAGACAGTAGGAGCGGTGGGTCATGGGCATAGCGGCAGGGCGTAAATATAAGCTGGTAACTCGGCGACGTGGCGGTGCTCACGACCTGGCCGGCGAAATCGGGCTGAATACGGAGGCCTTTTGCGCGGCCTCAACCCACCAGCGCCCCTACCAGCCCCGGCACCAGCAGGCGCTGCGCGAAGCGGCCCGGCTCGGCATCAGCGCCGTGCCCGGCTTTCTGATTGGCAGCAAGCTGGTGCGTGGCCTGCCCGGGCCGGCAGAGCTGGCCCGGCGGATCCAGCAGGAAGCCGGCTGGCAAGGGACCAGGACGGTACCGCGGCGCACAAAAAAGCCCCCGGCCGAGGTCGGGGGCTTTGGCAATCAGGAAAGCGGAAACCGCTTAGCTTTTCTTGCCGGCGGCTTTCTTCGGGGTGGGCTGGGCGGCTTTGGCGCCTTTCATGGGGAAGCCCCGCTCCCGCATCAGCGCGTCGATTTTCGGGTCGCGGCCGCGGAAGGAGCGGTAGGCGTCGGCGGGGTCCACGGTGTTGCCCACCGACAGGACCTGCTGCTTCAGGCGCTGGCCCACGGCCTGGTCGTAGGGGCCGCCGGCTTCGGTGAAGGCGCCGTAGGCATCAGCCGCCAGCACCACCGACCACAGGTAGCTGTAGTAGCCGGCCGAGTAGCCGTCGGAGGAGAAGACGTGCGAAAACTGCGGGGTGCGGTGGCGCATCACCAGCTCGGTAGGCATGCCCAGCTGGGTCAGGGTTTCGCGCTCAAACTTGTCGGGGTCGATTTTCTGGTCGCCGGCCAGGTGCAGCTTCATATCAATCAGGGCGCTGCCCAAGAACTCGGTGGTGGCGAAGCCCTCGTTGAAGGTGGACGCCTTGGCGATCCGGTCGACCAGCGCCTGGGGAATGGGCTTGCCGGTCTGGTAGTGCACGGCGAAGCGCTGGAGCACCTGGGGCGTGGCCAGCCAGTTTTCCAGCACCTGCGACGGAAACTCGACGTAGTCGCGCACCACGCTGGTGCCCGCCAGCCGCGGGTAGGTCACATTCGACGACAGGCCGTGCAGGGCGTGGCCAAACTCGTGAAACAGGGTGGTGGCGTCGGTCCAGGAAATGAGGGTGGGCGCGCCGTCCTGGCCCTTCACGAAGTTGGAGTTGTTCGACACGATGGTGCTCACCTCGCCGTCCATCCGCTCCTGGTTGCGGTAGGCGTTCATCCAGGCGCCGGAACGCTTGCCGGGGCGGGCGTAGGGGTCGAAGTACCACAGGCCGACGTGCTTGCCGCTGGTTTTGTCCTTCACCTCCCACACCTTCACGTCGGGGTGGTACACGGGCACGTTGGCGACGGGCGCGAAGGTGAAGCCCAGCAGCTCGCCGGCCACCCAGAACATTCCCTCGCGCATCTTGTCCAGCTGCAGGTACTGCTTCACCTCATTCTGGTCGAGGTCGTAGCGCTCCTTGCGCACTTTCTCGGCGTAGTAGCGGTAGTCCCAGGGCGCTATTTTGAACGTCGCGCCTTCCTTGGTGGCCAGGGCCTGCATGTCGGCCACTTCCTCCTTCACCCGGGCCACGGCCGGGGTCCAGACTTCCTCCATCAGGGCCATGGCCTTTTCCGGGGTCTTGGCCATCGTGTTGTCGAGGCGCAGGTGGGCGTGGGTTTTGTAGCCCAGCAGCCTGGCCCGCTCGGCGCGCAGCTGCAGAATCTCGGTAATCAGGGCGTTGTTGTCGTTGGCGCCGCCGTTGTCGCCGCGGTTGGTGAACATGCGCCAGGCTTTCTCGCGCAGCTTGCGCTGGTCGGAGTAAGTCAGAAACGGGTCGATGGACGAGCGGGTGTTGGTGATGACGCCGGCCGCCGCCAGCTTGCGGGCCGTGGCGGCGCTGGCGGCATCGGTGCGCAGGGAAGGCGAGAGGCCACCCAGGTCGGCGGGCGTCTTGAGCACCAGCACCGAGTCGGTTTCGTCGGCCAGCACGTTCTGGCTGAACTTCGTGAACAGGCCCGCCAGCTGCTGATTAATGGCCGACAGCCGGGTTTTGGCGGTGGCATCGAGCCGGGCCCCGGCGCGCACGAAGTTGTTGTAGTACACGAACGTGAGGCGCTGCTGCTCGGGCGTGAGCTTCTTCTTGTCGGGGGAGTTGTACACCGTCTCGATGCGCCTGAACAGGGGCGCGTTCTGGGTTATCTGGTCCGCGAAAGCTGCCAGGCGCGGGGCCATTTCGCGCTGCACCACCTGCAGCTCGGGGGTGTTGAGGGTGCCGGTCCACACGCCGTAGGCGGTCTGCACCTGGTCCAGGGTGTGGCCCGTGCGCTCCAGGGCGGCAATGGTGTTTTCGAACGTGGGGGCCTGGGCGTTGGTGGCAATGGCCTGCACCTCGGCCAGGTTCTGGGCCATGGCTGCTTCCAGCGCCGGCTTAAACTGAGATACCTGCACCTTGTCGAAGGCCGGCACGCCGCCGTAGGCCCCCGCCCAGGGCGCGAGCAGCGGGTTGGTAGCGGCCGTAGCCGCCGGGGCCGACTGGGCGCGGCCGGAAGTGGGAGTCAGGGCAGCGGTGAGGCTGAGGGCGAGCAGCGCGGGGGCCGCCAGCCGTCCGGCGGAGAAGGGGAGGAAGTCGGGCATAAGATCGGAAAGGGGGAATTTGGAAGGAGCAGACGGGAAGGTACAAAGCGCGGGCTTGGGATTATATTTTCCGGGTTCCTGCCGAGCATGGGAAGCATTTTGGGCGCGGATGCCTGCGTAGTGACCCGATATCAGCACGCGAGATGCTTCGGCTGCGCCTCTGCATGACGTTCGGCTGGGTGGTGCCCTGGCTGAGGCCGCCCAGACGTGGCGGGACAATGCCGCGAAAGTCGTATCCTTCCTACCCCGAAAATCCAGGTTCACTCACCGCTTGCCCCACCCCATGCTACGCTGGATTGACGTCCTCACCTTTGCCCGATACAGCAACCCGGAGCCCGCGCGCCGGGTGGAGCTTTCGGAGGCCGAGTGGGCCCGGCAGCTTCCGCCGGCCCGGTTTCGGGTGCTGCGGCAGAAGGGCACGGAGCCGCCGTACCGGAATGCCTACTGCCGCTGCTACGAGCCTGGCCTGTACGCCTGCGCCGGCTGCGGGAGCCGGTTGTTCGGTTCGGCCACGAAGTACCACGCCATATCAGGGTGGCCCAGCTTCACCCAGCCGCGGACCCCAAGCGCCATCAAATATGCCTTCGACGACAGCCTGGGAATGCAGCGTATGGAGGCCAGCTGCAACGTGTGCGACGCCCACCTCGGCCACGTCTTCCCCGACGGACCAGCCCCCAGCGGCCTGCGCTACTGCATCAACTCCGCAAGCCTGGTCCGAATACCTGCCGGGTAGGGCACCTGACGTGGCCCGCCGACAGGTGGCCCGCCGTTACTGAATCACAACCTCCTTGCTGGCCGTATCGGACTTGCCGTCCCCTTTGGCCGTCATCTTGACGGTATAGGTGCCGGCCCTGACGTACTTGTGCTTCACAATAGCGCCCGCCTCAATGGCGCCGTCGCCGTACTCCCAGGCGTAGGAGTCGGCATCGTTGCTGCACGTGGCGTTGAGCTGGATTTCCTCGTTGACTTTAGTACTCAGGCTGCCCTTATCGACACTGAAACAGGCCTCCGGCTTTTTGGAACAAGCCGCGAACAGCAGAATACCAGTGGCCAGCATAGCCGGACGAAAGAGAAATGGAGGACGCATAGAAAAGGGAATTTTTTGGATGATTAAATATACATGGGTTACGTGTAAAACATGCTTTTATTCAATAAATAAGGGTATATGAAGCAGTTTTTGTTGTAAAAGTTAAATAAGGTATGAGTTAAGCACTGCTGCCCAATGATAGCGCCACCCGGGCCGGGAAAGGCTACTGCCGAAAGACAGGAGAACAGCCAGCGGCCAACCGTTGCCCAAGGTTTCCCGCAAAGCCAGAAAATCATAGCCACACGGCTCCACGCGAGGCCAGAAGCCTCGTCCCAGCACCTCGCGTAAGTTGGGGGCCGGACCCCAGGCCACGATTCGGCACGAGCTACCAGCTCGCGCCAGTTGGGGCGGTTGTAACGAGAAGAAAAATCAATCTTATCGTCATGGCGGGGCATAAGCGGCAAGCTCGCGCCAGTTGGGGGAAACCCGGGAATTAGGATGAGGAGTCGCAAAATCAATGGAATACTTTATATCTGCATTTATGTATACTTGCACGCCCCGTATGTAATCGATAGCTAGGATTGGGCATAAAAACCTATGCTGTACTGTTCATTTTTCTAATGAGAAATTATTGGCTGATTAAGCGGTTTCTTCCGGCAGTTTTGGGCTTAATCCTTTTTGCCAGCCTGGCCCGGGCGCAAAGTCCGGGAATAGGATTCGTAATTCCCGAAGAGCCTATTGCGTACCTGGAAGACTCCGTGAAACGGGAGTACTATATTCCGGTGCAGTGCGTGGGGACCATTCCCAAAGACTCGGTACTGTCGGTCAGCGTGACGGTCATGAAAGGCAGCACGGCCCAGATCAAGCTGGATTTTGAGCTTGATGCCGAGCCATTGCTGCTGGTGTTCGACAGCCGAACTGCTCGGGTGCAATACGTCAAGCTGGTCGTGAAAGCCGATACCCTGGTGGATGTCAAAGAGCATCTTACGCTGCTATTGCAGGGGCAGGATGCCTTCAGCCGCGCCAGCATCGTGACCAGTGATGACCGGATTACGGTGCAGATTGGCGACATCAGCGAAAAAAAGCCGGCCTCCGATTCTTTTAAGTATTTATCGAAGTTTAATTACCCCCTGCGCTTTTCCATTGGCACCAGCCTGAACGTCATCGATAAGGAAAAAGTAGGCGGCAACATCTACTTTGATGTGATGGCGCTGGACCAGGATATAATCGAAATACCGTGGGGCAAAAAAAAGGACCTGTCCCCGGATGGGGAACACTTCAAAGAGTATGGGCTGCACTGCCCGAAAAAACATAATCCCCATTTCGGGGGCTACTTCCGGGTGGTGCAGGAGCAGGGCGTAGCGGTGATTAATGGCCGGGTGGTGCCCCTGACGTTTCAGCGCCCCATCAGCAGGCAGGTGGGGCGGGTAGCGGCCGACTCGACCCTGAGCGTCGAGCGGGAGTACTTCAACTACAAGCTGGCCTCAACTACTGTCCGCAGTTCCGGCGTGACGCTGGGTTTCAACCTGCTGGCCTATAGCAGCCCAGCCCAGGCCCGGGCCGAGTGCAAGATCAGCCTGGGCCTGCACGGCGAGCTGATCAAGCGGGAAATTCTGAGCACCTACGAAAAGACGGCCGTGTTTAAAGACACCGTGCGCATGAAAAGCAACAGCTTCCTGCGCGACGCGGCCCGGGGTGAAATGGCCTTGCAGCAGCGGCTCAACAGCTTCGACGGGTACTTTGGCCTGAGCTCTACCGTGCTGTACCGGTTTGGCGACGTCGAGTTTATTGCCATTCCCTCTGTCGGGTTTGTGGGCACCACGCTGGCCGATAACAACCCGGCTTTTGAAGGGCTAAACAAGCTCCGGAATAACCTCTACATGAACGTGTACGCTGTGATAACCGAGCGCAAATTCGGCTTCACCCTGGGCTGCGACCTGAAGACCATACCCGGCAGCAACACCGTCAACAGCTTCAATATTTTCGCCAACAAGGCCTTTGCCCTCGATAAAGTCGCGGACGCGCTGCGCTTCAACTAAGCTCCCGCCCGGTTCGCCTCCGACCCAAACCAGTTCGGGTCCAACCTAAACCAGTTCGCCCCGGACCCGAACTGGTTCAGGTCGGACCCGAACCAGTTGGCAAACGACCCGAACCAGTTGCCCTCCGACCCGAACCAGTTCGCCTTCGACCTAAACCAGTTCGGGTCCGACCCGAACTAGTTGGCAAACGACCCGAACCAGTTCGCCAACGAGGCTAAGCAGTTGCCCGCGGACCCGAACCAGTTCGGGGCGGACCCCAACCCGGCCCCAAACGCCACGAACCAGTCCGGGGTAGTCCCGAACTGGTTCGTGGCATAGTGAAGGCAAGGAAGCTAGTTCACCGACGGCTTCGCGGGGGCCTTCTTCTCCCGGCCCTGGCCGGCGAAGCGTTGCCGCAGGTCCTCGAAGGCGGCCTGGGCGCCGGGCTGCTTGTTGTGGGCCAGGTACTTGATGTTGGTGTAGATGGTCAGGGAGCTGGCGTAGGCTTCGGAGCCGGCTACCATGGTGGTGCTCTCCACATCGAGGGAAAGCTGCTCGAGCTGCTGGTGCAGGGGCATGAGGGCGGTGAGGCCGGCCACGTCGGCTTTCAGCTCGCTCAGCGCCACGAAGGGCGGTACCAGGGTGGGGGTGTTGGTGGCGTACTCGGTGGTTTTCTGCACGAAGGCCACGGTTTTGTCGGCCATGCGCAGCATGGTTTTGCGCTCCTCCGGGGTCAGCGAAATCAGGTAGGGCGCCAGCGCGGTCTTAATGGCGTTGAGCGACTCCTGCACCTGCGCCAGTACGGGCGCCGGAATAGCAGCTTGGAATTCGTTGGGCATGAGTAAGGGGATAAGAAGTGGGAAAAGAATGGGACACGTTGCAATAGGTAACTAGCAGATAGAGCGGAGCGGGAAGGTGGGGAAATGGGTTGGGGTTCGCAAGGGGTGGGGGGAGAAAAGTTATTGGGGTATTCCTGGCGCGAGCTTGTAGCTCGGGCCTTGCTTAGCGTGAGGCTTAGCCTCACCTGCTAGAACAACTGGCGTGGGGCCGGTTTGCCGCGTTGCGGCAGATGAGGTGCAACCTCATCGTCATGGTGGGCACGAGCTACCAGCTCGCGCCAGTTGGGGCTTACAGGAGAGTGACAGCCGCCCGACCCCGCCCGGGCGGGGGAGATGGGCAAGGCGCAGGAAGGGCGGCAAACTACTTTCGGCAGTAGTACCAGCCCCGGGCCAGCCGGCCCGACACCTGGGAGATGCGCATACGAAGTGGCTAAGGCAGAAACGACCTGGACGCGGCCTAAAGCAACGAATAAGTCCGGAATTACCGCCGCCTTAACCATAAGATAACCTGTGGCGCGGGCGTCCCGAACGAGCCGGTTTCACGCACATTCCTGCAAACCCGCGTACTTTGTAGCCCATCCCCTTTTTGCCCCATGCCTGAATCTGCCGCGGCCCCCGGTTTCCCCCGCCTCACCTACCTGCGCATCAAAAACTACCGCGCCCTGCGCGACGTGGAGCTGCGCGACCTGACCCCGCTGACGGTGTTCATCGGCCCCAACGGCAGCGGTAAATCCACGGTGCTGGACGCGCTGGCGTTTCTGGCCGAGGCGGTAAGCGGGAATCTGCAGCAGGCCTGGGAGAAGCGGAACCGCTTTGCCGGGATGCGGACGCGGGGGAGCGAGGAGACAATCCAAATCACCTTAACAATCGATGGTCTGTCACCTCAAGGCAGTATGACCTATCATGTCGAACTTGATGAGAGAGAAAACAAAATATTTCTTGCAGACGAGTGGGTTAAAATAGGCGGCGAGGGTAAAAAGATATTCAAAGCAAATCGTTTGAATACAGGTGAATGGTCAGAAATAACTTCAGAGACAGAGAAGTCTGACCATGAAGTTGAGAAAAACGAAAAATACCCTGAAAACGGCAGCATGTTAGTTGCGACAACCGTTGACTTGATGATAGGCTACGCCTTTGTTTTTAACCGTCGGCTTAGTGGAATCATCAGTCCTTTAAAGACCTTTCTCACCTCCTACCGCTACATCCACCTCACCGACGACCACCTGAAAGGCTACTCCGATGCCGGGCCGCGGGAGAAGCTGTCGGCTAACGGGGACAACCTGCCGAACGTGCTGTATTATCTGCACACGAAGCACCCGGCGGCGCTGGCCCGCGTCACGGAGAAGCTGCGGCGTTGGGTGCCGCAGCTGGCCGATGTGGTGCCGGAAATAACCTCGGATGAGCGGCTGCTGCTGCGCTTCCGGGATGCCGCGTTTACTCAGCCGCTGCCGGCCCAGTACATGTCGGAGGGCACGATGCGGCTGGCGGCGTTGCTCACGCTGCTCTATGAGCCCAACGCTACCGGGCTGCTGGGGCTGGAGGAACCGGAAAACGAGCTGCACCCGCACCTGCTGCCCCGGCTGGCGGAGGAGCTGGTAAAAGCCACCGAAACACGGCAGCTGCTGGTGGCTACCCACTCGCCGTTTTTGCTCGATGCCCTGGAGCCCGCGCAGGTATGGATTCTGCACCGGGGCACCGATGGCTACACCCAGGCCACGCGCACGGCCGACATTCCGCAGGTGAAGGAGCTGGTGGAGGACGGCTCCCCGCTGGGCTACCTCTGGACCAGCAACTTCTTCCGCCTCGGCGACCCGCTGGCTCCCCGTCCCTCAGCCGCGCAGTAGCATGCACATCGAGTTTCTGCTGGAAGAAGAGTCGGCGAAGGCGGCGCTGGACTTGCTGCTGCCCCGGCTGCTGCCGCCCGGCGCTACCTGGGCCTGCTACCCGCACCGGGGCAAAACGGACTTGTTGCAGCGTCTGCCCGGCCGGCTGAAAACCTACGCCCGCCAGTTTCCGCACCAGCCCGACCTGCGGGTGGTCGTGCTCATGGATGCCGATACCGATTGCCGCCGCCGCAAAGCTGAAATGGAGCAGGTAGTAGCGGCCGCCGGCTTGCTGACCAAAACCACGGCCGGCGCCGGGCAGCCTTTCCGCATCCTCACGCGGCTGGCGGTAGCCGAGCTGGAAGCCTGGTTTCTCGGGGACCGGGCCGCTATCCAGGCCGCGTATCCCCGGGTGCGCCCGCAGCATTTTGGCGGTCTGCCCCCGAACCCGGATGCTATTGCCGATACCTGGGAAACCTTGTGGCGGGTGCTACGGGAGGGCAGGTACTACCTGGCCGGCAAAGCCAAAGTAGAATGGGCCGAAACTATCACGCCCCACCTGGACCCCGACCGGAATACGTCGGCCAGCTTCCAGTATTTCCGGCAGAGTCTGGGGCTGCTGTAAGGCGCAAGAGGCTACTGATTCCCTCCGCTTTCAGCTTCTCCTCACTTCCAACTGGCCCAACTGGCGCGAGCTTGTAGCTCGTACCTTCGTTGACGTGAGGCTATGCCTCACCCGGTAGGCTTATCGGCGCAGGCCCGGGTTGCCGCGTTGCGGCAGATGAGGTGGAACCTCATCGTCATGGTGGGCACGAGCTACAAGCTTGTAATAGCTTTGTTAACACACTAACCTTGCGGCTGCATATACATACATTTACCCTATATGGAACGTGACTTCTCTCATTACCTCGATAAGCTACTTGCTCTTCCTAGAGAGAATGAAGTAGTAGAATTTAAAGAGGCCAAAGCAAGCTTTGATTCTGATAAGCTTGGACAGTACTTTAGTGCATTGAGCAACGAAGCTAACCTACAGGGTGCAGACGAAGCATGGTTGGTTTTTGGCGTAACTGACAAGAAAGAAATAGTAGGAACAGCTTTCCGTCAAGACGGAAATAAGTTACAGAACCTTTTAAGAGAGGTTGCTGAACAGACTAGTAATCGGCTGACTTTTCGAGGGATTCATGAGGTCCAGCGTGATGGTCAACGAGTGCTTTTATTCGAAATTCCACCAGCAGTTATTGGCATACCTACCGCATGGAAAGGGCATTGCTATGGTCGGGATGGTGAAAGCCTTGGTCCGCTCAATCCAGATGAGCGGCGTCGAATAGAACGCCAGTCTTCCGAATATGAATTCGATAGGGAAATTGCATGGGAAAACGCAGGCCCATCTCATGTTCGTGAGTTGATAGATTATGAGGCCTTCTATCGACTATTTAAGCTTCCTCTTCCTTCGGGTTTGCCCGGTGTACTCGAGAAGTTCTTGCAAGAAAGAATTATTGTTCGTGCTTCGGATGGCAAATACAACATTACTAATCTTGGGGCCTTACTATTTGCCCGTGACTTGCGGCAGTTTACACGCATCGCTCATAAGGCACCACGGGTAATCTTTTATGAAGGTACAGGACGTACCAGTGCTAAGCGTGAGCAATCTGGGCAGAAAGGGTATGCTTTCGGTTTTGAGGGTATCGTAACCTACTTGCACGAAAAGCTGCCTGCCAATGAGGAGTTGCAGAAGGTTAGGCGCGAAACTGTACCCATATATCCCATCCTTGCTTTACGTGAACTGGTAGCTAATGCTCTAATCCATCAAGACCTTACTATTCGTGGTACTGCCCCTATGATTGAGGTTTTCTCTAATCGTATAGAAATAACGAATCCAGGCAGCCCACTTATTGATACGCTACGCTTCATAGACCACGCTCCCCGCAGTAGAAACGAGGCAGTAGCTGCAATGATGCGTCGCCTAGGATTTTGTGAGGAGCGTGGAAGTGGTATTGACTTGGTTGTAGAAGAATGTGAGAAGTATCAATTGCCAGCACCAAATTTTATTAATAGTGATAATTATACTCGCGCTATTCTGTACAGCCCACGCTCGTTGCGACTTATGGATAAACCGGACAAAATTCGAGCTTGTTACCAACACGCCTGTCTAAAGCACGAGAATGGAGAGCAGATGACAAACCAGTCTTTTCGTGAACGAATGGGTATTGAAGAAAAGAACTACTCAATTGTGTCTCGTATTATCGCCGATACTATTGAAAAAGGCCTGATAAAGCCTTACGACCCTGATAATAAGTCAAAGAAGCACATTCGTTATGTTCCAATATGGGCCTAGTTCTTATGTGACCGTCATGTGACTGTTATGTGACAATCACACGCAAAGAGTGCCTTTCTGTGACACAAAGGCACTCTTTGTGTGTGATTGTTATGTGCATTACACAGTCTGGGGCGCCGTCTTCCCCTACACCCCAACCTTCTCCTCACTCCCCAGCTCGGCCAATATCCGCTTGGCGGCCTGCACGCTCTTCACCTCCTCGATGCTGATGATGAGCTGTTCCTTGCGCTCCTTCATGCTGGCGGTGCGGCTGTGGGTCTGGATGTAGTTGAGGATGGTGCCGAAGGTGTCGCCCTGGAAGTAGGCGGCGGGTTTAGAAATAGTGCGGGAAACGGGAAGCCGTAAAAAGACACTGCCGCCCTGTGTAAGGCGGCAGTGTCTTTCTGTTTATCAAGTACAATCTATTCAGACTGCTGGAGCTGCGCAACGTCAGTCAGGTAATCTTTCAGCTGTTGTAGCTGCGTGAGCTTGTAGTTGGTCAGGCGAATACGCTTCATGAAATCGGCCCCTTGCTGCTCGTAGAGGGCCCCGAAGGAGGAGTTCAGGAAAGAGCTGGAGAAGGCCGTCAGGTTCAGTAAAGACAGCGTTACGGAGCCGGCTTGGTTTTGAAGGGCTGCCTGGAGTGCCAGGTGCAGCTTGAGGCCCTCAGTATTGGTCAGCGTGTTGTCGACAATGTCAAAAAGCTGCAAGACCGGGCCGTTGGATACCGTGGGGTTCATGGGAATAGGGGTTGGCGGTCAGGAGAATATTTCAGGCAGTATACGGAGTTTGCTCAGAAAAGCGAAGCTTCCTCTTCCAGCACGTCGGGTTCATCCGGCGGCAGCCGGTCATAAAACAGACGAATAGAAACCGTTGTTCCGGGAAAATTCTCGCCAGGCAAGGATTTAGGATGGGCATTGCCGGCACTATCGACGTGGTAAATAGCCTGGGACGTCTGGATCGTGAGGGTGCTGCCCAGGGCGGCCAGACCGGTGCGCAGGGTATTCAGGCCCCGGCCTCGGTTATGCGGCCGGGAGCGGGCCGAAAAATGGAGTTGTAAGGCCTGCTCCAACGCTTTTACGGCCGACAACTGCTCCTGCTGCTGGGAGGCTAGGAAGTGGTTGACCGATTTAGGAATACCCATGCCGAAGTCGGCCACGGCCAGAATCAGTCGTTTGGTAGCGGGGTAAAACTGGACCATGCAGTACGCAATTCGTTCGGTAGCCCCGGCGGCAAAGGCATGATCGAAGACGTTGTTGAAAAGCTCGGCCAGATAGGTCGGCAGGGCAGAAATATCTTTGTCCTGAAAGAAGCTGGCCTTATAATGCCGGTAAGCACTGTCGGCAAAGGTGGCCACTCTTTCCGGCTCGATCTTCCAGAACACGAACGAAGTAGCGTCGGTTGGAACGGTAAACCCTTCGTGCGGCGGGGCAACAGGGCCGGACCACTGCCGTAAGAAGCCGATGCTCTCCAGATACCCATACGCTATGGATGGGCTGGGCTCGAAATGAATCGGGACGCCGGCCCGCCAGTACTCTTCCAGCAGGCAAGCTAGCGTAACGACGTGGTGGGGTTTCAGGGTCTGCGTTCTGGCCGTCAGGATACGAACCTGAGTGAGGCCCGGCAGATGCGCCTGCACCTTGACTAATCGGTTATCCAGCAAAAATGCAGCGAAAGCCGAAGCAGTAGTAAAGGCTTCGAATTGGATAACGTGTTCCATTCATAGGGTTGAACAGCTGGCCAAGATACCGGGTTTCAGCGGATTATAGTCTTTGAGGAAAGTTGAGCAGCTTACGCCTCCACCTTCTCCTCACTCCCCAGCTCGGCCAGAATCCGCTTGGCCGCCTGCACACTCTTCACCTCGTCGATGCTGATGATGAGCTGTTCCTTGCGCTCCTTCATGCTCGCGGTGCGGCTGTGGGTCTGGATGTAGTTGAGGATGTTGCCGAACTGCTCGCCCTGGAAGAAGTCGGCGTTGTCGAGGGCGGGGATGTAGCCTTTGAGCAGGTTCTTCTTGAGCGTGAGCTTCTCGAAGCCGGCCTGGCAGGCCTGCCAGCGCAGCTTCACGATGTCGGCGAGCTGCTCGACCTCGGCGGGCAGCGGGCCGAAGCGGTCCACCATGCCGGCAATGAGCTTGCGCAATTCCTCGGGGCCTTTGGCCCGGTCCAGCTTGCTGTACAGCTGCAGCCGCTCCGACACGCTGCTCACGTAGGAGTCGGGAATCAGGATCTGCAGGTCGGTTTCGATGTTGCACTCCTTGGGGCCCTTGTTGCCCACGGCATCCTGGAGTCGTCCTGTCGTGTCGCCCAGGAACAGGTCGCGGAACTCGGTTTCCTTGAGCTCGGTCACGGCCTCGTCCAGAATCTGGTGGTAGGTTTCGTAGCCCAGGTCGTTGATGAAGCCCGACTGCTCGCCGCCGAGCAGGTTGCCGGCCCCGCGGATGTCGAGGTCGCGCATGGCCACGTTGAAGCCCGCGCCCAGGTCCGAGAATTCTTCGAGGGTGCTCAGGCGCTTGCGGGCGTCGGAGGGCAGGCCGGCTACGGGCGGAGTGAGCAGGTAGCAGTAGGCCTTCTTGTTGGAGCGGCCCACGCGGCCCCGCATCTGGTGCAAATCACTTAGCCCGTGCAGGTGGGCGCGGTTGATGATGATGGTGTTGGCGTTCGGAATGTCGAGGCCCGACTCAATCAGGTTGGTGCTCACCAGCACGTCGTACTCCCCATCCACGAACTTCATCATGCGCTTTTCGAGCTGGTCGCCCTCCATTTGCCCGTGAATGGTGGTGATGCGGGCGTCGGGTACCATGCGCAGGATCATCGCGCCCATCTCGTCGAGGTCCTTCACCCGGTTGTGCACGAAGAACACCTGCCCGCCGCGCTTCAGCTCCCGGGCCACGGCGTCGCGGATCAGGATTTCGTCGAATACGTGCAGCTCGGTCTGCACCGGCTGGCGGTTGGGCGGGGGCGTGGCTATCACGCTCAAATCCCGGGCGCCCATCAGCGAGAAGTGCAGGGTGCGCGGAATCGGCGTGGCCGACAGCGTCAGCGTGTCCACGTTCACCTTCAGCTCCTTGAGCTTGTCCTTGGTCTTGACCCCGAACTTCTGCTCCTCATCGATGATGAGCAAACCCAGGTCCTTGAACTTGATGTCCTTGTTGGTGAGGCGGTGGGTGCCGATGAGGATGTCGGTTTTGCCGTCGGCCACCCGGGCCAGGGTTTCCTTGATCTGCTTGGTGGTCTTGAAGCGGTTCACGTACTCCACCGTCACGGGCAGGTTACTGAGCCGCTCGCGGAAGGTTTTGTAGTGCTGCATGGCCAGAATGGTGGTGGGCACCAGAATGGCGGCCTGCTTGCCGTCGGCCACGGCCTTGAAGGCGGCCCGGATGGCAATTTCGGTTTTGCCAAAGCCCACGTCCCCGCAGATGAGGCGGTCCATGGGGTGGGGTACTTCCATGTCGCGCTTCACGTCCTCGGTGGCCTTGGCCTGGTCGGGGGTGTCCTCGTAGATGAAGCTCGATTCCAGCTCGGCCTGCATAAAGGAGTCGGGCGCGAAGGCGTGGCCGGGCGCGGTTTTGCGCTTGGCGTAGAGCCGGATCAGCTCGGCGGCAATGTCCTTGACCTTTTTCTTAACCGACTTCTTCTTGTTTTCCCACTCCGGCGAGCCCAGCTTGCTCATGGTCGGCGGCGTGCCCTCGGCCCCCGAGTACTTGGCAATCTTGTGCAGGGCGTGGATGCTGACGGTCAGCAAATCGTCGTCGCGGTACACCAGCCGGATGGCCTCCTGCAGGTGCCCGTTGATTTCGACCTGCGTCAGGCCGGCAAAGCGGGCAATGCCGTAGTCCTGGTGGGTCACGTAGTCGCCGGGGCTGAGCGTGCGCAGCTCCTTGAGGGTAAGCGCCTTTTTCTTGGAGAACTTCTTGGCCTCCTGGGCCCGATAGAACCGCTCGAACAGCTGGTGGTCGGTGTACACCACGAGCTTCATCAAATCGTCCACGTAGCCTTCGCGCAGGGCCACCAGCATGTGCTGGAAGGAGACGTTGTTGTCCAGCTCGTCGAAGATGGTGCGCAGCCGGTCAGCCTGCCGCACCGAGTCGGCCCCGATGATGGTGACGTAGTTCTTGGTGGCGTTGTCGTGCAGGTTCTTCACCATGCGGTTGAAGTCCTTGTTGAACGAAGGCTGGGGTTTGGCCTCGAAGCTGAACTCCTCGGCCCCGGTCTTGAAGTGAAACCGCTTGCCGAACTCCACCACCGGGAAGTTCTCCAGCAGCTTGCGAAACGACTTGCCCGTCTCGAACAGCTGCTCGGGCTTGCTCACAATCTGCATTCCCGCCGCCCCCGCCAGCAATTCCTGAAAGCCCGCGTCGGCCTTCTCAAACGACTCCGTCACGATGTCCAGGGTCTGGCGCATATCCTTCACCCACACCGCCGTGTGCCGGGGCATGAAGTCGAGAAAGGCCTCCCGGGTTTCCTGGAGCAGCTTGGTCTGCACGTTGGGAATGATGCTGATCTGCTGCTTCTGCTCCACCGAAAGCTGGGTTTCGGGGTTAAACGTGCGGATGGTTTCCACCTCGTCGCCGAACAGCTCGATGCGGTAGGGCAGCTCGTTGGCGTAGCTGAAAATGTCGACGATGCCGCCGCGCACGGCAAACTGCCCGGCCTCGTACACGAAGTCCGACCGCTCGAAGTCGTACTCGGCCAGCATGTCGCTGATGAAGTTCACGTCGAGCTTCTCGCCCACCTTCACCAGAAAGGTGTTTGCCACCAGGCTCTTGCGGTTGATAACCTTCTCGAACAGCGCCTCGGGATAGGTGATGATCAGCTCCCCGGTTTTGGGCTTGGAGTTCAGGCGGTTGAGCACCTCGGCCCGCATGAGCACGTTGGCGTTTTCCGTCTCGTCGAAGTGGTAGGGGCGCTTGTAGGAGCTCGGGAACAGCAACGGGTCCTGCTCGGGCAGCAGGTGCTGCAGGTCGGCCAGGAAGTAGCCGGCCTCGTCCTTGTCGTGGAGCACGAACAGGTGGTGCTGATCCGGAAACAGGCCGTGCAGAGCGGCCGCCACCACCGCATCCTGGCTGCCGACGAGGCCGCGCAGGTGCAGGCGGGGCAGCGGCCCGGCGGGCGCAGCCTCGCCGGCGGGGCGCAGGGAGTGGCGCGTGGCCGGGTTCAGGCGGGCCGCTACGGTCAGTACGGTCGGGTCGAGGCGGTAGAGCTGGAGGAAGTCGGTGACCTTCAAAACGCGGAAAGGCTAGGGGATAGGCAAAAAGGAGCAGCCCGGCCGGCTGTATTTCCGGTCGGGCCAAGGCAGAAACTGTGGTAAGCAGTACCGCCCGCAAGGTCCGAAAGTTTCCTGGGCCGGCCGAATGCTGGTGTTACGGTTGTGTTTTGTTACATTCGTCATCTTGCTGCCCCCCCTACCGCCTACCGGCGCCAATTCCCACCACTTCCCCTGTTGCGTATGGAACCCACTCGTAACCCCGCCGAGGATACCGATTTTGATTTCGACGCCTGGGTGCGTTGGCAGAGTCTCAAGCAGGCCTGGCACCACGCCACCCTGGCCCGCCGTCAGGCTGCCCGCCGCCCGTCCATGACCGCCGAGCCGGCTGCCGAGCCGGAAATCGTGTACCTGCTGCCGATACCGAACTAGCCTCTCTTCTGGTCTGTGAAACGGGGCGGAGTGCAAGACTGGGAGCACAGAACCATTCCTGCCTTTTCAGCTCACACCCGACTGCTCGCCGCGTACCTTCGTACTACAGGTTCGTTTTCCCAACTCCCTTCTCTGCAGTGCGCGGTTCTTCTCACCTGGCCATTGGCCTGATTACCGGCGTGGCCGTCGGCGGCCTGGTAGCCGGCATTCCTTTTTCCCCCGCCGGCATTGCCCTGGCCGGCTTCTCTTCCCTGGCGGCCGACCTCGACCACCCCAACTCCCGCCTGAGCAAGCGCCTGGGCTTCACCCAGCAGTACGTGCGCTGGGCTTTCGTGCTGGCGGGCCTGGGCCTGGCGGCCTACACGCACTATATGCTGCCGCTCGGCCCCGACCGGCGCATGGGCTTCACGGCGGCCCTGGCGTTTGGGCTGCTGGGGGCGGCCTTGCAGGGCGGCTCGGCCCGGAAGCTGGCACTGGTGTTCACCGGGGCCGGGGCGGTGCTGGCCGGGCTGTACTTCGAGTATCTGTGGCTGAGTATGCTGGGCATCTTCATCTGCGTGGCGCCCTTCACTACCCACCGCTCCTGGACCCACACCATCTGGGCTACGCTGCTGTGGACTTACATCGGCTACCTCGCCAACCAAAGCCTGGGCTGGCACGGCGTGGCCCACTACGCCGGGGCGGGTTACGCCTCCCACCTGCTGGCCGACACGCTGACCAAATCCGGGGTGCGGTGGTTTTTGCCCTTGTCAGACTATTCCTTTAAGCTACCGCTGATTTCCACGGGTTCGGCCGCGGGCAACGTGCTGGAAGTGGGAATCTGCGTAGGCTACGGCCTGCTGGTGCTGGGGCTCGTTATCGGCAGAATGCAGTTCTAGTAGCGGTTGGGGTTGGGTAGAGCTGGCGACATCAGCCAGTAGGGCTGGGCTTTCCGGCCAGGCTGCTGCGGAGCCCGACAGTACAGTGTGCAAAAACTGGTAACGCAAAAAAACACTCCTTTCATTAACCTTGTTGAAGTCTCAAAAATCAACGATAGGTGCACGTAGTGGCATTATTTAGTAGATCATAGGATTAAAGCGCGATGCGGTAAAACTTGCACCAGCCCTATTAAGCTGTTAGCTTAGCGTCTTACGGGATAAGTAGAAGCCCGATCCAATTGTTTATATCCGATATTTTGAATATATTTTATCTACTATTGTGGCACCCCGCAACTGCTTCGTGGAGGGAAGAATATAGCAAGTCTTTAGCCTAGAGCAGCTGCTCTGGTCAGTGATAAATCATGGTCAGACTCTCCCCAGAATCTGAATATGTACCAACGTCTTCTACTATGATAGCTCTATCGCATATTCATGTGATAGGCGGCCGCAATACCGTGTCAGTATTCAGAAAGAGGCGCTTTGTATCTTTACCCTCCCGACCCTGGTCGGGTACCCGCTCCCACCTACGCTTACACACCTTTTTTGCGTTCACGAACCAGTTTCTCTTATGAACCAGATGAATAGCCCCCTGATTAGGATCGGCGTCTTCTACGACGGCAATTATTTCCTGAAAATCAGCGATTACTACTACTTCCAGCATGAGCGCAAAGCGCGCATCAGCATGGAAGGGCTCCACGAATACATCCGCCACCAGGTGGCGGAGGAGGAAGACGTGGACGTACGCCTGAGCCAGATCATTGACGCCCACTTTTTCCGCGGCCGCCTGTCGGCTACGGAAGCGCGCGACAAGGACCGCCTGTTTCACGACCGGCTGCTCGACGACATTCTGATGAACATGAGCATCAGCACCCACTACATGCCCCTGAAGACCCGCGACGGCCGGCTGCAGGAAAAGGGCGTGGACGTGTGGCTGGCGCTCGAAGCCCTGGAGTTGGCCCTGCACAAGAGCTTCGACGTGATTGTGCTCATCGCCGGTGATTCCGACTACGTGCCCCTGATCAAGAAGCTCAACACCATCGGCACCCGCGTGATGCTGCTGAACTGGGACTTCAAGTACGTGGACTTCAAGGGCGAAAACCGCGTGACCCGCGCTTCGCAGCAGCTGCTGGAGCATTCCACGTATCCCGTGGCCATGCACGACGTGATTGACAACGGCCTGGCCAGCGCCGACGAGCTCATCGAGAGCCTGTTTGTGAATACGCCCGAGCCCGCGTCTTACCCCAGCGTCAAGCCCATCCGCCCGACGGGTCCTACGGCGGCCGGTCCGGTTGGCACGGTAGGTATCAGCACCATCAAAAACCTGAAGAATGGCTTCGGTTTCGTGGTCATGCCGCCCAACAACCTGTTTTTCAGCTACGCCGATATGGCCGAAGGCGACTTCAACGACCTGCGCGAGGGCGACTGGGTGGAGTTCACCGTGGGCCGCAACCACCGCGACGAAGACTGCGCCCGCAACGTGCGCAAAGTGCAGGCCCCGGCCGAAGGAGACGATTACGAAGAAGAATCGGAGGAGCACGAGCACGAATCCGCCGGCTCCCCGGAGCGGCTGTAAGCTCGTACGTTTAGTTAGTTTAGGATAACCAGGCCGTTTTTAGAAAAACCGCCGGATGCCCTGCTGGTAGCAGGCGCGTCCGGCGGTTTTTTGTGCTGACCGGGGGGCGCAGTCGGCGCCCACTGCCTTACTCGCCGCTGTCGGCGTCGGGGAAAAGCAGGCGGTGAAAGTCGCGCTTATCGGCCGGGTAGCGGTTGAAGGTGCCCATACCGCGGGCGACTACCAGGTTGCGGGCGGGGCAGGCAATGTCGGCGCTGGCTACCACGAGCGTTTTGCCCGAGTGCTCTACCCGGCCGCGGGCCACCAGCTGGTCGTGCAGGCGTACGGGGTGCAGGTAGTTGATCTTGAACTCGACAGTCGACACCAGCTCCCCGGCAGTGAAGGCCAACGACAGCGCCGCCGCGCCCAGGGCCGAGTCCATGAGCCCCGCAATAACGCCGCCGTGGCAGGTGCCCGGCGACGACAGATGCTCGTTGCCAATGGTCATGGTGTATGCCACCTGGCCGGGTTCCGACACGGTCAGGGCCATGCCGTTGATCTGGCCGTACTGGTTTATCTGGTTGTAGATGGCCACCAGGGTGGCTACGTCGGGAAGCTGCTCCATGCAAGGCAAGACTGGATAATGGCCGAAAAGTTAGGTTTCTTTACCGGATAAGCCCGCCTATGCTTCGTGCGCTGACCTTCGCCGAGTTTTATCCCGCCTACCTGCGCGACCATAAGCGCCGGGGCACCCGCATTCTGCACTTTGTGGGCACCACGCTGTTTCTGGTGGCCGCGGTGCTGGCCGTGGCCGAACGGCAGCCGGCGCTGCTGCTGGCCGGTATTGTGGCGGCCTACGGCTTTGCCTGGATCGGCCATTTCTTTGTGGAGCACAACCGGCCCGCCACCTTCCGGCACCCGCTGTATTCGCTGCGCGGCGACTTTACGCTGTACTTCGATCTGCTGCGGGGGCGGGAGAAGTTCTAAAGCAGCTTGCGCATCAGAAAGTGCGGGATGCTGCCGAACAGCGTGTGCGACGGCGCCACCACGAGGTAGCCCAGCCTGGCATAAAAGGGCACGGCGGCCTCGCGGGCGTGCAGCACGCACTCCGTCAGGCCCTGCTGCCGGGCCTGGGCTTCCAGGTGCTCGAGCAGCTGGCGGCCCAGGCCCAGGCCCTGAAAGTCGGGGGCCACGGCCATGTAGCGTACCTGGGCCTGGTTTGCTCCGGCCGGGCTCAGCCGGGCCACGCCCGCCACGCGGCCCGCGGGGGCGACGAGCATCGCGTGCAGGGTGGTGGGCTCGTCGTCGTCGTCGGCCCGCTCGGAGCCGGCGGGCTGCCCCCAGGGCTGCCGCAGCACTTCGTAGCGCAGCCGGTAGTAGGCCTCAAATTCGGCGGGAGTGGCGGGCGTAGTCAGCAGCAGAGTCATGGTAGGGCGGAATGGTGGCAGGGGCGGAAAGCAAACCGGGAGTTTCGGGGCGTGGGTATGACGGGCTGTACGTAAACTCCTACCTTTGGCGCCCGGCTCCAACCGCGGCCGCGGCGGGGCGTAGATATCCTTTTCACCCAAGTTACAGCCTATGGCCTCCTTCGACATCGTAAGCAAAGTAGATCCGCAGACCCTCGAAAATGCGGTAAATACGGCAATCAAAGAACTGCAGACCCGCTACGACCTGCGCGACACGAAGGGCGGCATGGAGCTCAATAAAAAAGACAACACCATCCTGCTCTCGTCGGAAAACTCGATGCGGGTGAAGGCCCTGGAAGATATTCTGCTGGGCCGCATCGTCAAGCAGGGCATCGACGGCACGGCCCTCGACTTTTCGGCCGAGGAGCAGGCCAGCGGCCAGCTGATCAAGAAAACCATCAAGGTGCGCGCCGGCGTGGACAAGGAAGCCGGCCGCAAGATCACCAAGGCCATCAAGGATGCCAAGGTGAAGGTGGAAGTACAGATGCAGGACGACCAGATGCGCGTATCGGCCAAGAAAATCGACGACCTGCAGGCCGCCATTGCCGTGCTGCGCAGCACCGATATCGGCCAGCCCCTGCAGTTCGTGAACATGAAGTCGTAGGCCCCGCCGGCCCCTTAGAGCCCAAGGCGAACTGGCTGCAGCCGGTTTCCGTCGCCGGCATTGACTCCGTATACCTTCAAAATCCTTCTGCCCGTGTTCGACATTGCCGCTTTTTCCAGCCCCCAAACGTGGATCAGTCTGCTTACGCTGACGTTCATGGAAATCGTGCTGGGCATCGATAACATCATCTTTATTTCCATCGTGGTCAACCGGCTGCCGCCGGCCATGCAGAAGCAGGGGCGCACCATCGGGCTGCTGCTGGCGCTGGTGTGCCGCATCGGGCTGCTGCTGAGCATCACCTGGATTGTGGGCCTGAAAACGCCGCTGTTTACCCTGGATCTGCCGTTTGGGGAGCCAAACTTCGCCGTGGCAGGCCGCGACCTGATACTGCTGGCGGGCGGCCTGTTTCTGCTGGCCAAAAGCACCACCGAGATTCATACCAAGCTCCAGGGCGAGGAAGAGGAAGCCGCGGCTGGCAAGTACGACAGCCTGCTGCGCGTTATCATTCAGATCATCATCATCGACATCGTCTTCTCCTTCGACTCCATCCTGACGGCCGTCGGCCTCGTGGACAACGTGCTGGTGATGATCATTGCCGTGGTGCTGGCCATGGGCGTGATGCTGGCCTTCTCGGGCTACATTGCCGACTTCGTGAACAACAACCCGACCATCAAGATGCTGGCCTTGTCGTTTCTGATTATGATCGGGGTGCTGCTGATTGCCGAAGCCCTGCACCAGGAGATTCCGAAAGGCTACGTGTATTTCTCCATGTTCTTCTCCCTGGTTGTGGAGACGCTGAACATGCGCCTGCGCAAGAAAAGCAACCCCGTGCACCTGCGCGACTCTCAGTACGACTAGCGTCGCCGCTGCTGCATCCTTAAAAACCCCCACTATTCCGCCGGAGTAGTGGGGGTTTTTAAGGATGCAGCAGCTGATAAACCGTGACGCCCAGCAACACAACGCTGACCAGCCCAAAGCCCAGGCGGTAGTCCTGGTTGATGCCGGGCCAGAGCGTCAGGCCGGCCAGCAGGCCCAGCGCCAGCGGCACCAGCCACGCCAGACCCGTATACACCGTGTCAGTTTCCAGGGAATGGGCGGCGGCCGGGCGGCGTACCTGCAGGGCTTTGCGCCAGAGCGGGGTGCGGCGCACCAGCAGCGTTTCGCCCACGGCCACGGCCGAGTCGCTGGCAAAAAAGCCCCGCTCGGTTTGGTGCACGTAGTACACGTGGGGTTCCGGATAGCGGCCGCCCGTGTAATAAACCGCCGCATCGAGGACCCGTACCTGCTCGGGTTGCGCGCGGGCCAGCAGCCAGTCGAGTCCCAGGCTGAGGCTGAGCAGGGCTCCCGCCAGCATAACCGGCCGCATGCACCGAAACAGCAGCGCGTACTGCGCGGCGTAGCGCTCCTGCAGGCTTACCGGGCGGGCCCGGGCGGGCCGCTGCCGCGTGGCCACGGTGGTGGGCGGCGCTCCGGCCGGCGCGGCCGGTGGGTTGCGCCGCACCCAGAGCAGGGCATCGTAGCCGGCCCGGCGCCGGGCGTTGCCGAGCACGTCATACGCCTCGTTGATGGCCAGGTATCGGGCGTGGGCGGCCGGGTCCGGAGTCCGGTCGGGATGAGTAATGAGCACGAGGCGGCGGTAGGCCCGCCGGATATCATCGGTGGAAGCCTGCTCCGTCAGGTCCAGCGTCTGATAGTGCGTGGTCATGCGGCCGGCTCGGCTTCGGCCAGGGCGGCCACTTGGTCCTGCACGCGTTTGGTGGCCAGCTCCAGCAGCCGCCGGTTTATTTCGCCGCGCCGCGACCGGTAAAAGCTGGTTTCTGGACCGGTGAAAACCCCGGTTACCAGCCCGATGATAGTGTAGCGCAGCTTCACGTTGCGGGCCAGCAGCTCGCCTACTACCCGCTGCTGCTCCGCAGGGCCAAGGCCGGCGAAGTTCATGTGGTGCTCGCGCACAAAATCGGCTACCGTGAGCAGCAACAGCTGGTTCTGCAGCTTGAGCACGGGCCGCAGGGTGCGGTGCAGGAAGTCGCCGGGCGTGGCCTCCGCGGTAGCGGGCAGCTCCGTGGCCACGGCGGGGCGCAGGGCCAGCAGCGCCGCATCGGGCGCAGAGAAGGGAAGCGGGTGGGGCATAAGCAAAAAGGTAGGTGGTCGGCGCAGGAAGAACAACAAAAAAGCCCGCCCGGCACGGGGCCGGACGGACTTTTTTAAGTTGCCCGAAGGCATTCAGCAGCGGAAGGCAGCTTAGTGCTGCACCATTACCTTCTTGGTGATGGTCCCTTCCGACGTCTTCAGGCGCACCACGTACAGGCCGTTGGCCAGCTCCGTCGTGTTCAGGCGCACGCCCTGCTGCTGCATGGTAGCCACCGGGACCGAGGTGGTTTGTACCGTGCGACCCAGGATGGTAACCAGCGTTACTTCTACCGCTGTCGTGCTGTTGACCTGCGTCCGCACCGTCAGCTGATCTTTAGCCGGGTTTGGATACACTTCGAGCAGGTTTTCGTTCAGCGCGTTCTGGGCCGACGTCGGCGTTGGCGGCAGCGAGTAGCCGGCCGTGTTGTCGGTCAGGGAGTTGCTGCTGCCCTGCACGGCGTTGAAGCCCATGCCGCGGCGGGCAAACACCTGCCAGATCAGCGCCTGGTTGGCGCCGCCGTTGTTGTTGCGGTCGGCCAGCAGGATACCGTCGCGGCCGTCGAGGAAGCCGGGGCTGCAGGGCTGCAGCTTGCAGCCATCGATTACCAGCTGCATGCAGACGTTGTTGCCGCCGGTAGACGCCGTCAGGTTCGCGTTGTAGCCATACTGGTTGATGAAGGCCCAGTTCAGGTCCCAGAGCACCGTGGCCCACACTTCACCGATGTCGTGCACCTGGGTGTAGGTGGTGCCGATGAAGGCGTAGGTGTGGTTGTTCAGGGTAAAGTCGGTGGTGTACTGCTTCCGGCGGATGCCGGCGCCATTCACGGGCAGGTTGGTGGCGTAGTTGCCGATGCCGCGGGGAGTAGTACCGACGTCGCCGGGCTTGGTGGTCATCCACAGGGCGAAAAAGTCGCTCCAGCCTTCGCCCATCTGCTCGGCATTGCCCAGGCAGCTGGCGTTAGCGGGGCCGCCGGTGAGGCGGTTAGAGATGCCGTGGCCATACTCGTGGGCCACAATGCCGTTGTCGAAGTCGCCGTCGGGGCCGGGGCCGCCGGTAGCGCCCACGGTCACTGTGCCACCCGATAAGAGCACTGCCTTGAGCTGGTCGCCGAGGGCTTTAGGAATGAATACCGACGGAATACGGAGGCCGATGGTGTCGGGCGCCGCACCGGTCATGCCGCCCAGCGGAGCGCCGGCCACACTGTCGACTACTACTACCATACGGGCGCCGGCGTCCTGGGCCAGCTTTACCTTGGAGGCAAACGTGCACTTGCCGCGGTCAATTACGGCGATGTTACCGTTGAGCGAGGCCGGGTTCCGCAGCGGGCCGTTGCAGCCGCGCGAAGGCTTGGCGGAGCCGTCGTTGACCAGCACCAGGTTGCCCCGGTAGGCGCTGCCCAATGAGTTTACAGTACGGCCAAAGTCGGCCAGGCCGGCCGGATAGGTACCGGCAACCGAAGCCGGGGCCGTTACAATCAGCGTGCCCGGAGCGGCGCTCCAGGTGTACATTTGCATTTTGCCGCGCGTGCCATCGGGCGGGGTGCTGAAGTTGGCGTTGTTGGTGCCGCCCCCGTCCTGCGCTTCGGCCTTCACGTGGTCGAAGCCGAGGCCGAGGCCGGTGTAGTTCATCTGCTGGAAGTTGCCGCTGACTTCGTTGAAGCCTTTGAGGGCCATCATGTCGTGCATGATGTTGTTCCAGTAGAACAGGTTGACTACGGCTGCGTTCAGGTTGCCGGCGGGGCGGTTGGCCGGGTCATAAGCGAAGTCAAACTCCAGGTTGGCGCCGCCGTCGGGGCTGACGCTCTGCCCGGGGATGTACACGTTGCGGTTCTGCCGGTCGTCGTAGGCATGCACGTTGTTGCCGCGGGTGATGGTGAACTCGGCCCCGGCTACGCCGTCTTCATCGTGCCAGCCGAAAGGAGAAGAGCGGACGTTGGATGGGTTTACCGTCAGCTGGCGGGCGCCGTGGATCGGGCTTTCCACCGTGATGGGCCACACGTTGTAGCTGTTGGGCACGTTTACCTTGCCGGCCGTCGTGGGCGCTACTACGGGCCAGTTAGGCGTCTGCATGGCCCGCTGGGTAAGCTGGGCGAAGGTGACGGGCTCGTGGGTGGTGTAGGATACCTTGTTGACATAAGCACCGGTGCGGGCGTCGATGCGCACCGACCAGGCGTCGTCGCCGGTAGTAGGCCACAGCAGTACGTCGTACACCAGCTGCAGCTCGCCGCTGGCTACGGGCAAATACATCAGCTTGGCTTTGATCTTATCCTGGGAAATACCGCCGTCGTTAAAGGTAAGTCCTTCGGCTGGGGTAGCGGCTTTTTCGGCGCGCAGGCTGCCGGGCGCGGCTACCTGCAGGGCGCGGGCGGCGGCCTGCACGGCCTGCTCGGGCGTCAGGCTCGGCGTGGTGGCGCGGGCACTGGCGGCTACGTTGGGCAGGAAGCTGCTGTGCAGAGCGGCAATTTCACCGGCTTTGGTTACGTGGCCGTCCGCTACGGCGCCCAGTACTTCGATGCCGTTGTGGCGCTGGCGCAGATAAATGTGCGTCAGCCCGTTGTGGGCATCCGTGTACTGGCTGGTTACGGCCGGATTGTTCAGGTCGGCCTCGCTCAGTCCCAGCTGGCTGCGCTGGGCGCTCAACTGGGTGAGGGTGCGGGCCAGGGGAGCATTTTGGGCCGAGCCCAGGGCCGGAATGGCTAACAAGGCCGCCAGCGCCAAGGCCCGGTATCCGGTCATAGTAGAAGTTGACTTCATAGAGAAAGGGGGGAGTGAAATGAAAAAGGCCTTCACTTCGGAGTCGAAGCAAAGGGCTGTTTCAAATTTACACAGGGATTGTGATATATCCTTGTGGTATAAACCAAGAAGCTAATTATTTTCTATTGAGCTGCTTCCGGCGAGGTAAATAGTTGCAGGCTAGTATATAAGCGAAGGGCTGGCGCGCCGGCCGGCCGGCCGGGGTTGACCGCGTTGGCAAGCCCGGCCACGGCTGGTCGGGGCTTTTGGGCTTGCAGGCTGAATAGCGTAACTTTAGGCTTTCCCATCCAGCAGCTGGCTGCTTTATCCTCCTTCCTCTTTGATGAAAAAACTACTCCTGCTGCCGGCCCTGCTGCTGGCGGCCTGGCATCCGACCCAGGCGCAAACGTTCGTAAAAGATCCGGCTCCGGCCCCTACCACCATCTGCTACGCCCGCGCCGAGGATATGCACACCCGGCTGGCGCTGCCCGCGGCCTACCTGGAGCAGCAGCGCCGCGGCCGCCGCAGCACGGCCGCTAACATTGAGGTGACCTACACCGGCTTCACGCCCCAGGCGCAGGCCGCTTTCCAGTACGCCGTCGATATCTGGGAGGCCCTGCTCGTGTCGCCGGTTACCATTCGGGTGCAGGCCACCTGGACGCCCCTGGGCACCGGCGTCCTCGGCTCGGCCGGCGCTACGGCGTATTACAACGACCCGAGCGGGGCCGTACGCAGCGGCGTAGGGTACCCGGTGGCGCTGGCGGAGAAAATTGCCGGCCAGGAGCTGAATGGCGGTACGCTGCCCGATATCAATGCCCGCTTCAACAGCACCTTCAACTGGTACTACGGAACCGACGGCATGGTGCCGGCCGGCCGCTACGACCTGGTGTCGGTGGTGCTGCACGAGCTGGGCCACGGCCTGGGCTTCATTGCCAGCACCAGCTACGGTAGCGGGGCCGGCTCCTACGGCAACCCGCCCTCCATATACGCCTCCTTTATGGAGAACCTGGCCGGCCAGCCCCTGACCAACAACCCGCTGTACCCAAACGGCTCTGCCGCCCTGGGCGCGCAGTTCACCAGCGGCAACGTGTACTTCAACAGCAACCTGGCCAAGGCCGTGAACGGCGGCGTGCGGCCCCGCCTGTTTGCTCCGGCTACGTATTCGGCCGGCTCCAGCATCTCCCACCTGAACGAAGCCACTTACCCGGCCGGCAACATCAACTCGCTGATGACGCCCAACATTGGCGCGGCCGAGGCTATGCATAATCCCGGCCCGATTACCCTGCGCATGTTCGACGAGATGGGCTGGTTTAATACGGCCATCCGCCACACCAAGCTGCCCGACGCGGAGACGTCGCAGAATTTCCTCGTCAACGCCACCATCATCACCGACGGGACTATAACGCCGGGCTCGGTAAAGCTGTATTACGCCGTAGACAACGGCGCGCTGAATACCGTGGCCATGACCAACACTGCCGGCAACAACTACCAGGGCATTATTCCCGGTCCGGGCCTCAACCATACGGTAAGCTATTATCTAGCTGCGGCCGACAACGAAACCGGCCGCACCTACACCGCTCCGGCTACCTATGCGCCCAATGTGGCTACGGTAGCCCGCTACTCTTTTGTCATCGGGCCCGATGCTACGGCGCCCGTTGTGAAGCACAAGCCCCTGACCTACCTGTTCGTTTCGCAGCTGCCCTACCAGTTCCAGGCCCAGGCTACTGATAACGTGGCCGTGGCCGGCGTCACGGTAGAATACGCGGTGAACGGCGTGGCCCGCCCGGCCCTGGCACTGACCCGTCAAGGCGCGAGCAGTAACTTCCTGGGTACGCTCACCACCAGTGGCGGCCCCATCGTGGCCGGCGACGTTCTTACCTACCGCATCGTAGCCCGCGACGGAGCGGCCAGCGTGAATCAGGCTCAGACGGCCACTTATGTGGTAAACATTGTCGACTTCAAGCCCGCGCAGGCGTTTTACACCAACAATCTGAACGGTACCGCGCCGCTGGATTTTGTGGGCGAGGGCTTCGCCATCACCCAGCCCGCCGGCTTCAGCAACGCGGCCATCCACTCCGACCATCAGTACTACGACGACTCCACGCTGATTTACCAGATGCTGGTGCCCATCACGATCCAGCCCACCCAGCACACGCTTTCGTTCGACGAAATAGCCCTGGTGGAGCCCGGCGAGCCCGGCAGCGTTTATGGCACTGAGGCTTTCTACGACTACGTGGTAGTAGAAGGCAGCAAGGACAACGGCGCTACCTGGACGCCGGTGGCCGATGGCTACGACGCCCGCTTCCGCCCCAACTGGCTGGCTGCCTGGAACAGCAGCACCACCGCCGCCGGCAACTCCAACGGCGTCGGGACGCCCGCCTTGTTCGCGCCCCACACGTTTAACCTGCTCAGCAAGTTCACTCCCGGCGACGTGGTGCGCCTGCGCTTCCGCCTGTTCGGCGACCCCGGTGCCCACGGCTGGGGCTGGGCCATTGATAACCTCGTTATTCAGGGTGTCACCAGCGTGGCCTCCGAGCTGAAAGCCGCCGGGGGGCTGAGCGTCTATCCGAACCCCAGCGCGGGTCTGTTCCGCGTCCGCGCCACGCTGGCCAAGCCGGTTACGGGGCTGGAGCTGCTCGTGCGCAACAGCCTGGGTCAGGTAGTGCTCCGCCAGGCCGTAGCGCCCGCCGCCGGCCAGCTCGATCTGCCCGTGGATTTGAACAAGCTGGCCAGCGGCCTCTACCAGCTCAGCCTGGGCCAGCCCGGCGACGCGGCCTCGCAGAAGGTGCTGATTCAGAAGTAAGCCTTACGACACAAAAAAGCGGCGCCTCCGAAAGGAGGCGCCGCTTTTTTGTGGGGTTTCAGTCCCGGGTTGGGCCAGGCAGAGCTAGGGCGTGTTCTCAATTTAGCCAGAGGGTGATGGCGCGTAGTTGGATAAACGCGGCGTAGGAATCGGCGAGCTTATCGTAGCGCGTGGCCACGCGTCGGAAC
>NZ_BAABDH010000002.1:0-116415 GCF_039539525.1 Hymenobacter algoricola | reverse complement strand
GCGATTCATGCGCTCGACCTGGCCGTTGGTCCACGGGTGGGCAGGCTTGGTCAGGCGATGCTCGATGCCATATTCGCGGCAGATGCGGTCAAAGCTGTGCCCGCCTGGCAGCAATTGATGCGGCTGCGCCGTGAACTGTACGCCGTTATCGGTCAATACCTTGTGTACTTTGTAAGGCAGCTTGTCGAGCACGCGCCGCAGAAACGCTGCCGCTACCACCCGCTTAGCGCGGGGGTGGAGTTCAGCGAAGGCTACCTTGCTGGTGCGGTCAATGGCCACAAAGAGGTACTGCTTGCCTTGCTCGGTGTGCACTTCGGCAAAATCGACGTGTAAGTAGCCAATAGGATAGTCCTTGAATTTCTTTTTCGGCGGGCTTTGGCCCTCTTCACTTAAGGGCAAGCGGCTGATGCCGTGCCGCTGCAGACAGCGGTGCAGCGCCGAGCGCGACAGGTGGGGAATAGTGGCCTGCAAAGCATACAGACAATCGTCGAGCGGCAACAACGTGTGTTTTCTGAACGCCACGATCATTGCCTCTTGCGCGAGCGTCAGCACGGTGGAGACGGGCGTCGGCCCCATCGCGGCATCCGTCGTAGTCGTGCGTTTGCGCCACTTAGCCACCGTTTTGAGGTTGATGCCGTGACGGGAAGCTAACGTTTGTAGGCTTTCCTGACTACGTTGGATAGCGGCCCGTATTGCCGAAGTTGTGCGGGCGCTGCCGTGGAGTATTTGTCCCATAAGTGCGTGCGAAATTCCAGCCCGGAAAATACACCATCTCTCCCTGGGACTATACAGCTAGGGTATGAATCGTGTCTTTCGGCATTTAACCGCCAGAAAGAGGAAGCCATGGCGTCAAGGCCGGATTCACTGGAAATCGAAGATCAAAAACTAGCGGTAGTGCTAAATCCAAAGCGGATTGTGCAGGTAGGGTGCTGGATATTCAAGATAGACATGTTGCGTGACCGGGTAGCAGCCCTGAACGTGGCAGACGTGAAGCTTCTGCCTCTGCTGGAGAACGGGGAGACGCACGAAAAAATAAAGGAATTCGCCACCGAAGATGAAGTATTTAGCCTGTTGGCGTCCGGCGAGCCGGGTTCCTACGCGCAGAAAGCCTGCTTCGAGGGTGGGGCTAGAGGAGACAAAGATGAAGATGAGAATTCGGGAACCATCTCCGTCAATCCTGCTCCGTGCGCCACCTTAAGGTTCTGCCCCAAGATAAAGCACGTCTACCAGAAAGCGGGAATCTACTTCTCCTTGCTGTCGCAGCTCAAATATATGTCTACGGCTTCCAACAGGATACTCTGGCAGCCCCGCCAAACCAACATTATCCTCACCTATGGCGTTGGCTACCGGCCAAAGTGTGGATCTACTTACTTGTACACAACCGGCACTACTTCGGAGACTACCAAAACATCATTAGAGCGGCGATTTTATGAGGGCAGCACCGGTCTTCAAAAATACGTTTTGAGCAGTAACTATGAATGGGAAAACAAAGGCTGGGATCCTACTTTCGTGTGTGATGGAAGTATGGGTAGCGAGCCTCGCTTTATCACGGTAAGCCGTGGGCAGAAACGGCTCCGGACTATTCAGGACAATTGGTAAATCAGCAGCAGAGCCGGGGACACCAGCTACGGTATCTCCGGCTTTCTTTTCTCCGGCCGGCTATGCGCTTTTTATTTCTCTTCCTGTTGTGGTTTCCGTGCGAGGTAGTTGGTCATCACCGGTGGGCGGTAGCGGGCGGCAGCGGTATCTGTGTCAGCCTCCCGCAGGTGGAAAGCAACCGGGGCAAGCTTCCGCCCAAGACAAAAGTCCTGCGCCGGGTCGCCCCGGTATTCTCGTTGGGGCTCCGCTATACTTTCACGCCGCGCTGGACGGGGGTACTCGACGTGCGCACGGCTAGTCTGTTGGAAGGCATTAAAACCAGAAATCTAGTATTGGAGCGCGATGCCGCGGGAAATGTAATCAGCTTTGGTGGGCCAGCCAGCCAGCAACGTTCAGCGCCGGCCCACTTTACATTGGGGGCAGCCTACACCCTAAATCCCGCTGCCAGGTTCAAAGTCGCGCCGGAAATAGGGGTGGGCTATATGATTGTACGGCAGAATTTCGCGTCTACGATGATTATTGAAAGCGGAATCGACCAGAACCGCAGCGACGACGAGGAAGAAATTACCTACGTTCTCGAACCTAAATACCTGCGCCGGGGCAGCGCTGGGGCCTACGCGGGCCTAAGCACGACCTGGCAGCTAACGGTGCATAGTGGACTGAGTATGGCAGTGCAGTATTATCATGGATTTGACACCATCTCGGAACTACGCTCTACGCGGTTTCAGTACATCAACCGCCGCACCGGCATCAATGACAATTACGAAGTGGTAATACGCAACAATGGCCGCTACGTGGCGGCCAAAGTACTATACAGCTATACTTTCTAAGCGAAAAGCCGGCAAGTCACAGCCACACCAGCCTTGCAACGCACAATATAGCTTCTGTCCGGCAGCCGGCCCGTTGGTTAAGCCCTAGTTCAGCCGGTACGGCACAACCAGGGTGAACTCCGGAATGTCGACCGTGAATTCTTCGCCGTCTACCACGCGCTCCATCTGGTAGGTGCCGCGCATCTTACCCAGGCCCGACTTGAGGTTGCAGCCCGATACGTACTGGTGCGACTCGCCGGGCTCGAGCACGGGCTGCTGGCCGACCACGCCTTCGCCCTCCACCTCGCGCACCACGCCGTTGGCATCGTAGATGTACCAGTGCCGCCGCAGCAGCTTCACCGTATATTCGCTGCCGTTGTGAATATCAATCTTGTAGGCAAACACGTAGTGCTCCTGGACCGGGCTGGAGTAGTCGGGCAGATAGTTGGTCGTAACGCTTACCGTTACGCCCTGGGTGGTGGTGGTATTCATGGCTCCTATGCTAGACGATGGAGAACTAACAGCCGCTTTCGGGAATTGGTTTATCTACGCAGTCGGGCGGGCAAACGGCTTGCCCGCGTTCTAAAATACGCAACTCAATGTCCACAAAAATGTCTGTAAAGATAGAAGAAAGCTGGCGGAAGGTTCTCGCCGACGAATTTGAAAAGCCGTATTTCCACCACCTGATTGCCTACGTGCGCGGCGAGTACGCCACGGCCACCGTCTATCCGCCCGGCCCCGGGATTTTTCATGCCTTTGACGCCTGCCCGTTTGAGGACGTGAAAGTTGTGATTCTGGGCCAGGACCCCTACCACGGCAAGGGCCAGGCCAACGGCCTGTCGTTTTCCGTAGCCGACGGCATCCGCACCCCGCCGTCGCTGCAGAACATCTTCAAGGAGCTGCAGAGCGACCTGCCCGCGACGCCGCCGGCCCCCAACGGCAACCTGGACCGCTGGGCCCGGCAGGGCGTGCTGCTGCTCAACGCCACGCTGACCGTGCGGGCCGGAGAGCCGGCCTCCCACCAGAAAAAAGGCTGGGAGCAGTTCACCGACGCCGTGATTGAGAAAGTGTCGGCCGGCAAGCAGCACGTCGTGTTCATCCTCTGGGGCGCGTCGGCCCAGAAGAAAGGGGAAGTCATCGACGAAAAAAAGCACCTGGTCCTCAAGTCGGCCCACCCCTCGCCCTACGCCGCCGACCGGGGCTTCTTCGGCTCCCGGCCCTTCAGCAAAACCAACGACTACCTGCAGCAGCACGGCCTGCCGCCGATTGCGTGGTAGCAGCTACCGGCTGCCGCGCCAGGGCGAGCAGCGCAAAGCAATCCAGCCTCTGCCCGGCGTAAGGATAAAGCAAAAGCCCCACCGTTGTTCAACGGTGGGGCTTTACCGTAAAAAGGAACTCTCTCCATTTCAGAGGCCGGATTGCTTCGGCCTTTGGCCTCGCAATGACAACTAGTTGATGAAGTTGAACAGGCGGCTCCAGCGGATCTTGTGGAAGAAGTCGGCGTAGGGGTTTACCGACATCCAGATCAGCACGGCTTTGCCCACGATGTGGTCTTTGGGCACGAAGCCCCAGTAGCGCGAGTCGAGCGAGTCGTGGCGGTTGTCGCCCATCATAAAGAAGTAGTCCTGCTTGAAGGTGTAGCTGGTCAGCGCCTTGTCGTTCTGCAGCAGCATACCGTTTTCCAGCGTGACGCCCTCGTTCTGCTCGTAGCGCATGATGATCTTCTGGTAGATGGGCGTGTTGGCGGGCGTCAGCTGCACGGTCTGGCCGGCTTTGGGAATCTGCAGGGGGCCGTAGTTGTCCTTGTTCCAGTTCTTGAAGGGCGACGCACCCATGTTGGGCTGGCTGCTGGGGTAGTCGGGGTTGTTGGGGAATACTTCCGGCTCGCCCACGCCGGGCTCCGACTTATCGAGCACCACGCCGCGCACAAACGACTGCTGCTTGAAGTAGGCAGCGGTTTTCGGCGTCATATCCACCACGTAGCCGGGGCCGACGGCGGTGATGCGGGCCTGGGGGCTGCCGTCGGGGCTGCCGTACTCGTAGATGCCCTGATCCTGGAAGACCTTGCCCCGGATGGTTTCGTCCGAGTTGATGGGCAGCGTGTAGCGGTTCTGGCTTTCCACCGGATTCGGGGCCGGCTTACCGTTGATGTACACCTGCTGCTCCCGGAGTTCGAGTACGTCGCCGGCAATGCCGATGCAGCGCTTGATGTAGTTGGTGCGCAGGTCGGCGGGGTGCTCTTTCTCGAAGGGCACGTTGAATACCACCACGTCGTTGCGCTTCACTTCCGAAAAGCCCGGCAGCCGGTAGGAAGTCAGCTGCAGCGCGTCGGAATAGCTCGGAATGCTGGTGCCCCAGATGGTCTGGTGGGTGAGCGGCACCTGCAGCGGCGTCTGCGGAGTGCGCGGGCCGTAGTGCAGCTTGCTCACAAACAGATAGTCGCCCACGAGCAGGGTGTGCTCCATGGAGGGCGTCGGGATGGTGTAGGCTTCGAACGTGGCCCAGCGGATGAGCGTGGCCGCCACGACGGCGAACAGGATGGCGTCGCCCCACTCGCGGAAAAACCCTTTGGGCTTTTGCTGCGGCGAAGCAGAAGTGGCGGTGTTGAGGGCGGCAGTGCGCTCCTCCCAGGATTGGACGGCCATAGGTCGGCGAAGTGAAACGGATAAAGCGGCAGGTACCGCCAGTAAAAGACGTAATATCTAAAATTCGTTTTTCGTTCTGGAGTATTCGTTTTTTGCCCCTGACTTTTAGTAGTTTACAAAAACCGGGGGCCTGCAAACGAACCGCTGCAAACGGGCCGCGAAACCCTATAGTCCCAGCAGCTCCTTCATGCCGAATACGCCCTGGCGGCCGGGCAGCCACTCGGCGGCCAGCAGCGCGCCCTGCACGAACCCGTCGCGGCTGTGGGCCTCGTGCTTGAGCTCGATGCTGTCGGCCTCGGAGGAGTAGGTGACCAGATGAGTGCCCACCACCTGTCCCGCGCGCTCCGAGAGAATGGCCAGCTCCGCGGTGTCGGCGGTGGCCTCGTTGCGCCAGGTTTTTTTGGCCGGAAAGTGGCGCAGGATGCCTTCGGCGGCGGTAATGGCCGTGCCGCTGGGCTGATCCACTTTCTGGGTGTGGTGAATTTCGCGCACCTGCACGTCGTAGCCGCCGAACTGGTGCATTTTGGCCGCTATGTACTCGTTGAAGTGAAAGAACAGGTTGACGCCTACGCTGTAGTTGGAGGCGTAGAACAGCGCCCCGCCGGTTTGCTGGACCATAGCTTTGGCTTCGGCAAAATGGTGGAGCCAGCCCGTGGAGCCGCACACCACCGGCAACCCTTGCCGAAGGCAGGCCATCACGTTGGCAAAAGCCGCGTCGGGGTGGGTGAACTCGATGGCGGCATCCACCGTGGCGGGGTCAAAATCGGTGATGCGCACGTCGGGACGGGTAGGGTCCACGATGCCGACCACCTGGTGGCCGCGGGCCAGCGCCTGGGCCTCAATGGCCTGGCCCATTTTGCCGTAGCCAATCAACAACAGTTTCATAGGGTAGTGGTTGGGCGCAGGTAGCGCCGGGAGTTCAGATTAAGGGTCACCATGACGCCGGGCGTCGGAATGGCCGTGGGAACCCAGATCAGGGTGGGCTCCCAGTGCAGGCTCAGGTCGTCGCTGATGTCAAAGTCCTTGAGGTGAGCATCGACCACGGCATCCAGAATATTGAGCGCGTAGGCAACGCCGATGTAAAAGTAAAACTGGTCGCGCGGGCGGCGGTAAAGCACAATGCCGCGGTAGGCAATGCTGCTGTCGCCCCGGATAACGTCCTTGTTCGGGCCCGACGGCAGTACTTGGGGGTTGGAGATGAGCCCGTTGTAGGAATTCGTAAACTCCTTGTAGAGCCGCTGGTAGTAAATCTCCCCGTAGATGGTGCCGCCCACGGCGCCGTACACCAGCGGCAGCTTCCAGTACTTGCGGTTGTAGATCTGGCCGGTGCCGGGCAGCAGGGCCGAGAGCAGGCCCGCCTTGGCCGGCCGCGTCAGGCGCCGCCCCAGAAACCGCTCGGTGCGCCGGGCCGAGTCCGCCACGGCGGTGGAGGTATTGACCCGGGCCGAGTCGGGGCCGGCCGTCATGGCGGCCTGGGCGTGCGCCGGTTGGGGTAGCGCAAAAGTCGCCAGCCCCCCCAGCAAAGCAGTTGCGGTGCGTAGCCCGATCATAGCAGAACGAATAAAAGGCGTTTAGGCCGGTTGCAGAATGTGCAGAATGCGCTGCATGTCTTCCACCGAGTCAAACGCAATTTTAATCTCGCCATTGCCCTGCGGACCGGGCTTCACGAGCACCTTGCTGCCAAACCGGTCGGAGAGGTAGCGCTCGGTGCGGCGCAGCTCGGCCACCGGAATGTGAATCTGCTGCTCCGCTACGGCCTGGGCGGCGGGCGCATCGGCCGGGCGGGGCACGGCCACGCCGGCGCGCACCAGCTGCTCGACCTTGCGCACCGACAGGTCTTCGGCCAGAATACGGTGGAACAAGGCCAGCTGCTGGTCGGCATTCTCAATGTTGATCAGGGCGCGGGCGTGGCCCATCGAAATAGCCGTGTCGCGCAGGCCGATCTGGATGTCGGGCGGCAGCTTGAGCAGGCGCAGGTAGTTGGTCACGGTCGAGCGGTTCTTGCCCACCCGGTCGCCCAGCTCCTCCTGCTTGAGGTTGCACTCGCTCACCAGGCGCTGGTAGCTGAGGGCAATTTCGATGGCGTTGAGGTTTTCGCGCTGGATGTTCTCAATCAGGGCCATTTCCAGCATCTGCTGGTCGTCGGCCTTGCGGATGTAGGCCGGAATGGTATCCAGCCCCGCCAGCTTGGAGGCCTGTAGGCGCCGCTCCCCCGAAATGAGCTGGTAGGAGTTGGTGCCCATCTGCCGCACCGTCACGGGCTGGATGATGCCCTGAATCCGGATGGACTCGGCCAGCTCCTGCAGGGCTTCCTGGTCGAAGTGGGTGCGGGGCTGGTAGGGGTTGGCCTCAATGTGGCCGACCGGAATGAAGCCCACGGAGTTCATCGGGTGCGACACGAGCCGCTCGCCCTTCTTTTCGTAGCTGCCTTCAATCAGGGCGTTCAGGCCCCGGCCGAGGCCACCGATTTTGCGTTTGGGGGCGGCGGAAGCCGCAGCCGGCGTGCTTTTCTCTTCGTTCGTCTCTGACATACCTACAAGCGGCTCCCACCCAATACCAGGCGGAAGCGGGATTCAAAAATACACAAACCGAGGCGAAGCGGCCGAAAAAATGTTCCACGGCGGAGAAAAAATCGTGGAACGTTTAGGGTGTGCGCTGGCTATTAGCCACGCTGGTGCTAGGCTATCTGTATCGGATTAGTGTGCAAGCCCAGCACCTCAACCACTTCACACGCGCCCACCCGCCGGGTGCCTTCAACAAAGCAGCCGCGCACGCCAGGGCGGATGTGTAGCTGGTGGAAGGCGCGGGCTTGGGGGAGGAGAATAAACATATCCGCCAGTCCGTAGGTCGGAATCGGCCCATCGGGTACTGGGTCCCCATTCGGGAGCAGGACTTCGGGCCAGATCATAAAGGTACTGGTAGACACAGCCGGATCGTCGTAGCGAAAATCCCAGCGGCTGTGCTGGTGGGCGGGCGTCTTCCGGCCACCTTCCTCGGCGGAAAAGATGCGGTAGCTGACCCGGAAGTCGGGCGGCAGACCTGGGGGCTCGGCATAAGAGGGCATAAGTAGCGGCAACGCGAAGTTCCACTGCGCGGGGCGTTGAACGATAATTGGTAGGGCGGCGCGGGCGTTTCGCGAAGTGGAACTTCGCGTTGCATAGGAACTAAAAAGGCCGACAAAATTGCCGGCCTTTTTAGAAATTCGGGCAGGAAAATCCTACGCCGCCGTATCCTCGGCCGCTTCCGGGGCGCTGGCCACGATGTTCTTCTCCACGATTTCGCGGGCCAGGTTCAGGTAGCTGATGCTGCCCTTGCTTTCGGCGTCGTGCAGAATGACGGGGATGCCGAAGCTCGGCGACTCACTCAGCTTCACGTTGCGGGGGATGATGGTGTCGAAGACGAGCTGCTGGAAGTGCAGCTTCACTTCTTCCACCACCTGGTTGCTCAGGCGCAGGCGCACGTCGTACATGGTGAGCAGGATGCCCTCGATTTCGAGCTCCTCGTTGAGGCGGCTCTGAATGATCTTGATAGTGTTGAGCAGCTTGCCCAGCCCTTCGAGGGCGAAATACTCGCACTGCACCGGCACGATGACCGAGTGGGCGGCCGTGAGGGCATTTACCGTAATCAGACCCAGCGACGGGGAGCAGTCGATGATGATGAAGTCGTAGAGCTCGGCCAGCGGGCGCAGCGCGTCCTTCATCTTCTCCTCCCGGTTGGGTAGGTTGATCATCTCCACTTCGGCTCCCACGAGGTCGATGTGGGAAGGCATCAGGTCGAGGTGGGGCAGCACCTGGGTTTGGAGGATGATGTCCTGGGCGTTGATGCCGTCGACCATGCACTCGTAGATGCTGTTCTCGATGTCTTTCGGATCGAAGCCCACGCCGGAGGTGGCGTTGGCCTGCGGATCGGCATCCACGAGCAGCGTGCGATACTCCAGGGCCGCCAGACTGGCCGCCAGGTTAATCGCCGAGGTGGTTTTGCCCACGCCGCCCTTCTGATTGGCTACCGCAATGATTTTTCCCATGTGTGTGTAGAAGCGGTTAGCTGCTGCCTGTTAGCGGTTAGCTTGTCGGATTGAAGTCTGGAAGGCAGCAGTGATTGAACCCGGGCCGTTCGCTCGTCGCTTATCGGGCCGAAGCCCGACAGAAAGAGCGAAAAGCCAACTGCCGCCAGCGAATAGCCGTCAGCCGGATACCTTTGTCTGACAAATATACGTGATTCCCCCGTTCCCATGCTTTCGTCTGCGCGCCGTTTTGCCGTTTATGTTGCCTTGCTGCTCCCGGCCTTGGCCGGCTGCGGCCGCCCCGACCAGCCCACCGACGCGCGGCGCGTGTTCCGCTACAACCAGCCCGAGTCGCTGACCTCCCTGGACCCGGCCTTCTCCAACCGGCAGGCCAACATCTGGGCCGTGACCCAGCTCTACAACGGGCTGGTGGAGCTGGATTCGGCCCTGCAGCCGGTGCCGTCGGTGGCCCGGAGCTACGACGTGTCGGCCGACGGCAAGCAGTACACCTTCCGGCTGCGGCCCGACGTGCGCTTCCACGACGCCGAGGTGTTTGCCGGGGGCAAAGGCCGCCGCGTGACGGCCCCGGATTTCGTGTACAGCTTCCGGCGCCTGCTGGATAAGACCACGGCCAGCCCCGGCGGCTGGATTTTCCGGGGCAAAGTACTCGAAAACGCCGCCGGCGAACCGGCCGACACCTGCTTCAAGGCCCTGAACGACTCCACGCTGCGCGTCTATTTAAAGGAGCCGTTTATTCCGTTTCTGGGGATTCTGGCCATGCCCTACGCCTACGTGGTGCCCCGCGAGGCCGTGGAAAAGTACGGCAAGGACTTCCGCGCCCATCCGGTGGGCACGGGCCCGTTCCGGTTCCGGGAGTGGGACGAGGGCAACGCCATCATCTACCACCGCAACCCGACCTACTGGAAGCACGACGCCCGGGGCCAGAAGCTGCCCTACCTCGACGCGGTGCAGATCAGCTTTATTCAGGACCGCAAAACCGAATTTCTGACCTTCCAGCAGGGCAAGCTGGACTTTCTGAGCGGCATCCGCGCCGGCAGCCGGGACCTTATTCTGCACCCCGACGGCACCGTGCGCGCCGACTTCCGGGGCAAGTTCCGGCTGGAAAAGACGCCTTATCTGAACACCGAATACCTGGGCTTCCAGCTCGACGCCACCAACCTGCGCGGGGAGGCCGCTAACCCGGCCCTGCGCGACAAGCGGGTGCGGCAGGCCCTGAACTATGCCCTGAATAAGCCCGAGCTGATTGCCTACTTCCTGAATAACGTGGGCGTGCCGGGCATCTCGGGCTTCGTGCCCTCTTCGCTGCCCTCGTACAGCGCCAAGCTGGTGCCGGGCTATTCCTACCAGCCTGCCAAGGCGCGGGCACTGCTGCAGGCGGCGGGCTACGGGCCGGCCCGGCCGCTGACGCTGCACCTGAGCACGCTGGTGGAGCGCAAGGAAGTGTGCGAGTACCTGCAGAAAAACTGGGCCGACGTGGGCGTGCAGGTGGCCATCGACATCAACCAGGGCGGGGCCCAGCAGGAAATGGTGGACAACGGCCGCGCGGCTTTCTTCACCAAAAGCTGGCTCGGCGACTACCCCGACGCGGAAAACTACCTGGCCCTGTTCTACAGCAAGAACTTCGCCCCGGCCGGCCCCAACAAAACCCACTTCCAAAGCGCCGCCTACGACCAGCTCTACGAGCGGGCCAACCTGGAGCAGGACGTGGCAAAGCGCTACGAGCTGTACCGGCAGATGGACCGCATCGTGGTGGACGAGTGCCCGGTTATTGCGCTGTATTATGATGAAGTAGTACGCCTGACCCAGAACAACATCCGGGGGCTGGCCCCGAACCCGATGAACCAGCTGGTGCTGGAGCGGGTGCGGAAGGAGTAGCGCTAGGCCGTCAGCCACCGGCGCAGCTCGGGCGTGCGGTGGGTGCTGCTGGTCAGCGTCAGCGTCTGGCCCTTCAGGTGCACTATCAGCGTGTCGTTGAAATAGGCTTCGAGCCGCTCGATGGCGCTGAGCTGCACGATTTCGGTGCGGTTGAGGCGGAAGAAAGCGGCCGGATCAAGCTGGGCTTCGAGCTGACTTAAAGTCTCATTCAGCACAAACGCCCGCCCCTGGCCATCGACGGCGTGGGTGACGCCGTTGCGGAGCTGGAAATAGGGGATGTCGGCCACCGGCAGCACGTACAGGCCGGCGCGCGACTTGCTGACCAGCCGCTGCCGGTACTGCGGGGCGGGGGCGTAGGCCGCCGTCAGCTGCTGGAGGGCAGCCCCCTGCAGGGCCTGGCGGAGCCGCTCGTATTTCTGCATGGCGGCGGCAAACTGCGCGTACTGCACCGGCTTGAGCACGTAGCCGATGCCGTTCTGCTCGAAGGCCTGCACCAGAAATGAGTCGTAGGCGGTGATGAAGATGATGGGGCTGCTGACCGCCACCTGCTCAAACACCCGGAACACGTTGCCATCGAGCAGCTCAATGTCGGACAGAATCAGGTCGGGGGCCGGGTGGGTACGCAGGTAGTCCACGGCTTCGCTCACCTGCTGGCACTCTCCCACGATGCGGGCCGCGGGGTTGTACTGCTGCACAAAGCGGCGCAGCTGCTCCGCCGCGGGCTCTTCATCTTCCAGAATCAGGAGTTGCATAGTCGGCTAAAGCTAAGGGCGACAATAAGGGCAGGGAAACGGCAAAAAAATCGGCCTCGTCGTCCACCACGGCGGGCGTATCAGTGAACAGGGCCAGGCGGGCCCGCAGCCCCGGCAGGCCGCTCCGGGCGCCGGCTCCCGGCTCCGGGCGCACCTGCCGGTTGTTGCGCAGCGTCAGCGTGGTGCCCGCGATGGTCAGGTAGATTTGGAGCGGCCGGGCGCGGCTGGCCAGGTTATGCTTCACGGCGTTGGTGAGCAGCTCCTGCAGCACCCCGGGGGGCACGAGCAGGTTTTGCAGCTCGTCGGACGTCAGGTGCAGGCTTTCCTCAAAGCAGTAGGCCGCGCCAAACCGCTTAGTCAGCAGGTAGCAGTAATCACGGGCAAAAGCTACTTCCTGGGCTACGGGAACCAGCTCCTGCTCCCGGGTCTGGACCAGGTAGCGGTACAGGCCGGCCAGGTGGGTTACATAGTCGTGGGCGGCCGCGTTGGCCGGCTCAATCAGGGCCGCCAGAATATTGAGGTTGTTGAACAGAAAGTGGGGCTCTACGTGCTGCTGCAGCCCCAGCAGCCGGGCCCGCACGGCCTCTTTTTCCAGCTGGGCCACTTTCGCCGCATTGGCAGCCGCGTGCTGCTGGTAGAGAAAGGGCAGGTACACGCCGCTGACCAGTAAATACAAAAACACGTCGGACAGCAGGCTGCGCACCGCCCCGTACCACGACCAGTTCCAGGGCTGGCCCATGGGCAACAGGGCCGCGGCCCCGCTCAGGCCCTGGCTGAGCAACAGAAAGCCGGTGCCCCCGACCAGCAGCAGCCGGAAGTAATAGCGGGTGCTGCTGGCCGGGTGGCCGCGCTGCTGCCAGCGGGCGTGGAGCTTATCGAGCAGGTAGATGCCGAGTAGCACCTGCAGGAAAATCCAGATGGGCGCGTCGGGAAACAGGTGGAAATCCGCCGCGGTGGGAGCCATGGTCAGGCGGATGAAAACGGCCATCAGCACCGACAAACCGAACACGAACACGTAAAACCAGGGCTTTTTGCGCATCAGAGCGGCAAGATAAGCGAGGAGCTGACTTTGTGCCTACAGGCCCGCGGGCCGGGTTTCCTTGCCGGCCTCATCAAAGCAGCGCAGCACGGGCTGGTTGTGGGAATCGACCCCGATAGTGAGGCGCACGCGGCCCTGGGCATCCTTGAAGTCGAGCGTCGACTGCTCGGTGTTGGCTATCAGCATCACCCGGTTGCTGCCCCGCTGGTCGTTGAGGACCAGCGCCGAGGAGCGGCTGCGGGTCGTGCCCATGTACACCCGGGGCTGCAGCCCGAGCTTGCCCTCGCGCTGGGCCTGCTGCTTTTCCTCGGCCGTAGCGTTTTTGTAGCGCTCCTGCACCGCCGTCATCGATTCGTCGGGGGCGTCGTTGAAGGTCAGGCCCGCCGTGTAGCCCTGGCCCTGCTGCTGGTAGGTGAGGGCCACTACCTGATCCTGGCCGAAGCGGTCCAGGGAAAAATGCCCCCCGGCCGACACCTTGCCGTCCTTGTCCTGCTGGCCGCCGAAGATCAGGCCGCCGCACTCCTCGCCCTTGTCGTTGTAGAACAGCATGCCGGGGTTGGTGCGCGGGTAGTCGGTGTGCTTGCCGTCGATGGTGACGCCCTGGGGAAACCGGGCCTTGTTGGCCATAATCATCTTGACGGTGCCGTCGCGCTCCACCAGGTTCAGGCGCTCCACCGATATTTCCTGGAACCGCACCGGCTTATCGGGTTTGCCAAAGGCGCAGAGCAGGGCCACCGCCGGCACCAGGGTCATCGTCAGGGCGTAGGCTTTGAGGAATTTGACGTCGCGGGCGAGCTTGTTGGTATCCATAAAAAGGAGGCTAAAGGGTGAAAGGATACCCAAAGCTGGCGCGGCGCGGCCTCGAAAGCCGGTGAATTCGCGGGAATGCCGGAAAAAACGTGGGAGTGCCGGAAATCCGGGGGTAAGCAGATGCCCGTGTCCGGCGGCGGAGCCCATTAGTGTACGGTCAGCCGCCTGTGGCCTCGGTCAGAATCACCTGGGAATGGCCGGTTGCGGGAGGGCGCAGAAAGCAAGAGGAGCAACCCGGCTGCGCGTGCCGGGTTGCTCCTCTTTTATCGGCCTCTTATCAATCTGGTCGGGCACCGCTGCCGGCTAGCGGCTAACCGGGGCTATGTTGCCCGAAATCTTGTCCAGCTCCTGGCTGATGTAGTCGAGCAGGGCTTGCAGGCCGGCGGGGGCGGCGTCCTCTACCTGCACGGTTTTGAGCGTGCCCGCGGGCTGGCGGATGCTGAGGAAAGTGGAGGGCAGGTCGGCCACGTTCTTGGTAGTGTACCGGTCGTTGAGCTTGCGGAAGCCCAGGCTTTGGGCGTCGGCCAGCATCTTTTTGACGGTGGCCGGCGCCAGCCTGAACTCGTGGGCACCCATCTTCGGCACGTTGCTGCGGCCCATGTAGCTCACGCGGCCATCGGGGTAGATGGTGGCCTCGTACTCGGGGCAGGGACCCAGGCAGGAGGTTTTCCGGAACACGATAACCGGCGCGGCCTGCGTCTGGGCCGCCGTTTTCTGCGCGGGCTTGGCTTTCGCCTTAGTGGTTTTGGCCGCCGGCCTGGTGGGCGTGGCGCGCTGGGCGCAGGCCGAGGTAGCGCAAACGGTGAGGGCGAGCAGTAGGGTTGGGAGCAGGCGCATAAGGAAGAGAAGAAGGGAGAAGCAGGATTGCCCGGTTGATTCCAAAACCGAACCACGAATGAAGCCGGCGCAAGAAGCAACAAAAAAAGCCCATCTGCCGAAACGGATGGGCTTTTTGATTTTAACCTGCCTGGCTACGAGCGGCGGGTAGGCTTCTTGGGCTTGTCGGCTTTGTCGGGGGCGCCGGCGTTGCCGCCCTGCTTGGCCTGGGCTTCGCGCTCCTGGGCCGTGCGCATGGCTTCGGCGAGGCGGGCCTGGAAGCCGCCGGGCTTCTTGTCCTTGTTCTTCACCTTGTTGGCTTCGAGCTGGGCGCGCAGCTTGGTTTCATCCACAAACGCCTTGGTGATGAACTGCTGGCCGAACGTAATCATGTTCGACACGAAGTAGTACCAGGTCAGGCCGGCCGAGAAGCTGTTCAGCACGAACATGTAGACGATGGGCATGGCGTAGCCCATTACCTTCATCTGGCCCTGCATCTGGGTGTTGGTCTGGCTGCTCTGCCAGGTCATGAGCAGAGTGGAGGCCGTCATCAGCAGCGTGAACATGCTCACGTGGTCGCCGTACCACTTCACGTAGAAGGGCAGCTTCAGGAACACGTCGTAGCTGCTCAAATCCTTGGCCCACAGGAAATGCTCCTGGCGCAGCTCGATGGCGTTGGGGAAAAACTGGAACATGGCCAGCACAATCGGGATGGTGAGCAGCGTGGGCACGCAGCCGCTGAGCGGGCTCACCCCGAAGGCCGAGTAGAGCTTCATCGTCTCGCTCTGCACCTTGGCCTGGTCGTCGCCGTGCTTTTCCTTGAGCTCATCGATTTCGGGCTTGAGCACTTTCATCTTGGCCTGCGAGACGTAGGTCTTGTAGGTCAGGGGCCAGGTCACGAGCTTGATGATGAGCACCAGGATGGCGATGATAACGCCGTAGGAGCCGATAAACTGCTCCAGGAAGTGGAACACGGGCAGCACCACAAACTGGTTGACCCAGCGGAAGATGCCCCAGCCCAGGTACACGTTGCGCTCAAACTGCGGCGTCACCGCCTTGAGCACCGGAAACGAGTTGGGCCCGAAATAGAACCGGAAGCCGGCCTTGTTCTGCTCCACGTCGGCCACCGGAATGGTGAGCGTGGTGCTCATGGTCTTGAGGTAGGTCGAGTCGCCCAGGTCCACGCGGGAGTTGAACTTGCCGGTCGTGAACTGATTGTCGGCAATGAAGCCGGCAATGAAGAAGTCGTGCTTGTGGGCGGCCCACTTCACCGGCCCCGAGGCAATGATTTCCTCCGGGTTTTCCGAGGCTTCGGCCAACGAGCCGTGGTCGTCGGCGGCCAGGTAGTGGTTGATGGTGCTGTGGTTGCGGTTCTGCGGGGCATCCTGCTCGGTCTGCCGCACGCGGTCCACAAACGAGAAAGTCAGCGGCTCCTTGGCCAGCGTGCTGGCCAGGCCCGGCATGCGCAGGTTGTAGCCTAGCTCGTAGGAGTCGTCGAGCAGGGTGTATACCTGCTCCACGCGGCCCCCGGCCACCTCGGCGCTGAAGGTTACGCTCTGCCCTTTCCGCTCGCCCACCGAAGCCGGCGCTACGGCCGTGGGCTGGAAGTACAGGTCCGAGAGCCTGATCTTCTGGCCGGCAATGGTGCGGAAGTTCAGGTCGAGCCGGGCGCTCTGGGCATCGAGCAGATCCAGCGGCTTACCGAAAAACGTTTTGTACTTATTGAGCCGCACGGCTTCGATCTGGCCGCCCTTGGTCGAAAAGGTAACCGTCAGGTTGGGGTTTTGCAGCTGCACCTGCTGGGCCGTGCCCTGGGCCGCGGTGGCAAACGCGCCCAGCGTGCGGGCGGCCGTGGCCGAGTCGAGGGGAGCAGCAGGGGCCGCGGGGGCCACGCCGGGCTGGGCGGCGGCCGTGGTGGTCGTGGCTTTGGCAGCCGGCTGGTCTTCGGGCTTTTTGGGCGCGAAGAAGAACAGGTAGACGAGGAGCAAGGCCGAAATCAGAAACAGGCCGGTTGCTTGGTTTTTGTCCATCGAAGGGTACTGACTGGAAAAGGTAACGGGCGCCGGGCGCCGCAAAACGCAAAGGTACGCGAAAGCACGGCCCGCTTCAAAAATCCGGCGAGCCACCGCAAAGTTCAGCTTTGGCAGAAGAATATTCGCCAGCCGGTATTTTTGGCAGGAGCCGCCAGGAATCCGTCTGTCATCCTGAACGGCGCGCAGCGGAGTGAAGGACCTTCCTCGTCGCCACTGCCGGCCCTTTGAAACGAGCAAAGCCCCTCACCATTGCGGGCGAAGGGCTTTGGACGTTGAAAAGAGATGTACAGGGCAGAAAGAGGAAGGTCCTTCGCAGGCTCAGGATGACAGCCGAAAAAAGTGAGACAAGCTTAAATCTCGTTCTTATGGTGCTGGATGGCGGCTTTCACGAAGCGCACGAACAGCGGGTGGGGGTTCTGCACCGTGCTTTTGAGCTCCGGATGGAACTGCCCGGCCACAAACCACGGGTGGCCCGTGAGCTCTACCACTTCCACCAGCCCGGTATCCGGGTTGACGCCCGAGGGAATCATGCCGGCTTCCTCGAAGGCCTGCAGGTACTGGTTGTTGAACTCGTAGCGGTGGCGGTGCCGCTCGCTGATGTGGTTGCGGCCGTAAGCTTTGGCCGCCTTGGAGCCCTTGCGCAGCTCGCAGCTGTAGGCGCCCAGGCGCATGGTGCCGCCTTTCTGGGTGATGTTCTTCTGCTCTTCCATCATGGCAATGACGGGGTAGGGCGAAGCGGCATCCATTTCGGTGGAGGAGGCGCCTTCCATTTTCAGCACGTTGCGGGCAAACTCGACCACCGCGCACTGCATTCCTAAGCAGATGCCGAAAAACGGAATGCGGTTCTCGCGCACGTACTTAATGGCCGTAATCTTACCCTCGAAGCCCCGCTCACCGAAGCCCGGGGCTACCAGCACCCCGTCGACGCCGTGCAGCAGCTGGGCAATGTTGTCGGGGGTGATATTATCGCTCTGGATGCTGCGCACGGTCACCTTGCACTCGTTCAGGGCGCCGGCGTGCACGAAAGCCTCGTTGATGGACTTGTAGGCGTCGGGCAGCTCCACGTACTTGCCCACCAGGGCAATGGTGATTTCCTCGGTCGGGTTCTTGAGCCGACCCAAAAAGTCCTTCCAGATTTCCAGGTCGGGTGCGGCACTGCCGCCGGTGAGGCGCATTTTCTTGATAACCCGCTCGTCGAGGTGCTCCTTGAGCATGAGCAGGGGCACCGAGTAGATGCTGTCGGCATCGAGGGCCTCGATGACGGAGTTGATCTGCACGTTGCAGAACAGGGCAATCTTCTTGCGCATCTCCATCGGAATGGGGTGCTCGGAGCGGCACACCAGAATGTCGGGCTGCAGGCCGGCCTCGCGCAGGTCGCGCACCGAGTGCTGGGTGGGCTTGGTCTTGAGCTCCCCGGCCGCGGCCAGGTAGGGCAGCAGGGTGAGGTGAATCACGACCGAGTCGTTCGGCGGCAGCTCCCAGCGCAGCTGGCGCACGGCCTCCACGAAGGGCAGGCTCTCGATGTCGCCGATGCAGCCCCCGATTTCGGTGATGACGATGTCGAAGTCGGCATGGTCGCCGAGCAGCAGCATACGCCGCTTGATTTCGTCGGTAATGTGGGGTACTACCTGCACGGTCTTGCCCAGGTAGGCGCCCTCGCGCTCCTTGCGGATGACCGTGTCGTAGATGCGGCCGGTGGTCACGTTGTTGGCCTGGGAGGTCGGCACGTTCAGGAACCGCTCGTAGTGGCCCAGGTCGAGGTCGGTTTCGGCCCCGTCGTCGGTCACGTAGCATTCCCCGTGCTCGTAGGGGTTCAGCGTGCCGGGGTCGATGTTGATGTAGGGGTCGAACTTCTGGATGGTGACCCGAAAGCCGCGCGCCTGGAGCAGCTTGGCGAGGGAGGCGGCAATGATGCCTTTACCCAGGGAGGAAGTCACGCCGCCGGTGACGAAAATGTACTTGGCGGTAGTCGCGGGGGTGGGGGTTCTGTCTGGCATAACAGGACGCAAAGCTACTCAAATATGTGGGCCGGCCGGCGCTTATTTCAGATAGGGGCCCCGGCCCGGGCAGGGGAGGAGGGAAGGCGCCAGCGGAACCGTTAGAAAAACTGGGGTGCTCCTGCCAGCCATAGAAGCGCAGCTGTAAAAGCGCGTTTTTAATTAATTCTATACTTTAAGTGTAAGGTAATAAAGTGCTATGATTAAATTGGATGTAATAAACATTGATATTAAAACTTAAGACTGCATATTGCGCGCCCCAAACGCCCGTGCTATGCGCCCTTGCTATCTGCTCCTGCTCCTGCTGACGACCAGCTTTCCTGCCCCGGCTGCCGGGCACAATGGCGACGACGGGCAGGCTGCCGAGCAGGCCCTGCGCCGGGGCAAAGGTCCGCAGTGGCTCAACAAGCTCATCAGCGCCTCACCCGTGCTGAAGCAGCACCACGTGGGCCTTTGTATCACCGACGCCGCCACCGGTGAGCAGCTCTACGAGCTGAATTCCGACCAGTACTTCGCCCCCGCCAGCACCATGAAGCTGTTCAGCCTCTACGCCGGCCTGCACCTGCTCGGCGACTCGCTGCCCAGCCTGCGCTACGTGGTCCGCCACGACTCCCTGCTGTTCTGGGGCACCGGCGACCCGACCCTGCTCCACGGCGACGTGCCCTCGCGCCGGGCGTTTGCCTTTCTGCAGAGCCGCCCCGAAAAGCTGTTCTACTCCGCCATTCCCTGCGTCGAGGCCTTCGGGCCGGGCTGGAGCTGGGACGACTACAACTACTACTTCTCGCCCGAGCGGGGTCCCTTTCCCATCTACGGCCACACGGTGCGCTTCTACGCCCAGCCCAACCAGCGTCCCCGGGTGCTGCCCCGCGACTTCAGCGCCCTGGTAGAGCCCGCGCCGGCCAGCTTCCGCAGCCCCGACCACGTGCGGCGGGCCGCGCTCGAAAACCGGTTTTTCGTGCTGCCCTTCACCAGGAACTGGATTGACGAGACGCCGTTCCGCACCAGCCCCGAGCTGCTGCTCCGGCTGCTCCAGGACACCCTGCGCCGGCCCGTGCAGCCGCTGGCGTGGCGCCTGCCGCCCCAGGACAGCATCCGGACGCTGAGCGGGCTGCCCGTCGATTCGCTCTACCGGCGCATGCTGCAGGTGAGCGACAATTTCCTGGCCGAGCAGCTGCTGCTGATGTGCTCGGCCCAGCTGGCCCCGGATTCGCTGAGTACGGACCGCACGATTCGGGCCGTGCGCCAGCGCTTCCTGCTCGATTTGCCCGACCCCGTAAAGTGGGTCGACGGCTCGGGCCTCTCGCGCCTGAACCTGGCCACGCCCCGGACCATGACGGCCCTGCTGCTCAAGCTGCACCGGGAAGTGCCCGAGCCCCGGCTGCTGAGCCTACTGGCGGCCGGCGGCGGGCACGGCACCCTGCGCCGGGTGTACCGCGACCCGCAAGGCCCCTGGCTCTGGGGCAAAACCGGCACCCTGACCAACGTGCACAACCTCAGCGGCTACCTGCGCACCCGCCGGGGCCGGCTGCTGGCCTTCACCTTCATGAACAACCACCACGTAGTACCCACCGGCGAAGTGCGCAAGGAGATGGAGCGGGTGCTGGGGCAAGTGCGTGAACGACTGTAACGCTACTAGCGCCGGAAACGGAAGCTTAGCCGACCGGGGCGGGGGTTTCGCTGCCAGCGGCTGGGGTTTCAATTTCATCCCACTGCTTATGAACCTGGACATAGTACCTGTCAAGTAGGGCAGAGGCAGCCTGAACCCTGAATACCTCATGTTGCACCCGCATATCAGCCTCAGTGGCCGGATTTTCCTCGGTTAATAAGCGATGCACAGTGTGCTTGAGGTAAGTAGGCTCGAACGGGCCTCGCATGGCTTCTATAACATCCACACAAGCCCACATTGCTTCACCCGGATCAGCGCACCGCAACATAAAGTCGACAAAGAAGGCCAGATGCTTCGTGCAGTCATACTTACCGCAGGGCCAGATAAGGGTCGAGCTGTAGTTGTGATTGACGGGTGCTACGGCCGCTTGCATGAGTGGCACCAGCACCTGCTCGTCCTTGGCATAGGCAAAAGCATCTGCGACGAAATACTGTACGTCCCGGTCAGTACCATCTTCCAGAAGAGGAGCGAAAGGCAGAAAGCTTTCCTTTCTGTTCCAGCAGGACAGCAGCGCCCGTAAAGTTTTCTGGCGTTCCGCGTTACCACTGGCCGCAGCCTGAGCAATATCTGACCGCAGGTCCGCTAAATGAGCTTTTTTAGATAGATTCATACAACTGCCCTTAATACAGCACCCGAAACTTAATCGTGTGCTCGACCTTGCGCAGGGCCTGGATTACTTCCTGGTCGTATTCCTTGTCGATGTCGGTAATCACGTAGCCGATGTGCTCGTTGGTTTTCAGGTACTGGCCCAGGATGTTGACGTGGTGCTCGGCCAGCACATTGTTGATGCGGGCCAGCACGCCGGGCACGTTGGCGTGGATGTGGATGAGGCGGTGGCCGGGCTGCACGGGCAGCTGGATGTTGGGGAAGTTGACGCTCTGCTGGGTGTTGCCGGTATTCACGTACTGCATGATGCGCTCGGGCACGAACTCGGCGATGTTGCGCTGGGCCTCGGCCGTGCTGCCGCCGATATGGGGCGTGAGCAGTACGTTGGGCAGGCCCCGCAGCTCGGTTTCAAACGTCTCGTCGTTGGTTTTGGGCTCGTAGGGGAATACGTCGATGGCGGCGCCGCCGAGGTGGCCGCTGCGCAGGGCCGCGGCCAGGGCCGGCACATCCACCACATGGCCGCGGGCGTTGTTGAGCAGCAGGGCCCCGGGCTTCATCTGGGCCAGCTCCCGGGCGCCGATGAAGTTCTCGTTTTCCGGGCGGCCGTCGATGTGCAGCGTCACCACGTCGGCCTGGGTGAGCAGCTCCTCCAGGGTGCGGCAGCGCACGGCGTTGCCCAGCTGCAGCTTTTCGGCCACGTCGTAGTAGAGCACCTGCATGCCCACGGCCTCGGCCACCACCGAAAGCTGGGAGCCAATGTTGCCGTAGCCGATGATGCCGAGCTTCTTGCCCCGGATTTCAAACGCGCCCCGCGCCGACTTGTCCCACTCGCCGCGGTGCATCTTGGGGTTTTTCTCGGGGATGCGCCGGGCCAGCACAATGATTTCGCCCAGGGCCAGCTCCACCACCGAGCGGGTGTTGGAAAAGGGCGCGTTGAACACAGCAATGCCGCGCTGCATGCAGCCCGTCAGGTCAATCTGGTTGGTGCCGATGCAGAACGCGCCCACGGCAATCAGGCGGTTGGCGGCGTCGAGCACCCGCTCCGTGACCTGGGTTTTAGAGCGGATGCCCAGGATGCTCACGCCCTCAATCTGCCGGACCAGCTCGTCCTCGTCGAGGCCGCCGGGCACGGTATCGACCTGGTAGCCCTCGGCGCGCAGCAGCTCGGCGGCGCGGGGGTCGGGGTTTTCGAGCAACAACACCTTGATGCGGTTCTTGGGGTAGCTGAGGGTCATCGGGAGCTTGTTCTGGTACAGGAATTCGTCGAAAGAGGGCACCACTTCGTCGGCGCGGGAAGTCACGGCCTCGCGGCTCACGTTTTCGGTGAAGGCGTAAAAGCGGTTGGCCAGGCCGGCTTCGCGGATCTGGTAGTCGGTGTAGCCGTCGCCGAGCACGTACACGTCGCCGTGCAGGTCGAGGCGGCGCAGCTGCTCGATCTTGCCCCCGTCGCGGCTGAGCACGTTGTCGGGGTCGAAGCCGGTGATGCGGCCGTCGGCATCGAAGGTGAAGGTGTTGGCCAGCACGAAGTCGGGGCCGATGCCGAAGTCGGCCACCACGGGCTCGATAAACTCCCGAAAGCCGCTGCTGACGATGTAGACACGGCCCGGAAACTGCTCGAAGAAGCCGCGGTTGCGCACGATGCTGTCGGAAACCCTGGTTTTGAGCCGGGCCACCAGCAGCGGCAGGTGCTCGCGCCGGGCCGGCAGCAGCGCCAGCCGCTGCTGCAGCGACTCGGAAAAGCTCAGCCCTCCGCTCATGCCCGCGTCGGTGAGGGCCCGGATCTGGTCCACTACTTTTTCCTGGTCGGGGTGGCCCTGCAGGGCAATATCGGCCAGCTCGTCGAGCCCTTCCACCTGGGTGAAGGTGCTGTCGAAGTCGATGATGAGGTAGGGCAGCAGCGGGGTCGGAGTCGGCATAAGGGCGGTAATATCGGGCGGAAATGGCATTGGCCCGGCGAAAAATTCCCGCGGAAAAAATATCCCGCCGCTCTTACAACCTTTGCCGGCGGGCTGCCGCTCCCTTCAACGCCATTCGTCCTTCAATCCACTACTTATGAAAAGCATTTCTTTGCTGACGCTGGGCCTGCTGCTGGCCCAGCTCGGCTACGGCCAGCAAACCGAATTCTCGCTGCAGCTCACCTCCGGGCTGGCTGCGTTCCGGGGCACGGGCAGCACCGCCACGTCCATCATTGTTGCCCCGCCTGCCTTCCGGTCATCAGCTTATACTATAAATCCCTACGGCCGGCAGCCCGGCCTGAGCTACGGCGCGGCCACTCAGGTGCAGCGCGTGGGGGCCGGACACAGCCTGTTCGGAGTGCAGGCCGGGTACGAGGCCCTGCGCAGCCGGGTGCAGATTGCCAACGTCTTTACCGACAGCGACGCGGGCATCAGCACCACCGGGCACACCCGCTTTGCGCGGTACTTTATCAACGTGCACCCGTTTGGGGGGCGCCGGTTTGCCGTCAAAGCCCTGGCGGTGGATCTGACGGCTGGCCCGGAACTGGGCATTCTGCTCCGCAACCGGGAAGCCGGAGAGGCGAAGACGGGGCAGGGCGTAACCTACACCACCGACCGCCGGCTGGGTGCCCGGCCCAACTTCGACGGGCGCGTCCGCCTCAACCTGACGGCTTACTACAAGCGTACCGGCCTGTCGGTGGGCTACTCGCAGGGGCTCAACGACTACCGGGAGGGCAGCGTGGGCAGCGGCAAAGTATACTCGCAGGTGTTCCGACTGGGGCTGGCGTACCGGATTTCCGGAACCTAGCCGCCCGGGGCCGGGCGGGGCAGCCCATAGCCAGCCGGGGCGGACCGTACTATCGGCCAAATTGATTTCCTTGGCCCCGGATTCACCCCGCGGCGCTATGAAAACCCTTCTTGCTGGCTGCCTGCTGGTGGGCCTGTTGCTGTTGCTGCTGCCGGCCGGGGCCGGGGCGCAGGCCAACACCACTTTTCGCACCCTGGACGGCCGCCGGCTGCGCGGTCCGGAAATCGACCGGCTCGTGCGGCAGCTGATGGATTCGGCCCGGGTACCGGGGCTGGCGGTGGCTTTGCTGGAAGACAACAAGGTGCGCTACCTGAAAGCCTACGGCTACCGCAACCTGGAAACCCGCGCCCCGCTGGAAACCAGCACCGCCATGTACGGGGCCTCGTTCAGCAAAGCGGTGTTTGCCTACCTGGTCATGCAGCTGGTGGCGGAAAAGCGCCTCGACCTCGACCGGCCCCTGCACCAGTACCTAAGCAAGCCCCTGCCGAACTACGAGGCCTACCAGGACCTGGCCGGCGATGGGCGCTGGCAGCAGATTACGGCCCGCCAGTGCCTGACCCACACCACGGGCCTGCCCAACTAGCGCTGGCTCGCGCCCGACGAAAAGCTGCGGTTCAGGTTTGCGCCCGGTACTCAGTACTGGTATTCGGGCGAAGGAATCCAGCTGCTGCAGCTGGTGGTGGAAACCATCATGCAGCAAGGGCTGACGGAGCTGAGTGCCGAGCGGGTTTTCCGGCCCCTGGGCCTGACGCGCACCAGCTACGTGTGGCAGCCGGCCTTCGATGCCAACTACGCCATCGGCTACGACGAGCAGGGCCAGCCGCTGCCCAAGCGCCGGCGTACCAAGGCCGGGGCCGCGGGCTCCCTGGAAACCACACCTGCCGACTACGCCACGTTTCTGGCCGCCGTGATGCAGGGCAAGGGCCTGAGCTCAGCCGCCAAGGCCGAAATGATCCGGGCCCAGGTCCGGATTCCTTACCAAGCGCAGTTCGGCCCGCTGGCCACCGTCGCCGCCCCCGACAGCAACCGCACCATCCAGCTGAGCTACGGGCTGGGCTGGGGCACGTTTGAGTCGCCCTACGGCCCGGCGTATTTCAAGGAGGGGCACGACGACGGCTGGGAAAATCACAGCGTAGTTTTTGGCAACCGCAACAAAGCGCTGCTGCTGCTGAGCAACAGCTCCAACGCCGACAAGCTATTCCGGGAGCTGCTGGAGAAGCTGCTCGGGGACCAGACTACGCCGTGGCAGTGGGAGAATTATGTGCCCTATAACCACCCAACCGATTAGCGTGGTTGCGGCGTCCAGCTACGGGAGCGAGGGGCGCGCAACGGCTGCCCGGGGTATCGGCCGACCCACCGCAACGGCGCCGGTAGCAGCAGCTTCGTGCTACCCCGGCCACGAGCTGCAACTATCTGCGCTCAGGCCGTCGTCGACGCATAAGCTACGCCACCCGCTTTGTTGCGCAGGCCCGAATCCACTGGTCTTCGTGGCACTCGGGGCAGCGGGCTACTCCCCCGCGGGGCAGCTCCAGCACGTGGCCGCAGGTGGCACAGGCGTAAGGGCCGGGTTCTTCCACGCGACGACGCCCCTGCTCCAGGCGCTCGGGCCAGATGGGCATACCGGGGCGCATATCCTCATTGGCATAAAAATACGCGCTGATGTCGCCGGTGGCTTCGATGTAGGCCCGGCGCACCTGGCCTAAGTGTTCGACCTGCATCTGCCGCAGCTCGCCGAACAGCTCTTTCTGGGTCAGGTTCTGGCTGCGGAAGGCGGCGAGGCAGATGCGGCCATTTTCCACCAGCAGCACCGGTGCGCCCTCGAGCCAGTCGGAGAAGCGGGGCAGCTTTTCCGTCAGCCAGTTGAAAAAGCGGTAGAGTACCGTTACGATTACGAATACCAGCGCCGCGTGCAGCAGCGGCGTGTCGTGGTAAAGCATGGTGTCGCCGGCGGCGGAGCCCAGGGCCAGGATGATGCTCAGCTCGAAGATGGACAGCTGCCGCACCCCGCGCCGCCCCGTTACGCGCAGGGCCCCGATAACCATGACGTAGGTGATCAGGCAGCGCAGCGCTACTTCCAGCAAAAACAGCGGGGGCGCATCGTCCGAAAACAGGATGCGTTGCCAATCGAAGGGGTGGATTGCAGCGGCCAAGAACACGGGGTGAGGAAATAGCTGCTCCCCTAACGCAGCTACGCCCGGCCTCGTTGCTGAACCTGCCGGCTGTCGACGGCCGAGGGCAGTACGCCTTACTTTTTCATCACCGTCTGCACGTCGGTGGCGGGGTCGGCCAGGTTGGCTTCCTGGGGCGCGCTGCGGCCATTGAACAGCAGCAGGCCCCAGGAAAAGGCCAGGCCGCTGATGTCGAGCACGGTGGTGGCCCCGGCGGCGGTGGTAAAGCGCAGCTGCGTCGCCGTCGTTTCTACCACCCGGAGGCCCTTCTCCTGCAGGTAAGCCCGCGACCTGGCCACGAAGATGTGGTTGTCGTCGGCGCTGGTGTTGATGTTGCTTTCGCCGTACTGCTGGCGCAAGCGGTTCATTTTGGCCGGATTGGGAGCGTAGATGACCGCGCAGACGCCCGTAACCTGCAGCGTCGAGCCCTGGGCGCTGGTCGTTACCGCCGTAGTGGTGGTCGTGGGGCGGGCGGCGCGGCGGGTCTGGGCCGGGGCCAGCAGGGGCAAGGCCAGCAGAGCAGAAAGTAAGAGTCTTACCATAGCAGCGGGAGGAGGGAAGGATGGTAAAGGCGGTTTGCGCGGGCTACAAAAGGTACGTAAAAAACCAGCGCGGCAGACTCCGCCGGCCGGGAAGATTTGCCGGCCTCCGCCACCTGGTCGGCCGCACTTTTTTCTGCGGGCCACCGCCCGGGGCCCTGACCCTGGCGGGCCACCCAACCGCTTCGCAAAAAAGCGGTTCTTTGTCGGATGCAGGTTGCCGTTTCTCCCGATGTCGTGGTGCTGTTTGCCGTGCTGGCCCAGGCCCTGTTTGCGGCCGGGCTGCTTTGGGCGGCCCGGCACAACCGCATGCCCAACCGGTTTCTGGCGCTGCTGCTGCTGGCCATTGCCCTGTGGGTGCTCGACGGGTTCTTCCGGGTGGCCAACATCTACGGGCAGAACCCGGACTGGTATTTTCTGCCCATCTACTACTCCTTCGCCTTCGGCCCGCTGCTGTATTTCTACGTGCAGAGCCTGGTCAACCACGATTTCCGGCCCCGGAGCGCCCAGCTCTGGCACTTCGGGCCGGTGCTGGTGCAGGCGGGGCTGTACTGGTGGCTGCGGTTTCAGCCGTACCCGTTCCGGCTCTGGTTCTGGGAACACGTGCACCGGCCCTACACCTACCGCCTCGAGTTTGTCGGCACCTGGCTGTCACTGGTCGTGTACCTGATCTGCTGCCTGCGCCTGCTGGGCCGCTACCGCCGCTGGCTGGCCGACAACTTCTCCGAAACCTCCCAGCTGCGGCTCTACTGGCTGCGGAGCCTGCTGCTGGTGCTGGCCCTGGTGAGTGGGCAGTGGCTGGCCGAGGTCGTGCTGCGCGAGTTCTTCGACGTCTACTACATCTACGACTATTCCACCTGGCTGCTGGGTGGGGTCGTGCTGCTGATTGGCTTCGTGGGGCTGCGCCAGGCCGATATGCGAACCGTCCACTTTGTAGCCGCCCCGGCAGAGCTGCCGCCGGCCGCAGCCCAACCCGCCCCGCCCCGGCGGGAGCCCGACGTGGCCGCCCCGGCCGTGACCGAGCCGCGGGCAGTAGCCGCCGCCGACCCGGCCGTGCTGGAGCGCCTGCGCCGGGCCCTGGAAGACGAGCAGCTCTACCTGAATCCCACGCTGACCCTGGCCGAGCTGTCGGCCCACACCGGGCTGGCGCCGCGGCTGATTTCCTTTACCGTGAACACCGGGTTTGGCCGGCCTTTCAACGAGGTGGTCAACCACTACCGGGTCGAGGCCGTGAAGCGGCGGCTGGTCCAGCCCGCGGAGGTAGCCCGGCTGACCCTGCTGGGCATTGCCCTCGAGTGCGGGTTCAACTCCAAGACCACCTTCAACCGCATCTTCAAGCAGTTTACCGGCGTGGCTCCGAGCGACTACCGCCCCCGGCCCGACCCCGCCGACGCGCGGGCGTAGGCCCACATCATGATTCGGGACGCCCCAGCGGCGGATCCGGGGCGCCTGGGGCCGGTGGGCCGCCCACCTTTGGACCGTACTCCAACCCGCCTACAGCCATGAAAAAATGCTTCCTTCTCCTGGCCCTGCTGGCCAGCCTTGCCGCCCGGGCCCAGACGGCCTGGACCGACCACTCCCGCGTGCTGCCCGACAAGCTGCGGCGGGTACCCGTGGGCCTCACGCTCTGGCACTCGCCCAACCCGAATTATCCGGTGCCCGACCCCGACCAGCCCGGGCAGTTCCGCTGGACGCACAGCACCATGGTGCGCAACGAGCTGGGCGAGCCGCTGCAGATTGTGGAGTGCGGCAGCTTTATCTGGTACAGCGCCGCGGGCTGGCAGGCCAACCTGCAGCAGACCCCGGCCGAATTCGCCGAGCAGTTTGGCTGCCCCCAGGGCCAGCTGCGGCCGCAGGCCACCTACACTTTTGCCAAAAACATCCGCTATGCCCGGAGCGCCAAAAGCCTCTACGGCGGCGACGCGCTCTGGTACATTCTGGCCCGCGACAAAGCCGGCAAGCTCTACAAAGGAACGGGCCTCATTGAAACGGAAGCCGACGTGCAGTGAGCCGGCCGGGGCCTGCGGGCCGCCGGCGTTTGTTTTTTCTCCCTTACTATCTACCCCCTATGAAAACGCTTTTCCTGCTTTTGCTGACCGGCCTGCTGCTGGCCTTTCAGCCGGCCGCCACTTCCTACCAGGTCAGTCCCGCCACCAGCCGCCTCACCTGGACGGGCTACGCCGAAACCGGCACCTGGGCGCCCACGGGCACGCTGCTGCTGCGCCGGGGCCGCTTCGACTACGACGGCACCCGGCTGCGCAACGGCCGCTTCGAGTTCGACATGGCTAGCATCACCCACACCAATGCGCAGCTGCAGCAGCATCTGCGGGACGTGGATTTCTTCGACGTGGAACGCTTTCCTACGGCCGTCTTCAGCCTGCGCGAAGTCGCCAACGGGGTAGCGGTGGGCGAGCTGACGCTCAAGGGCATCACCCGGCCCCTGCAGTTTCCGGTTAGTCTCACGCGGCGGCCCGGGGGCAGCCTGGCCCTGCGCGGCACGGCCACGCTTGACCGCACCAGGTTTGGGGTGAACTACAACTCCAGCAGCTTTTTTCAGAACCTGGGCAGCTACGCCATCCGCAACGACTTTCAGCTGGAGTTCGAGCTGCTGGCCACCCCGGGGCAGCCCTAAGCTGGCGGCGGCAAAGCGCAACGCCCGGCCGCAACTACATGCGGCCGGGCGTTGGAGCAAAGGCTCAGGCGGGAATAAGGCCTAGTTCTTCGGCTTGATTTTGGTTTTTCTAGGCTTGTCCTTCACCTTGACGTTGGAGGGCACCACCTGCACCGGGGGCGCCTGGGTTACGGTAGTCGTCGGGTTCACCGTCGTGGTGGTCGACTCCACGGTGGTCGTGGCCGCCGGCGCCGGCGCCGACAGCGAAGGCATGGTGGTCGTGGTTTCCTTCGTGGTGGTCGTGCTGGTTTGCGCACTGGCTGAATAAGCCCCCGTAGCAAGCAAGGCGGCAATAACAAGAAGCTTTTTCATGAGCACAACAGTTTGCGGTGAGAAATAACGCCGCTCCAAATAGCAGCAGCAGCGGTTGGTTGGCCTCTAACGCAGCGGCCGGAGAATAGTTCAGCTTCCCCAGGCACGGCGCCCCTCGGGCCGGAATGCGGGCCAGGTCGGGCAACCGCTTTGGATGAGTGCCGGAGGCGTTCCGCCACACTCTGAGCAAAATGCTGCACCCTCAGGCGTGGGGCGAAGACGGCGCTTCGGCCGCCTCCGGATTGTATTTGATGCCGCCGAACATGTAGAGCATGATGGCGCGGGAATACCGCACCACCAGCGGCGTGGTAACGAGCACGAGCAGCGTCACGAGCAGGATGTAGACCCAGGTTGGCGGGTCATCGAACAGGTAGTAGGCCGTGACGCCCCCGATGGCGAAGCAGGCGACGGAGAAGCCGTAGCTCACGAACATGGCACCCCAGTAAAAGCCCGGCTCGGGCTCGTAGGCCAGCCCGCACACGGGGCATTGGGCAGGCATCCGGGCAAAGCCGGTGCTTAAAGCCGAGGTAGTGAACATCCTGCCCTCGTGGCAGCGCGGGCAGCGCAGATCGAGCAGGGCCAGGGCAGTGGAATCAATTCTGGGCATAAACGGGGCAGCAAGGGGTGAGGCAGCACGGGACCAAGGGCTTTTTACGGGCCCTGGCCCCGCAGGGCGAACTTCGGGGTGGTTAAAAACACCGCCGCCGGGGCCGGCCCGGCGGTGCGACAAAGGTCGTACGTCATACTCAGCGCCGGAAACGAGCTTTCTGCCGGTTTGGACCGGGCCGCTCTTTCCCCGCAACTCTATGCCCCGGCCTGGCTGAGCGCCTGCAAATCGTCGGGGGTGAGGCGCAGCTCGGCGGCCTGGAGCAACTCCGTGACCTGGCCGGGGCTGGTGGCGCTGGCAATGGGAGCGGTAAGGCCGGGCTGGGCCATAAGCCAGGCCAGGGCCACCTGGGCGGGCGTGGCCTGCCGGCGGGCGGCCACCGCATCGAGGGCCTGCAGCAGGCGCAGGCCCTTCTCGTTGAGGTATTTCTGGCCCACGCCGCCGCCCCGGGGGCTTTTCTGCAGATCCTGCTCCGTACGGTACTTGCCGGTCAGGAAGCCGGCGGCCAGGCCGTAGTAGGGAATCACGCCGATCTGCTCTTCCCGCACCAGCGGCAGCAGGTCGTGCTCAAACTCGGTGCGGTCGTAAAGGTTATAAAGCGGCTGCAGGCTTTCGTAGCGGGGCAGGCCGTGCTGCCGGCTGGCGGCCAGGGACTCGCGCAGGCGCGCCGCCGTAAAGTTGGACGCCCCAATCACGCGCACCTTGCCGGCCTGCACCAGCCCGGCGTAGGCGCCCAGGGTTTCCTCCACCGGCGTGGCGGGGTCGTCCTTGTGCGACTGATACAGGTCGATGTAGTCGGTCTGCAGGCGCCGGAGCGAGCCTTCCACGGCCCGCCGGATGTAGTCTTTGCCCAGGCCCTTGTTTTCGGGATTCACCTCCCAGCCGACTTTGGTGGCAAGGATAACGTCGTCGCGGCGGCCGCGCTGCCGCAGCCACTTGCCGATAATGGTTTCCGACTCGCCGCCCACGTGGCCGGGCACCCACACCGAGTAGCCGTCGGCCGTGTCGATGGCGTTGCCGCCCCCGGCCACGAAGGCGTCGAGGATGCGGAAGGAAGTAGCTTCGTCGGCGGTCCAGCCAAACACGTTGCCGCCCAGCACGAGCGGGGCCAGCTGCAGCTCTGATTTTCCGAGGGTTCGTTTTTGCATGAGGCTTTCGGGCCGGACTGGTAAGTTGGTCCGGCCGTGTAGTACTGCCGAACGGGGGGGAATTGTTGCGGGCGGGTAAAACCGCCGACTGCGCGGCCTCGTTCATTAATAGAGGCGGCCTGCTGGTCAGCCGTCGGAAAAGGCGGCCGGACCGTGTGGTCAGGTGCCCACTCTTTACCCCGGAGCAATGAAAAAATATCGTTTTCTGGTCCTGGCCGGCCTGTTGGCCGGCTTCGCCACCTCGGCTATGGCCCAGCACCAGCCGGCTCCCGGCGCGGCGGCCCCGGTCCGCCGCCAGGCCCGCCCCGCCCGCCCCCAGGTCACCCCACCGACCTACTACATGGTCTTGCTGAGAGCCGCGAAAGTGTCGGAATCCGACATTGAAGCCCTGGCCACCGTGCGGGCCGCCCACATGGCCTACCTGCAGCAGCTGCGGCAGGAGGGCAAGCTGGCCCTGGCCGGCAGCTGCCCCGGCGCCGACCAGAGCCTGCAGAGCATGTACCTGCTCAAGGTGGCCGATCTGCCGGCGGCCCAGGCTCTGAGCGCCGCTGATCCGTGCGTGCAGCTGGGCCGCCTCACGGCCGAAGTGTACCCGTGGGTGGGGCAGGGCAGCGCCAAACTTTAGTCTGCCTTATATTGCGCGGCACTTATCCGGGCATAATGCTTGTGAGGGCGCAACGCTCCACGGCGGAGCTACGTCGCTAGCCTTCGCCGAGTGGCCTTTCTGACGGCCCGCTGCCTTTTTTTTCGCCGCCAATGCGCTTTCTACTTCTTGCTGGTTTGCTGCTGCTGCAGGTCGGGGCCCGGGCCCAGGCGCTGACCGAACGTAACTTTCAGAAATACTTCGATGCCTACGGCGTGCGGGGCTCGTTTCTGCTCTACGATCAGCAGGCCAATAAATTCACGGCCTACAACGTGGCCCGCTGCAACGAAGGCTTTCTGCCCGGGGCCACGTTCCAGATTCCGGCCGTGCTCATCGGCCTCGAAACCGGCGTCCTGGCCGATACCAGCCAGCTGCTGCACAACGACGGCACCCAGCCCGCCGACGGCATCTGGATTAAGGATGAGTCGGTGGGCTGGGCCATCCGCCACAAGTGTGAGCCCTGCTTCCAGCAGCTGTCCCGCGACATTGGTGTGAAGCGCTACCAGCAGAAGCTCATCGGCATGAAGTTCGGCATCATGGTGGTGATGCCCGAGTCGCTGGACAGCTTCTGGCAGTCGGGGGTGTCGCGCATCTCGCAGTTTCAGCAGGTGGCCTTTCTGCGGCGGCTCTACAACCGGCAGCTGCCCTTCTCGCCCCGCCACCAGGACCTGACCAAAAGCCTGTTCCGGCTGCAGTCGGCGCCCGGCTGGACGCTCTACGGCAAGGTGGGCAAAACGCGGCGGGGCAAAATGAGCAACGGCTGGTTTGTGGGCTGGCTGGAGCAGGCCGGCAACGTGTACTTCTTCGCCCTGAACGTGGAGCCTAAAGACGGCAAGGATGCCAACGAGCAGTTCCTGAAGGGCCGCCGCGAAATTACGGAGCGGCTGCTGCAGGAGCTCAGCCTGATGCCGGGGCCGGCCGCCGCCAAGAAGTAAGCCACTTCAGCACTCCCCATCTATTAGCAGCGGTGAGCCAAGCAAGAAGCGCCGGCGTCGCTTCCAGGCCAGCTTAGCGCGCCTCCCGCAGCACCACCAGCCGCTGCTGCTGACCCAGCAGCCCGGCGGCGTACACGCCCCCGGGCACCGGCCGGCCGGCGGCATCCCGGCCGTCCCAGGGCAGAGCGTGGGCGCCGGGTGCCTGGAAGCCCGTGGGCAGGGTGCGGACGACGAGGCCGGCGGCGTTGCGGATCTGCACTGAGTAGGCTCCGGGCGTAAGCAGGGAGTAGCGCAGGGTGGTGCCGTCGGAGAACGTGCGGTTGTCGGGCGCTTCCAGCGTGGCCGCGTCGGGGGCGGTGCCGGCGGCCGGGGCGGTGTTCAGCTGCAGGCCGCGGACGGACAGCGCAACGGGCTTGCTTTCGAGCAGAAAGCGCAGCCGCAGCAGCTGGGTGGCGGCCTCGTACTGCCACTCGGAGGCCGGAATGACTTCGCCGTCGAGCAGCACGGCCGTGGGAGCGGCGGCCACCCGGGGCAGCAGCAGCTCGATGGTGCGCCAGACCGGGGCGTTGGGGTACCCCTTACCGCCCACGCTCAGGTGGATGTCGGCTTGCCCGGCGCTCATCCGGCCCTCGAAGGAAATCAGCTGAAACTGCCCGAGCTGGCCGGCCAGCGCCGATTGGCCGTCGTCGTCGTACAGCGTGAAGCGCGAGGTGGGCACGGCCGGGTCGGCGTAGTAGCGCACCCGCAGCGTGTCGGTGTGGTAGCGGGCGGTGGAGGAGACGTAGGGCGCCAGGGGCAGAAAGGCGCCGGCCCGCACCAGCAGCGGGGCGTGGGCCAGCGGCGCGGGCAAACTCACGGTGCGGCCGCCGGTCAGGGTCTGGTGGGAGTAGAAGTCAATCCAGGAGCCGGCGGGCAGCACCACGTTGCGACGGCGCTGCCCGGGCTGCATCACCGGGGCCACCAGCAGGCTGGGGCCCAGCAGGTACTGGTCGTTGAGGTTGGCCAGGGCCTCGGTATTACTATCCTTACTCGGCCGGATTATGGGAAAACCACTGGCCAGCCCAGTGCGGCGGACAGTAGCCGGGGCATGCTCGACTACAATTGCATCTTCACGAGTCATTCGGCCATACGTTGCGCCCTGGCCATCGTTGAAATAAGCGCTACCCTCCGGAATGGCTTTCCAGGAGGGTAGCCCAATATTCTCAGTTGTAAAACCAGCAGCTTTTTCCTCCGAACTCAAGGGGGCATTTATCTGCAAAAAAGTGAGTCCGAAGTTCATGGGGCGCACCAGGGGCGTGCCGGTCTGGGAGTTTTCCCAGGCCAGAGAGTAGAGGTAGGGCATCAGCTCGTAGCGCAGGTGGGTGGCGTTGCGCACGATGCTGCGGTAGGGCTCCGGGTACCAGTAGGGCTCGGGCGGCACGCCTTCGCCGTGGGGGCGCAGCACCGGGCCCAGGCTGGCCATCTGCAGCCAGCGGGTGTACAGCTCGGCATCGACGGGGCCCACGCAGAAGCCGCCGGCATCGGAGTGCATGTAGCCCACGCCGCCCATGCCCATGCCCAGCATAATGGGCACCTGGGCCTGGTAGCCCGACCACGACCGGTTCACGTCGCCCGACCACGGAAACACGCTGTTGCGCTGCATGCCCGCCCAGCCCGAGCGCACCAGGTTGAACAGCCGCTCGTTGGGGTAGTACAGGGCGTAGTTTTTGGCGAAGATATCGGCCCAGGCCTGCCCGTAGGCGTTATGCACGGCCCGGGTCGAGCCCGTCAGGTGGTTCATGTCGAGCGGGTGGTTTTCGGGCTCGCCCAGGTCGCTCCACCAGCCGCCCACGCCTTCTTCCTTGTGGCGCTTGTAGTAGTTCCAGAGCCAGTTCCGGGTTTCGGGGCGGAACATGTCGAGCAACGTGGCCGGCCCGGCCCAGAACGACGATACGGTGTAGGCCCGGCCCCGCCCATCGGTGCCCACCAGCTCCCGGGCCCGCACCTCGGCGTCGTTGCGGGAGTTGCGCATCACGTAGGGCTCGGAAATCAGCACCGTTTTGACGCCCGCCGAGTCGAGGCGGCGCATCATGGTGGCCGGCTTGGGAAAGGCCCGGTAGTCCCACTCCAGGTTGCCCTGGTCCTTGGTGGTGCCAAACCAGTACAGATCGAGTACCAGCGCGTCAAGGGGGAAGTTGTTGCGGCGCATGCGGCGGGCCACCTGCTCGGTTTCGAGCTGGCTGCGGTAGCCGAAGCGGCTTTGCACCAGCCCCAGCGCCCAGCGCGGCGGCAGGGGCTGGCGGCCGGTGAGCCGAGTGTAGCGGTCCAGGATTTCGGCGTAGGAGCTGCCGGCAATGATGAAGTAGCCCAGGTTGACCAGGTTTTCCCCGCTGTATTCGAGTACGTCCTTGTTGGTGGCGCCCAGGTCGAGGGTGGCGGCGGTGTGGTGGTCGAACAGCAGCGCGTAGCCCCGGCTCGACACGACCACCGGCAGGGTGATGCCCAGGTTGGCTTCCCCATTCTGGAAGGCGTAGTGGGCCTGGTTATACAGCTCCAGCCGGCGGCCGCGGCGGTCCTGGGGCAGGGCCCGGGAGCCGGTGCCGTAGAGGTGCTCCCCGGGGCTCAGCCGGAACGTGACGCCCGTGCCGCCGGCCCCGGAGGTTTCGGTAGTCTGCCGCTGAAACACGCCGCCGGCTTCGGCAACGACGGGTTCAGAGCCGTGCTGGTAGCTGATACGGAGCGGATTCTTCTGAATGCGGATGGTGTATTCAGTGCCGCCCGCGTTTTTCACCAGGGGCCATACCAGCGCGCTGACCTCGTTGCGCACGAAGCTGCCGTCACGTTGCACGTTGGTGAGGTATGGCTCCAGCTTGCGGTTAAGACCCTTGCCAAAAACTTCCGGCTGCTGCACCACGCTTACCGAGGCGTCGGGTTTGATGGGGCTGCCGGCGGGAAAGTACTCCACCCGGACTACGCCTTCAGCCCAAGGCTGTACCCGCAGCGTGCCGCCGTCAGTGCTTTTGATGCTCAGGATGCCACCAGCATAGGTGTGGCTGCGGTAGTTGCCGATGGAAACGGGGGTGGCCGGGGTTTCGCGCCGCGCAAACGGGTCCTGGGTGGGCGGGCCGGCTTCGCGCTGGGCGTAGGCACTCAGGGGCAGCAGCAGGACAGACAGCAACAGGGAGCGGCAAAAACGGGCGGGCATGGCAACGAAAGTCAATGGGTGGCCCAAGATACTAGCCCGCGGCCCCCGGGCCCAACTTTCGCAGCAACGAGCCGGCCAAATCTGGCGTACAGCTTAGCTCAACCCCAACTCCTACCCCTATGGCCCTTTCCTCCGCCAACCTCAACGACCACCTCTACTCCACCAACCTGTCGTTGGGCGACCTGTTCAACAACCACACCTTCGCCCACGACCCCAGCGGCCTGGTGCCCATCATCGACAGCTGGATTCCCTACCTGCAAAACTCCGGCAGCTCCATCACTGCCGCCGCCGGCACGGCCCTGGGCCAGCTCAAGGAATTCGTCCAGACCGGCGACCGGGCCAATGCCAGCGCCCTGATGCAGCGCCTGGGCGAGCAGGCCTCCAAGTCGGCCAGCAGCGTGCACGACTGGGCCGGCCCCCACGGCCACAACGGCATCGGGGACCAGATGCGCCACCTGGGCCAGCTGCTGATTATGGCCGCCGGCAACCTGAAATCCTACGTGCCCACCCGCGTATGAGCCCGGCTACGCCAACCAGTCCTGGCGGGCAACGCCAGACAAGCCGGCCCGGGCAATACAGACAAGCCGGATGAACCGCAAAGCCCCGCCGTAAGAATACGGCGGGGCTTTTTGCGGTAACGGGAAGTTCCCCTGCGCGAGGCATCAGGGCCATGGCAACGACAACGTTCAACGCCTCGCGCAGGGGAACTTCGCGTTGCCTCTAACGGGTGCAAAATGGAAAAAGCTCTTCCCGTCTTCGAGGCCGGATTGCCTCAGCGCGCCTCCTGGCAAGGACCGGCCTCCATTTTCCTGCTCCCTACTCCTCAATACCCCTGGGCCGAGTCGTCGCCGCGGGGGTCGGCGCCGCCTTCGAGCCGGCCGTCGGGCAGGCGGCGGATGGCGTCGATGCGGCCCCAGGCGCTGCGCGGCTTCAGCCGGTAGCCGCGCCGGCTCAGCGAGTCGCGGCCCACGGTGGTCAGCGCGTTTTCCTCCACGTCAATCTGGTCGGGTAGCCACTGGTGGTGCAGGCGCGGAGCGGCCACGGCCTGCTGCATGGTCATGTCGTAGTCAAGCACGTTGATGATGGCCTGCAGCACGCTGGTGATGATGGTGCTGCCGCCGGGCGTGCCCACCACCATCGTAAGCTTACCCTGCCGGGTGAGGATGGCGGGCGTCATCGACGACAGCATCCGCTTGCCGGGGGCAATGGCATTGGCGGCCCCGCCCACCAGCCCGTAGGAGTTGGGCACCCCGGGCTTGGCCGAGAAGTCATCCATCTCGTTGTTGAGCAGAAACCCCGCCCCGGCCACCACCACCTTGCTGCCGTAGGCCCCGTTGAGGGTGGTTGTGCAGCTCACCGCGTTGCCCTGGGCATCTACGATGCTGTAGTGGGTGGTCTGGTCCGACTCGTAGCCGGGCAGGTTGGTGCCGGCCGTCACGTCCGGGCTGGCCGTGGCGCGGTGGGGGCGGGTGGTGGCCATGCGCTGCTGGTTGTAGCTTTTGGCGAGCAGCCGGGCCACGGGCACCCGGCCAAAGTCCGGGTCGCCGAGGTAGGTGGCACGGTCGGCGTATACCCGGCGCTGGGCTTCGGTAATCCAGTGGGTGGCCTGGGGCGAGTGCCAGCCGGCTTTTCGCAGGTCGTAGGGCTCCAGCATCTGCAGCATCTGCAGCAGGGCCACGCCGCCGGAGCTGGGCGGCGGAAACGTCAGCACGTCGTGGCCGCGGTACTGCCCGTGCAGGGGCGTGCGCCACCTGGGCTGGTAGCCCTGCAAATCCTGCTTCGTAATAATGCCCCGGCCCCGCCGCATCTCGGCCACGATGAAGTCGGCCGTGACGCCCTCGTAGAAGCCGGCCCGGCCCTGGTCGCGGATGCGACCCAGGGTGGCGGCCAGCTCCGGGTGTTTGATGACGTCGCCCGGCTGCCAGGTACCGGCGATAAGGTAGGCGCTGTACGGATTGACTTTGGCGAAGTCGTTTTTGGTGCCGTTCAGCCCGGCCGCTTCCTTCGCCGTCAGCGCCACGCCCTTCGCCGCCAGGTCCACGGCCGGCTGCACCAACTCGCGCCACGGCAGCTTACCCAGCTTCTGGTGCACCGCCGCCATGCCCGCCACGGTGCCGGGCACGCCCACGGCCCGGTGGCCCAGCGTGCTCAGGCTGGCAACAACGTTGCCCTGAGAGTCGAGGTACATGTCGCGCGCGGCTGCGGCGGGGGCGGTTTCGCGGAAGTCCAGGGCGCCTTCCTGCCCGTCGGCGCCGCGGTAGAGCAGAAAGCCGCCGCCGCCGATGTTGCCCGCCGCGGGCAGCACCACGGCCAGGGCAAACTGCACCGCCACGGCCGCGTCGCAGGCATTGCCGCCCCGGCGCAGAATCTCCACCCCCACGCGTGAGGCTGCCGGATGGGCCGACACGACCAGCGCCTTGCGGGCCGTGAAGCCGGGCGGGGCCGCCGGCCGCGCCGCGTAGGCCGGGGCCGCCGGGGTAGAAGCGGTGGTCGTAGCGCGGGGGCCGGCGGTAGTGCAGCAAAGCAGCAGCGCCAGGCCCGGCAGGAGCAGGCGTGAGTTCATGGGGTGAAGGTAAGGGCGGGAAGCAACTTGCGCCGCCGGGCGGCCTGGTTCCCAGGCGTTCGGTGCCGGAGTCGTACCCTCGAAAAAAAACAATCGAGGGTACGACTGCCGGAGCTGACGGCCCTCAGTAGGGCACTCGAAAAAAAATAATTGAGTGTACTACTCCGGTGGCCGGGTACAGCCACTGCGCCGCCGGAACACCGCGGGCGGGGGCTGCTTGGGGCCGGCCGCCGCTAAAACTGCCGGCAATGCGCGCGTAGTTGTAGATTTGGCCCGAACCCGCTTCCTGATCCGCTATGAATACTTCCGCCTCTTCCGCCCCGGCTGCCGCCCTGCCCCTGGTGCAGCACGATTCCTGGCTGGCGCCCTACGAGCCGCAACTGCTGGCCCGGCAGGCCCGCCTGCAGCAGCGCCTGGCCGAGCTCACCGCGCAGTACGGCTCGCTGGCTAAGTTCGCCACCGCCCACCAGCGCCTGGGCCTCAACTACGACGGCCGCCGCCGGGGCTACTGGTTCCGGGAGTGGGCCCCGGCGGCTACCTACCTGTCGCTGATCGGCGACTTCAACGGCTGGGACCGGGGTGCCACGCCCCTGCAAAAGGGCGCCGACGGCGTGTGGGAAGTCTTTCTGGCCGATAAGGACTACGCGGGCCGCCTGGTGCACGGCAGCCGCTACAAGGTGCACGTGGCCAACGACGTGCGCGGGCAGGACCGCCTGCCGGCCACCCTGCGCCGGGCCGTGCAGGACGAGCACACCAAGGACTTCGCCGGGCAGGTGTGGCGGCCCGAAACCCCGTTTGCCTGGACCGACCAGAAATTCCGCATCCAGAACTACGTGCGGGAGCCGTTTATCTACGAGGCCCACGTGGGCATGGCCACCGAGGAGCACCGCCTGGGCACCTACCGGGAGTTTGCCGACCACGTGCTGCCCCGCATCCAGGCCCTGGGCTACAACTGCATTCAGCTGATGGCCATCATGGAGCACCCGTATTATGGCTCCTTCGGCTACCACGTGGCCAACTTCTTCGCTGCCTCGTCGCGCTTCGGCACGCCCGAGGACCTGAAGCACCTGATCAACGAGGCCCATAACCGGGGCCTGGCGGTACTGCTCGATGTGGTGCACTCCCACGCGGTGAAAAACGAGGCTGAGGGCCTGGCCGACTTCGACGGCTCCGGCGGGCAGTACTTCCATGAGGGAGCCCGCGGCAACCACCCCGGCTGGGACTCCAAGCTGTTCGACTACTCCAAGCCCGAGGTACAGCAGTTCTTACTGAGCAACCTGCGCTACTGGCTGGAGGAGTTTCACTTCGACGGCTTCCGCTTCGACGGCGTGACCAGCATGCTCTACCACCACCACGGCGAAGGCGTCGCCTTCGGGAGCTACGACCAGTATTTCGGCCCCGACGTGGACGAGGATGCCGTGCTGTACCTGCAGCTGGCTACCACCCTCATCCACGAAATGAAGCGCGGGGCCCTGCTCATTGCCGAAGACATGAGTGGCATGCCCGGCCTGTGCCGCCCCATTGCCGAGGGTGGCATCGGCTTCGACTACCGCCTGGGTATGGGCATCCCCGACTACTGGATCAAGCTGCTCAAGCACCAACGCGACGAGGACTGGAACCTGGGTGAGCTGTGGTACACGCTCACCAACCGCCGGGCCGGCGAAAAAACCGTGGCCTACGCCGAAAGCCACGACCAGGCCCTGGTGGGCGACAAAACCCTGGCCCACTGGCTGCTCGACGCGGCCATCTACGCGCACATGCACAAGGACGACCCCAGCCCGGTGGTGGCCCGGGGGCTGGCCCTGCACAAGCTGATCCGCCTGCTCACGCTGAGTCTGGGCGGGGAGGCCTACCTGACCTTTATCGGCAACGAGTTTGGCCACCCCGAGTGGGTCGACTTTCCCCGGGCCGGCAACGAGTGGAGCTACCAGCACGCGCGCCGGCAGTGGAGCCTGGCCGACAACCCCGACCTGCAGTTTCAGTACCTGCAGGCCTTCGATAAGGCCCTGGTGACCATGGCCCGGCAGCGCCGCCTGCTGGCCGCCGCGCCGGCCCGCAAGCTCAATGAGGACGCCACCAACCAGGTGCTGATCTTCGAGCGGGGCGGACTGATTTTCATCTTCAACTTCCACGTCACGGCCAGCATCCCCGACTACCGCTTCTTCGTGCCCCAGCCCGGCCGCTACCGCGTCGTGCTGTCGTCGGATGCGGCCGACTTCGGCGGCTTCAGCCGCGTGGACGACACGCTGACCTACGAGACTTTCCGCGAGGACGACGTGGATAAGCTCAGCCTCTACGTGACGAGCCGCACGGCCCTGGTGCTGGCGAAGGGGTAGGCGGCCGATTCAAACGCAAAAAAGCCCGGCTAAGCCGGGCTTTTTTTGGTTCAAACGGTTGGTTGCGGAGGTAGCTAGTTTAGCTTTTTGCCGGCCGAAATCCGCTCCAGGGCTTCCTGCACGCGGCGCATCCGGGTTTCGGGCTTCTTGGCGCGCTCAATCCACTGCACGTACTCGCGGCGGTGGGGGTAGGCCAGCGCGTCGAACCTGGAGCGCATGCCGGCCGTGCGCAGCACCCGTTCCAGGTCTTCGGGCAGCTCCATCGGGCCCTCGTCGGTGTCGGGACCAACTACTACTTCCACGTCGGAAGTCCAGCTCTTATTGATGGTGTTGCGCAGCTGCTTGTTGACGGGCAGCGTGTACTCGCCTTCCTTGTTTTGGATGAGCGTGAGGCGGAAGGGAAAGCCGTCCAGGGTGCCGCGTACGTGGAAGGGGGCGCGCTGCGGGGCAAACATAGCGGGCACGTCGAAGGGCATCACCAGGATAACGCCGCCGTCGGTACTGTCTAGTTCAAGGGTGGCAGTGAAGCGCTGTTCGGGAGACTCGGGCATGAAAAGGAAATAAAGCGGGCCGGCTAGTCGGCCGGCGGGAAGCTGTTGAGCACCTCGTGCAGAGCGTGCGAATCGTTGGGGTCCACCACCCGGCAGCGGCCGGCGGGCAGGTTGTACACCGCCTGCAGGCGCGCCGCCACGGCGGGCGTCGCGGCCAGAACCAGGTCGGCGCGGCGTAAAGTTAAGCGTTCCAGCTCCAATGCCCAGCCCCGGTCGGCGGGCGTGTTGCGGTCGGCCGCCAACGAGTGCACGTGCAGCACCAGCGGCCGGCCCGTCAGCTGGCGGATTTCCAGCGCCGCCAGCCACACGGGCCAGTCGGCGGCGTAAATGACCGCGAAATCCTGCTCCCGGGCCTGGGGCGCGGCAAACCGGGCGTACTGGATAACGCGGAAGTTGAGGTCGGCATCAGCGGTGCTTTCGGTGCGCAGGGCGGCCAGGGCCTGCAGCAGCGGCTGCTGCCCGGCGTCGGTAGCGGTGGCAGGTGCCGCCGCTGGGGCCGCTTCGGCGGCGGCAGCTTCGGCGATTTCGCCTGCCACCTCTTTCTCCAGCGTCAGCTTGTCGGCCGGCTGGCTCAGGTCGTGGGCTTCGGCCGGGCCGGGCTCCGCGCCCGCTTCCGCGGGCTGAACCGGGGGCGCTGCCACGGCCGGCGGGGCCCCAGCTCCGGCGGCCACCAGCGTAAGGCGGCCGGCCGGCGCGGCTACCGAGTACGCGGCGGCGGGCGTTTCAGGTGCAGCTGGTGCGGGCGGAGCTGCAGCCCCGGCGTAGGGCGCGGCGGGGGCCTGCCAGGCGCCGGCGCGACGCCGGGAGGTGGCCAGCCGCTGCGGATTCAGGTTGCCCAGGCCGGTAATCCGGGTGTGGGCAATAGCCGGCGAAACCTCGGGCAGGTAGGGCACCAGCACCGTCAGGGGCAGGGTGGGGGCCAGGCGGGAAGCCTGGGTAAGGGCGCTGGGGTGGGCCGCCCCGGCGGCCGGCGGCGTTTCGTCCCAGCCGAGCAGCAGTACTTTGGAGGGCAGCATTTTCATAGATCGGACGAACGGCAGGAAAAGAAATAGGGAATAAAAATGCCTTGGTGGGGAGTGTAGAGGGCGTTTTGGGGTTTTCCAGGTAATGTTAGGCAAAAATCGGCGGAATCGTTTTTTACCTTGCAGGCTTACTTACTGCGCTTCCGGCCCCGCCGGAATATTTTTTGCCCGCACCTTTTGCCCCACTTCCACGAGCTGATATGATTCAGGAAAATAACTACATGGTCAATGACCTGGCGGCGAAGGGCAGCCAGGAGTTCTACCCCGGCCAGGTCCTGACCGGCGTGCAGCACGCCAACGACTTCCTGTTCTCCTGCGCCAACGGCGTGCAGCTGCAGCTGCAGGTCATCACCGATAAAATCCTGCGCTTCCGCTACGCTACCGAAGTTGGCTTCGCCGCCGACTTCAGCTACGCCGTGCCGGCTGAGATTCCCCGCCCGGACCCCGAGTTTCTGGAGTTCCGCGAGAAGCCCGACCACTTCCGCATCACCACCGACCGCCTGATCTGCACCGTCTCCAAGGAAACGCTGCGGGTGCGGGTGCTCGACCGCTCGGGCAACGTGCTGACGGCCGACGAGAAAGGCTTCCACTGGGAGCACGACGACGAAACCGGCAACGACGTGGTGAAGATGAGCAAGCAGGTGCAGAGCGGCGTGCACTACTACGGCCTCGGCGACAAGCCCGACAACATGAACCTGCGCGGCAAGCGCTTCACCAACTGGGGCACCGACACCTACGGCTACACCAAGGGCAGCGACCCGCTCTACAAGAATATCCCCTTTTACCTGGAGCTGCAGCAGAAGATTGCCCACGGCATCTTCTTCGACAACACCTTCAAGGCCAGCTTCGACTTCGCCGCCGAGCGCGCCGACGTGACCAGCTTCTGGGCCCAGGGCGGCGAGATGAACTACTACTTCATCTACGGCCCCACGCTCATGGAAGTCACCCAGGAGTACACTCGCCTCACCTGCCCGCCCGAGCTGCCGCCCCTGTGGGCCTTGGGCTACCACCAGTGCAAGTGGAGCTACTTTCCCGAAAGCAACTTCAAAGCCATTGCCCAGGGCTTCCGCGACCGGAAAATTCCCTGCGACGCGCTCTACCTCGACATCGACTACATGGACGGCTACCGGTGCTTCACCTGGAGCCCCACCCACTTCCCCGACCCCAAAAAGATGGTGCGGGAGCTGGCGGCCGACGGCTTCAAGACCGTCGTCATCATCGACCCGGGCATCAAGATTGACCCTGAGTACCCGGTGTATACCGAGGCGCTGGAGAAAGACTACTTCTGCCGCCGCGCCGACGGGCCGCTGATGAAGGGCTCGGTGTGGCCCGGCCTGTGCAACTTCCCCGACTACACCCGCCCCGCCGTGCGCGAGTGGTGGGCCGGCCTGTTTAAGGGCCTGATTGAGGAAGACGGCGTGCGCGGCGTGTGGAACGACATGAACGAGCCCGCCGTGTTTGAGAAGGGCACCTTCCCCGACGACGTGCGCTTCGACTACGACGGCCACCCGGCTTCCCACAAAAAGGCCCACAACGTGTATGGCATGCAGATGGCCCGGGCTACGGCGGCGGGCGTGAAGCGCTTCTCGTTCCCCAACCGGCCCTTCACCATCACCCGCAGCACCTACGCCGGCGGGCAGCGCTACTCCTCGGGCTGGACCGGCGACAACATTGCCTCCTGGGAGCACCTCTGGCTGGCCAACATCCAGTGCCAGCGCCTGAGCATTTCGGGCTTCAGCTTCATCGGCTCCGACGTGGGCGGCTTCATTGATACGCCCGACGGCGAGCTGTACGCCCGCTGGATGGCGCTGGCGGCTTTCCACCCGTTTTTCCGCACCCACAGCTCCGGCGACCACGGCGAGCAGGAGCCCTGGAGCTTCGGCGAGGCCACGACCGCTATTGCCCGGCAGTTTATTGAGCTGCGCTACCGCCTGCTGCCCTACATGTACACCACCTTCTGGCAGTACGTGAGCCAGGGCACGCCCATGCTGCGCCCGCTCACCTTCCTCGACCAGACCGACACCGAAACCTACCTGCGCATGGCCGAGTTCGGCCTCGGCGACCACCTGCTCGTGTGCCCCATCACCCAGGCTGGCGCCGACGGCCGCTGGATGTACCTGCCCCGCGGCGACTGGTTCTACTACTGGACCGACGAGCCCAAAGCCGGCGGGGCCGAAGTGTGGGCCAGTGCCCCGCTCGACCGGATTCCGCTGTTTGTGCAGGCCGGCGCCGTGCTGCCCATGTACCCGCTGATGCAGTACGTAGGCGAGAAAAAGGTGGAAGAGCTGACCCTGCACGTCTACTTCAAAAACGGGGTCCAGCAGAGCGTAGTCTACGACGACGGTGGGGAAGGCTACGGCTACCAGGAAGGCCACCGGACCATTCGCCGCTTTACCGTAACGGGCACCGAAACCAGCCTCACGCTCACCCAGGCCATCGAGGGCGACTACCAGCCCAGCTTCACCACGTATCAGGTGGTGCTGCACGGCCTGCCCTTCGTGCCAGCCGCCGTCAGCACCGATGGCGCGGCGTCTGCCATAACGGCCGTGGCGGCCGAAGCCGGGGCGGCGCTGCCGGGGGTAGTCGTGGCGGCCGGGTTTGGAGAAATCGTACTGCGGTAACACCGCGGCACCTTACCAGTTCCTGAAAAGCCCGGTCTGCGCAAGGCCGGGCTTTTTGCGTTTTCGAACCGGGCAGCGGCAGCCGGCCGGGGCGTGAGGGCCGAAGCGTTAAATGATCCGGTAGGCCAATATGTGAGCGAAGATGCCTATCTGAGCTAGCGCGGAGAAGGGCCCCGACCGACCCGCCCTAGGTGTAAAGAGTGAGCAGAAGCGAACGGTAGGTGACGAAACTATTTACTGCCGCTACCTAGAAGGACGGGGTGCCAACCTGCATGCTATGGCCGGAATAAGTGGTCGGTTTCAGCTAATTCCGCACCTGGAGCTGGTGGCCGACTTTGGTTTCAACCACGTCCTGCGCAACGTGAGCGGGGAGGTGCACACCTCGCTGATCGGCAATCCCACGGGCCTGACGCGCAACCGCAGCATTGGCCTGCGCTACCGCTTCAATCCTCGTATTGCCAAAGCAAAGCCTAAGGCAGCAGTAGCTCCGCAATAAGCGGGCAATCGGGGCGGCCGGCTTTGGGGAAGCAGGGTTAAAATAACCGCCCGCAATGCCGCTCGGCGCGCCCAAAGAGGTGAAAAAAGCTCCGGTAGCCTCCCTGGGCGCGCCGGCCGCTACTATCCCCGCTTGCGCCGACATCAGTACACCTCCGGATTCGACAGTAGGCCGCCGTGGCTTTGCCGGGGGAAGAGGTGAGGCAGACGGCCGCTCAAGCAGGCCGGGTACGCCCCGCACCTGAATACCAGCGCCTATTTCGATAAAACTAAGGGCCTGCCCAGGCGACATTGAGCGACTCAATGTCGCCTGGGCAGGTGAGTTCAGCCAGGCGCTGAACGTGCTGGTCAGTCGGGTGCAGCCTGGGCTGGCTCGGGCTCAGCGCATCGGGTGCCTGGCAATACTGCTCAGTTTCACGAACCGGCCCGTGAAACCGGTAGCTGTCCCCTAAAGTGTGTCTCTGCCTGCTGGCGGCGGCCGTAGGGGCGCCACCAGTAGCGCAGGGTATAGTTGCATTCTTACCGGCAAAGATTCCCCGAGGGGCGAAGGCTTGGGGTAGGCCAAGGAAAGCCGCACGGAATGAAGAGTGAGGCTGGCGGCCGGAATGAAATTGGCAACCACTGAGAAACTTTGTGTATATTATAATGCAGTTACCCCGTCCGCCATGTCACCACACCTTTTGTACCCATGATTATGTCAGATCCGGTTCCGGCCTCCGTGGCCGACTCCCCAGGTCTCATCATCACCTATGATGAGGCCTTTCAATACGTTCAAGACTGGTTGAATTCCTTTATGCACGGGGATTTGAAGCCTTGGGTTGAGACTCAGCAGTTGAACTACTCAATGGTGATAAACCTGCGCAATGGGCGCATTCCCCGGCCCATGCCCCGGCTTATTCGGAAAATAATGGCTGACCTCGGCTTCGATCTGCAGGCGAAACGCGTTAAGCAGAACGACCGTTTCGTCGCCGAGTTTCTCCTCACCGATGCTCAGCAAATAAAGATTTTTCGCGCCCAAAGGCCCGCGTAGAAAGCTACGCCGCCTGCCACCTCTGTCCCCAGGCTAAGCCGGGAAACTCTGCCTTACGGCGGCTGGATTGAAACACACTGCACTGGACGGCGGTAAGTGAATCCAAAAGCCGCGGCAAGAAGGATGATTCCGGGGCCTTATCCCGCAAAACCCGTAGCTAGCTTAGCCACGGGTTTTTCTTTGGCCCGCCGCGCCCGCCAACCGGCCCCTGCGCTTACACCCACTCCCGCAGATAGGCATACACCTCGGCGTTGGAAAGCAGGCTGCCGTGGTGCTGCTGGGGAAAGACGCGGGTGCGGATGCCCGAATCGGGCGGCAGGGCAGGGTCGCCGAACAGGCGGCCGATGCCGCTGCCGACGCCCACCAGGCCGTCGCCGAAGTAGTGGTTGAGGGCCGAGCCGGCGGTTTTGAGCAGGGAGCCGACCAGCACGTGGTACTGCACGCCGGGCAGGGGCGGCACCAGCGTGCGCGGGGGGAGCAGGATGTCGTTGGCGTGCGGGTTCTGCCAGTCGTGGGCAACCAAAAAGGCGTGGCGCAAGTCCTTGATGCCGTTGCTGCGCTGGTCCATAACGTTGCTCAGAAACCGCGTTGGCGCCACATTCACCTTGCGCAGTACCACGGAGGTGAAGTGGCTGTTCTGTTCCAGAAACGAGCCTTCGTTGGGCACGCCCAGCAGAAACACCGACCGGAGCCGCGCCACCCAGGGGGCGTCATTCTCCGGCCTACCTGGGGCCGGCTGGTCGGCGGGGGCCGGCGCCGGGTGCGTGCCGTAGTAGCCGGCGCTGCGAATGACCAGGCCGCCCATAGAGTGGCCTACCAGCACCAGCTCCCGGGTCGCCGCGGGGTACGTATCGACCAGCTCGGTGAGCAGCTGGTGGAGCAGCTGCCCATTCTCCGAAATGTGCAGGCCGCTGTTGAAGCGCACGTACAGGCACTGCACGCCGGCCTGCTGGGCCAGCAGGGGCCCATAGCGCGGCGTATCCGACGTGCCCGACTGCCAGATCATCTCGTCGCCCATCAGCCCGTGCAGAAACACCACGATTTTGGCGGGCGCAGCGGGCAGCTGCAGGTCGGCTACGGCCACGTCGGCGCCGTAGCGGCGCAGGCTGAAGCGGATGGCGCGGTGGTCGTGGCGGGCCGCCAGCTGGTCGCCGATGGCCCCGTTCAGGATGGGCAGCGTGAAGTGGCGGTAAGCCTGCCCGGTGCGGTAAAGGAAGTCGAAGCCCGTGACGGGAAACGAAGCCGCCCTTCGGGCCGCCGTTGAAAAACGACGCCAGCGCGAAGGGCGGTCTGGGCTGGATTCGCCGGAAGGAAAGGCGGAGTCGGTCACTTGATCAAAAGCTGATGCACAACCGGACCGCGCGGCGTGTCGAGGCGCAGCGAATACACGCCGGCCGGTTGGGCCCTCAAATCTACGGCGCGGGCGCCCGTGGTGTTGGCCTGCCCGGCCGATTGCTGCAGCACTATGCGGCCCAGGGCATCCAGGACGGTGAAAGGTGCCTGCACCAGAGCGGCTTCCTGCGGCGCGGCCAGGCTAAACCGGCCCGAGGCGCTGGGGTTGGGGTACCCGCTGACGGCAGCCTGCAGCCGGGCGTCGCGGGTGGCCGTGGCCGTGCCGCTCATCACGACGTCATCCACGAAGAGCGCATTGCCCAGGGTGAAGCCCGAGTTGCTGTCGGGGGTAATATTGCCGGATGCAAAAACGATGTGAATGGAATCGGGGGCGGTGCTGGATTTGTAGCGCAGGGCCACGTCGCCGAGGGTGTAGGCCGTGGCCGTAGCCGTCAGAAGCAGGCGTCCCGTGGCAATGACCTGGCGCACCCCACCGACAGTTTTGGTCAGCGACACGGAGGCCGTCGGCCGGTCGTTGGTAGAGGCAATAGTGCCGGTGAACTTGTAGTAAAACTGCATGCGGGCGGGGCGGGACGTGTAGGGGAGCCCACCGACGAGGTCAACGCTATCGGCGTCGACATCGGCCTGCGAGATTTTGGTGCCCAGCGCGAGCAGGCCGGGCGTAGGACCGGGCGGAAACAGGGGCTGCACCGTGGTGAGCCTGGCCGCAAAGCTGCCGGCGTGGGAGTCAGGGACCTTGGTAACGCCGCCGGTGGGAGGCACCGGAAAAGGCACCGCCACAACCAGGGCATCATCGAACGTAAGCCAGCTGGTGGGGGCGTCGCCGCGGCGGGTAACCCGGGTTTCGAGCGTGCCGTTGGGAAGGACCTGCTGAGCCCGGGTGCTGCTCATGGTCGCGGTGGCGGCGGCCAGCAGGAGGGAAAGGCGCCCTAGGGTCTGTTTAATAGGGCGGCAGGCTGGGTTTAGGCAAAGATATGGTCTGGGGCAGAAAAAGCGGCATGCTGCTGCTCAGGTCGGCAGGGTTTGCAATGCCGCCGCATCACCTGCTGCTCACCCCGGCGGAGCCCTATGCCAGCTCCGGGAGAAAAGCGGCCTCAGCTCCCGCGGTGGCCGACGATTTTCAGCACCGCTCCCACCACCAGCCCGGTAATCAGCCCGCCGATATGGGCGGCATTGTCGGTGGTGGCTTTCAGGCCGGCCTCCAGCTCGCCGGGCACCAGCAGCAGCACCAGCCAGATCAGGCTGTAGCGCTGGGCCTTGGTCATGGGTACGGCACCCGTCAGGGCCAGCATCAGCACCAGCCCGTAGAGCCCGAAGATGGCTCCCGAGGCCCCCACGGAATTGACGCCCCGGCTGTGCCACCACAGGCTGAACAAACTGCCGCCCACCCCGCTGACCAGGTAAGCCGCCGCCAGCCGCCCCGGCCCCACCAGCGACTCGCTCAGGCGCCCCAGAAACAGCAGGGCCAGGGAGTTGAGGAGCAGGTGGGCCACGCCGCCGTGCAGAAAGCAGCTGGTGAGCAGCCGCCAGGGCTGCCCGGGCAGGGTGAGGGGGGAGAAGTTGGAGCCCCAGGCAATGAGCGTGGCCCCATCGGGATGAAAGGCATCCATGCCGCCGGCCACCATCAGCGCATACACCAGTAAGTTCAGCAGCAGCAACGCGGGCGTGACGAAGTACGTCCGGGAGACGCCGAACAGGCGGTGCCCGATTTCGCTCAGCAGCCCCCGCTCGGCCGCCGCCGGAGCGGGGGCGGGCGGCGGCGGGCGGTGGGTGGGCACGGCGGTGGGAACAAGGCCGCGGCGCTGCAGCTCCTGCACGGCGGCCTGCCCTACCGCGGGAGGGTAGCGCAGGGCATTTTGGGCCAGATACAACAGCTCCGCATCGGTTTTCCGGGCAAACAGCTCATGCGGGGGAAGGGCCGGGGTCATGGCAGCTAAACAGGCAAGCTGGCTAGAAGATGCGGATGGTCTTGGTTTTCCACCCGCCTTTCACCGCCTGGGCCGGATGCCTGGTCACGATAACCACGGCCCCATCGTGGGCGCGGGGGCCGTACAGGCCCACGGCGGCTTTTTCTTTGAGCACCACAATGTTGGCAATCGAGTCGGGGCTCAGGCGGCGGACTGCGGCCGGGGCCTCGCCGGTGCTGGCGTCGCTGGGAAAGGGGTGGCCGTCGATGACGTACAGCGGGTTGTGCTGGGGGCGGGCCTCGGGCAGCTGCGGCAGCTCCCGCACCTCGGGCGTGCCGTCGGTGAAGGTGCGGTGCCCGCGCACGGGCCGCTGCCGCCGGGCCACGGGCACGCCCAGCAGCACCTGGCGCAGGTACTGCACCGAGTCGTTGAGGAAAACCAGGTCGTCGTTGAGCGGAAAGTTGCCGTAGCCCACCTGCTCGCTCATGCCCTGCAGGTTCTGAATCCGCACGGCGGCGGCCTGCTCCATCAGCTCCAGGCGGGCCGTCATGCCCGGCTGCAGCTGGTGGTCATACACCAGGGCGCTGGTCAGGCGGTGCCATTTGTCGAGCGTGGTTTCCACCTGACCCGGCAAAGCCGGCGAGGCCTTGCCCAGCAGGGCCTGCTCGTAGAGGTAGGCCGACTGATTTTCGGCTTCCCAGTAGCGGCGGGCCAGCAGCAGGTACTTGCGGCGGGCGGTGGTATCGGCCTGCTCGCCGGGGGGCAGGGCCGCCGGCATCTTGCGCAGCTGGCTGGCCGTCAGCCCCTCAAAGGACGGCAGCAGGTGGGTTTCAACCGCTACCAGCGCGGCCGGCGGCGCGGGCCTGGCCGGCGCAGGCGGCGGAGTGGCGCCGGTTCGCAGAAAAAAGACGCCCAGGGCCAGGGCTACCAGTCCGCCGCCCAGGGCGGGCACCAGCCACCGCCGCTCGGGCGGCTCCTCGGCGAAAGCCACCAGGTCGGGCGGGGTGCCCGCGGCCGGGGCCGCCGCCCAGGGCACGCTGCGGCGCTGCAGCTCCCGCCGCGCCGTCTGCACCAGGTCGGGGTGGTAGTAGGTTGGGTTCTGAACCAGAAACAGCAGCTCAGCGTCGGATTTGGCGGTAAGAAAATCGTTATCGGGAGGAACGGACATAAGCAGGAAGATGGAATAGCCGCCGGGGAATAGCGTAGCAAGATGAGCAAACTCCCCGGAAAAACCGCCTCAACCAGCCGGCCGGGGCCGCGTATAGCAGGCAGTAGATTTCTTCTTGCTTTTACCCGCCCACCATGACCGATACTCCCGAAAACCAGAATCCGCCGGCCGCCGGCAGCACTCCCGACGCCAACGCCGAACAGCAGGGCCGCCAGGCTGACGCGCCCACTACGCCACCCACTACGTCGCCCGCCGCGGGCACGCACCCGGCCAGCACCCAGAGCAACCTGGGCTCCGGCGACGGAATCCGCGGCAGCTACGGCGATGCCAGCCAGACCAACGGCCTGGAAGGCGGCCCCGATTCTGCCGCCGACGGCAGCCCGAAAGAGGAGTAGCCTTTTCTGCCGCCCTGATGAAGCCAGCCCGCGCCGGAAACGTATCTTTCCGGCGCATGCTGGCTTTTTCTCGTTTCCTGATCCGCTGGGGCGCCGCGCTGGGCCTGCTGCTGAGTGGCCTGCCCCTGCGGCGCGCCGCCGCCCAGCTCGCCAACCCCCTGCCGCGCCTGCTGCGGGCCGATACGGTCCGGTTTGGGCGCGTCCTGCGCGACCCGGCCCGCTACCGCCTGCAGATCCTGTACACGCAGATAAACCGCGACGCCCACAACCGGCCGCACTTCCGCACGTTTCGCTACCGGGTGCGGCCCGGGCAGTATTTTTACCCGGCCAGCACCGTGAAGCTGCCCGCCGCCGTGCTGGCCCTGCAAAAGCTGCGCTTCCTGCGGCAGCACCCGCACCTGGGCCGCCTCGGGCCCGACTCCCCGCTGCGCATCGACTCGGCCTTTGCCGGCCAGACCCGGGTGGCGCGCGACACGAGCAGTGCCAGCGGCCGCGCCAGCATCGGGCACTACATTCGCAAGGTGCTGCTGGTGAGCGACAACGACGCCTTCAACCGGCTCTACGAGTTTGTGGGCCAGTACGCGCTCAATGCGGAGCTCCGCCAACGGGGCTTGCGCCGCACCCGCCTGCTGCACCGCCTCTCCGTGGGCGACCAGGAACCGAACTCCCGCCACACCAGTCCGTTGGTTTTTTATGCCGACACGGCGCTGCAGACCGTCGTGTACCGGCAGCCCGCCGCGTTCAACGCGCGGCCCCTGCCCGAGCTGGGGTTGCAAAACGAGCGTATCGGGCAAGCGTACTGGCAAGGCAACAGCCTGGTAAGCCGGCCGCTGGATTTCAGCACCAAGAGCTACTTCGCCTTGCCCGACCAGCAGCGGCTGCTGCGGGCAGTGTTGTTTCCGGCGGCCACGCCTCCTAAACGCCGGTTTGCGCTGGACGAGGACGACTATCAGCTCCTGTACCGCTACCTCTCCATGTTTCCCCGCGAAAGTCCGGCTCCCCGCTATGATGCGGCGCACTACCCGGATACCTACGCCAAGTTTCTGCTCGGTGGGGGCGGACTGGCGCCGCTGCCGCCGGGGGTGCGGGTGTTCAACAAGATTGGCCAGGCGTACGGCTTCCTGACGGACAACGCCTACGTGGCCGACTTCGACCACGGCGTGGAGTTTCTGCTCAGCGCCGTGCTGTACGTGAATGCCGACGAGGTGCTCAACGACGACAAGTATGAGTACGACGCCATCGGCCTGCCCTTCCTGCGGGATCTGGGCCGGGCCGTGTACGACTACGAGCGGCAGCGCCCCCGCCGCTACCAGCCCGATCTGAGCCGCTTTAAGCAGTGAGGATGGAGGCGGCCAATGGGAGCTGCCTGAATTTAGCTACCGCAGCGCCGGCCGCTCCACCTGCACGGCGCATTGCGGAAAGAACTGGCGAACATCGAGCGCGGCCGACAGCAGTATGTTGCCCCCGCAGGCGGGCGGCACCTCCACGCGGATGGTGGCGCGGGCCGTGCGTACCTCAAAGGGGTACGATATACTGCTCTGATTATCGAATTGAGGCTTGTATTCCCCATCGATAAACCAGCGGTAGCCGGCCGCGAGGTTTTGCCCACCGGTACTATAGGTAGCCAGCAATTCACAGGCCGAGGTTCTGCTCACGCTGGTTTCGGCCAGGGTGAGCAGGCTGGCGCAGGCACTGGAATTGACGCTGATGATTTTGGCGATGGAAGGCGTACCGTTGGCATCCAGCAAAAACAGCAGGTAGTGCCCCGGCGGACACGTATTGGCATTGGCCGGCGCGGTAAGGCGCAGCTCGCTGCCATTAACCACTGCTACCGGCAGCTCCAGAAACCGCTGGTTCATGTTAAAGGAGTGGGTGACGGACGAAAGCCGCACCAGCGTAGCACGGGCAATGGTGCCGGCCTGGGGCGAAGTGACCGTGAAGGGCTGCTGGTAGGCGACGGCCTCGGGCGCGGATGACAGAACCGGCCGCGTCAGCCCCCGGCACAGGTAAGGCGGGGTGAAGATTTCGTAGGTCGGGTGGTCAGCATACTGGCCGCCCTGCCCGCCACCCGTGGAGAGCACCGTGGCATCGGGCAGCAGCAGGGCCGTGGAGTGGTAGAGCCGGGGCTCGTGCATGGGGGCCATCACCGTCCAGGTGCCTTTCGGGCTGAGCTTATTGCCGGGCTGCCACAGCTCGGGGAAAAGCGTCGCATCTTGGTCGTCGACAGAGGGTTTGGTGGTGCCCCCGGTTACCAGTACGCTCCCGTCGGGCAGCATAGTGGAGTTGACGTGCATTCGGGGCAGGGCCATCGGCAGCCCGGCCACGAAGGTGGGTGCGCTGCCATTGATGTCCAGCAACTCCGTGGTATTGGTTATTCCGCCACCCAGGCCCCCGCCGATGTTCATGATTTTGCCCGGCGCATACATCACCGACGTACCCGCCCCCCGCTCATCACCGGCGGCAGTACGGAGTAGATTGGGCGTAGCACTCCAGCTGCCGGTACCGGCAGTGGAGAGGTAGCCCGTATCGGTGTTCGGCCCCGCGTTGAACACGTTGCCATTCGGGGCCACGTACATCCACGGGTAAAATCATGTTGTCAAACTGTCCGTAGCGGTTTGGGTATTCCGCGCTACCCGGGTCGGGGTTTCAGGCATACACGTGAGACATACGGTGAACTGAATCCACCTCATTGTCATTATGCCCCTCCCAGCTAAGCACCCGGCCATTGGGCAGCAGGTGAGTATGAATGCCGACCATCCCGTCGGGGCTGCTTCCCCCGCGCACGAAGGTGGTCCAGGGCTGGGGCAACGACCAGCGTCCCGCCACCGCCTCGGGGTACACGATGCGGGCCTCATAGCCATCGGGGGCCGAATAGCCATCCTGCAGCCAGATGCTGCTGGTGGCCTGGAGTGAACTCGTGTAGGTGGTCGTCTGCACGACCGCCGGCACCTGGGCCTGGGCGGAACTGACCAGGCCAATGCTCAAAATAAGAAGACAACGTACCATAGCGACCTGCTGCATACCTGTTTGAAACCGTAGTTACTCTACTATAAGCTTGGCGCTCCGCGCACCAGCGCGCACCACATATAGCCCGGCCGGCAGCGCCCCCAGCGTCAGCCGCACTGGTGTACTGCCCTGGGCCACGGCCGTGCGCACCAGTCGGCCCAGCGCATCATACACCCCCACGGCCTGCCCGGCCGGTGCCCCGCTCACCCAGGCTTCGCTCTGGCGGGCCGGGTTGGGCCACACGGCCAGGCTCCCCCCACTCCGCCGGGCCGCCCGCGTGCCCAGCGCCAACGGTCCCAGCCGCGCCACGTACCCCGTGAAGGTGCCGCTGCCCCCCAGGTTCAGCAGCGAAAAGGGCGGCAATGCGGCCGTTGGAGAATTAAATACGGAGGCTATAGCGGTTTCGTGAACAGTTCGTCCGTATTTGTCGGGAGGCCGTATTCTGTAAGATGAGACCGTATTCGCTTGATTTACGCACCCGGGTAGCAGCGGCATGCCAGGAGCCGGGTGCCCGGAAAGTAGCCGTGGCGCGGCGCTTCGGCGTGAGCCGCTCGTTTGTCAAAGACCTGCTGCGCCAGCAGGCCGCCACCGGCTCGCTGGCCCCCAAGCCGGCCACGGGCGGGCGGGCCCGCTACCTGGACGCGGCCGCGCAGGCCTGGCTGGTGGCTTACGTGGGCCAGCACGCGGACGCCACGCTGGCCGAGCTCAACCAGGCCTGGCAGGCCCAGGGCGGGCGGCCCGTGGGCCAGACCTGCCTCTGGCAGGCGCTGCACGAACAGCACCTGCGGCGAAAAAAAAAGCCGCCACGCCACTGAACGCGACACCGACCGGGTGCGGGCGGCCCGCCAGCAGCACCTCGAACAGGTCTGCTCCCGCCCCGACGTGAACCGCTTCCACTTCCTGGACGAGACGGGCCTGCGCCTGGACTATACCCGCACCCACGCCCGGGCCGTGGGCGGGCAACGCGTTGGCGGGGCCGTGCCACTACGCCGGGGCCCGGCGCTGACGCTGATCGGGGCCTTGTCGGTGCAGGGACTGGGCGCGGTGCAGCTGCTACAGGGAGCGCTCAACCAGCGCGGCTTTGCCTTCTACGTGGCCTACTGCCTAGCCCCCACGCTGCGCCCAGGCGACGTGCTGGTGCTCGACAACCTGCCCGTGCATCACCTCACGGGGCTGCGCGAGTGGCTGGCCAAGCGGGGCGTGGAGCTCGTGTTCCTACCGCCCTACTCGCCCGACTTCACCCCCATCGAACAGGCCTGGAGCAAGCTTAAAACCAAGCTGCGCGCCAGCGCGGCCCGCTCCTACGACGCGCTGAAAGAGGGACTGCAAGAGGCCATCGACTGGATTACCAGCCAGGATGCCAGCAATTGGTTCGACCACTGCGGCTACCACACCCAGCCCGCTTGACCACTGGCCGCACCGTTCACGAATCCGCTATATGTGCAATTTCCCGCCAGTATCAAATGCCAGCGCACTCGACAAGTAGAAGCCGGGCGTGGGGGTGATGACCTGCTGCCAGGCTCCAGTGCTGGCATCCAGCTGCGCCAGCGCAATCTCGCGGTTATTGAACGGGGGGCGCACGTCGTTGCGGATATAGCCTCCCACGAAGACGCGCCCGAGCGCATCCACTACGGGCTGCCCAATGGCGTCACTCTCGACGCCACCCGCGCGCGAAGCCCAGGCCCAGCTGCGCGTAGCCATGTCGAAGCGAGCTACGAATACGTCTGTTCTATAAATCACATATGGTACGCCCAGGACCGGGCTGCCCACGTTGGTCAGCACCGTGGCTCCTAGCCGCATATTGAGTGTTCTAAAGTCACCCGTAACGAATAGGTGGCGGCTGCCATCCAGCGTCAGATTAGTCAGTCGTAAGACTTGTTCGCTACCACTCGTATTTGTGTTGTTGCCCGTCTGCTCAGCCCACTGCCACGCCCCGCTCTCGCTGAGGTAGGCTACGTATGCATCGCCTGCGCTGTTATTGGTCCCAACACCCGTCGGCGCAGACAGCGTCGTGGTGCCAAAAGTGACGCTGTAGGGAGCCCGACCCGTGTAATCGCCGATCAGGTACAGCCCCCCGGCCGGGTCGCGCACCATGTCCCGGACGGTTTCCTCGCCCACGCCGCCCGTGCGCTGGGCCCACTGCCACGTGCCCGTGGCATCCAGCCGGGCCACGAAAATATCTCGCCTTGTATCGCTGACGGTGTAGGCATTCAGTAAGGTGAAAGGGCCAAAGGTGGCGCTCCGGCTGCTGAAGTTGCCGGCCACATACACGTTTCCCGCCGCGTCGGCTGCCAAGCCGGCTACGCTCTCGCCCCCCGTACCGCCCATACGCCGCGCCCACTGCCAGGCCCCGGTAGCCGCATCAAGCTGGGCTACGTAGCCGTCGGTCTGGCTGCTGGCCACGTACACGCCGATGCCCGTGCCGCTGCCGCCGAAGCGCAGCAGAAAGCTGTTGTAAAGCCCGCCCACGTACACGTGCCCCTGCCCGTCCAGGGCCAGCCCCGTGGCAAAATCCTCCCCGTCGCCGCCGGCCTGGGCCACCCACAGGTACTGGCCCTGGGCGTTGAGCTTGGCCACGTACACGTCCATCTTGCCCGGGTCCGGCCCGCTGGTCGTCAGCGTCGTGTTGCCGATGAGTGTGGTGCCGGTGAACGTGCCGCACACGTAGGTGTTTCCCTGTCCGTCCACTACCAGTTTGGTGGGGCCAAATCCTCCCGCCTCGTAGCTGGCGCAGGTAGTGGCCCACTCGTAGGTGGGCACCTGTGTCTGGCCGTAGCTTAGGCGCGGCAGGGCGAGCAGCAGGGGCAGCAGCAGCCACGCCCAGCCCTGGCGGCAGCGCGGGGTAAAGGAGCAGTAAGCAAGGGGAAGCAGGGGTTTCATAGCAGTGGACTTACGTGGAGATAGGTAATCGACGGGCTGCTACTGCGTTTTCCGCGCTTCCAGCCGCTTCCAGCCGCTTCCAGCCGCATCAGCCGCGCCTGCAGGGCATCGTTTTCTTTGCGCAGCTCCAGCAGGTACAGGGTAATTTCCTCCACCTTTCGCAGCAGCACCGCATTCATCGTCACGAGCTCAACCCCCTCTTGCGCCACCGTCTGCGCGGATGGCACGTCGGGCAGATGACCGTTGGCCCGGATGTAGTCGGCTACTTCGGGCAACGGGGGCAGGCAGTACCGGGGCTGAAAGACGAAATCGGGCCAGGCAGTGCCCACCGCCCGCACGTAAATGCCCGTCTGGGCTCCAATGGGGCCATTTACGGCCAGCTTCATCGAATTTGTCAGATCCGGATCGACATCAATCCCCACCCGCCCCCGAAACTGCACGGCCCCGGAGCTGGAAAGGGTACTACCTTTGTTCCACTCCGTCCAGCCGGGAGCGATGTGAAATTTGCCAGTGGCATTGCCGCCCTGGAAAATCCACTGGTTGACGCCCACGGCCCCGCTGAAAGTCAGGTGAGACTGGGTTGCGGTAGGGTAAGGTTGGATATCAACTATTTTGTCGATTTGGTAGCTATTGCCGTTGACGACCTAGGCCTGGCTGGGGTAGCTGGCGGTCCAGCATAATAAGGCCGTTACGATAGAGGGTACTTTCATCTGGGATAAAAATGGGAGGTGAGAAATGCCTTTCGTGGCGGGATAGTGGAAATCAATAGATGATTTACGATTTTTACTTTGTAGGTCAAGGGAATAATAAGATTTTGCCTTTTTAGCACTACCCGAAGCGTGCTGCCCGCTGCCTACATTCCACCCGTTCCCGACCATGCCCAGCCCTGACCTTGCCGCCGCCGATGGCCCCGTGGTGCTGACGGCGGCCCAGTACCGGGCGCAGATTTACCAGCACCCCGAGCAGGCGCTGGTAAATCTGGCGGCTTTCGTGCCCGGCCTGCAGCTGGATATCCGCTACGCCACGGCCCACAACCTGGTGGGCGCGCCGCTCTACGCCACGGCGGCGGCCTTCCTGCGCCGGCCCGCCGCGGTGGCCCTGCAAGGCGCGCAGCAGGAGCTGAGCCGGCACGGGCTTGGGCTGCTGGTGTTCGATGCTTACCGGCCCTACGCCGTGACGGTGCGGGTGTGGGAGCAAATCCGGGACGAAACCTACGCCGCCCCGCCCTGGCGCGGCTCCCGCCACAACCGCGGCTGCTCGCTCGACGTGAGCCTGGTGACGCTGGCCACCGGCCGCCCCGTGCCCATGCCCACCGATTTCGACGATTTCACGCCCGCCGCCCACGCCGACTACGAGCCCGTCGCGGCACCGGCGCGCCACTACCGCACCCTGCTGCGCACCGTGCTGGCCCACCACGGCTTTGCCAACTATGCTGATGAGTGGTGGCACTTCGACTTTCACCGCTGGCGGGAATTCGACCTGCTCGACCTGGATTTCGCGGAGCTGGACTGAGGCTGAGTGGACAGTGGCTCTACTTGCCCACAACCGACCGTCATGCAGAGGCGCAGCCGAAGCATCTCGCCTGCTGACCCAGGAGTAGTAATTCAACGACTGCACGCGAGATGCTTCGGCTCTGCTTGAGGCGCAGAATGCGCTGCATGACGGGCTGGGCGCCCGTGAGGGCGCGCCCGGATGCGGTTGCGGGAAGCGGCCCCAACTACCACGACCGGGGCAGTTGCCGCCCGCAGTAGTTGTACATGTATTTTCACAAAACAAAAAATACATGTACAGTGACGTGAGGACAGTTGTACATGTAATTTCCATTTTGTGAAAATACCTGTACAAGCTGCTGGGCCGTGTCGTTGCCGGCCATCGACTACTGCGGTAGTCTGGGGGCCTGCGGTGGTTGGTCCAGCCCGCCGCCGCGACGCGCTAGCCCTAGCGGCCCTTACCGCGGGCGCTAAGCAGGCTGTTCCGGGGTGGGATAGTGCGCGCGACTTCCTTGCACAGCTCCAAAGATTTTAAGCGCTGCCAGCAGCAACAAACGGCAGTAGAGCGGGGAAACCGGCGGCGGGCTGCGTAATTTGCGGGCGTTTTCTCCGTTTCCGTGCTGATGCTTCGATTGTTCCCGGCTGCCCGCCCTTCTGCCGTCACCCTTGTTCTTGTCCTGTTGCTGACGGCTTTTGCGCCGGTCCTGCGCGCCCAGGAGGCGCCGCCCAAGCGCGAGATGCGCGGGGTCTGGATTGCCACCGTGGAAAATATCGACTGGCCCAGCAGCCGCACGCTCACGCCCGAGCAGCAGCGCCGCGAGTACCGCCGCATGCTCGACGTGCAGCAGCGCAACGGCATCAACGCCGTGTTCGTGCAGATCCGGCCCGCCTCCGACGCCTTCTACCAGAGTGAGCTGGAGCCCTGGAGCAAGTGGCTGACCGGGCAGCAGGGCAAAGCGCCCGGCTACGACCCGCTGCCGTTTCTGATTGAGGAAGCCCACCTGCGGGGCATGGAGTTTCACGCCTGGTTCAACCCCTACCGCGCCAGCATGGACTCCGTGACCCGGCGGCTGGCGCCCACCCACCCGTTTCGGCAGCACCCCGAGTGGTTTCTGCGCTACGCCGGCCTGCTGCTCTACAACCCCGGCCTGCCCGCCGTGCGCCAGCATATTACCGACGTGATTCTGGACGTGGTGCGCCGCTACGACGTGGACGGCATTCACTTCGACGACTACTTCTATCCGTACCCCGAGCCGGGCCAGAAAATCCACGATGAAGCGGCCTTTCAGCAGTACAACCCCGAAGGGCTGGCGTTGGCCGACTGGCGGCGGCAGAACGTGAACCAGCTCATCGAAAGCCTGCACGACACGATTCAGGGCACCAAGCGCTGGGTGAAGTTCGGCGTGTCGCCGTTCGGGGTCTGGATGAACAAGTCGGCCCACCCCGAGGGCTCCGACACCCGCGCCGGCCAGCCCAGCTACGCCAACCTCTACGCCGACTCCCGCCTGTGGCTGCAGCGGGGCTGGATCGACTACATCGTGCCCCAGCTGTACTGGAGCTCCACCTTCAAGCTGGTGCCCTACCCGGTGCTGCTGGAGTGGTGGACGCGCAACCACTTCGACCGCCACCTCTACATCGGGCAGGGCTTTTACCGGATGCTGGAAAATACCCGCTCCGATACCTCCTGGCGCAATCCGCGGGAAATGCCCAAGCAAATCCGCCTGAACCGCTCGTACCCGACGCAGGTCAGCGGCAGCGTGTTTTTCAGCTCCAAGTCGCTCATGCGCAACCCCCTGCACATGCAGGACTCGCTGCGGCAGAACCTGTTTCGCTACCCCGCCCTGGTCCCCACCATGCCGTGGCTGGATGCCGTGCCGCCGCGCCCCGTGCAGCGCCTGGTGCTGACCCGCGCCCGGCCGGCCATCACGCTCACCTGGCAGCCCGGCCCGCCCGCCGCCGACGGCGACGTGGCCCGCTACTACGTGGTGTACCGCTTCACCCAGGACCAGACGCCCACGCCCGACGACCCGCGCAACATCCTGGCCCTGGTGCCCGCCCGCACCGGCGTGACGCCCACCCTGGTTGATACCGCCGCCGTGCCGGGCACCGAGTATGCCTACTACCTCACCGCCGTCGACCGGCTGCACAATGAAAGCCGGCCGCTGCGGGTGCTGACTCAGGGCAAAGCCGCCGAAATAGTGGTGGCCCAGGCGCCGGCCGAGCCGCGGCTGCCGGTGCCGGCCGCGCCGGCTCCCGCGCCCGCAACCCGCCCCGCCCCGGCAGTCCGTCCGGCAGTGCGGCCCGCGCCAACCGGTACGGTGACAAAGGTGAAAATCAAGTCCAAAAAGAAGCGCGGGTTCTTCGGTCGGCTGTTTGGCGGCCGGTAAAGGGCCGGTAAGCACTGCCGCAAAAGCAGCTGGTTCGGCCGGGTCCGGTAGTGGCCAAGGTCTCGTAAACCTTTGCTTGCTACCCTAACCCAGCCGAACCAGCCAGTACCCGCGGGCAGCCGAAGCCCCACCGCCGGTTATAGTTTATCCTCTTCAGGTATATGTACCTGATTAAGAGCAAAATAGTTGCGAATCAGGTAATTGTTGCCGGCCGTTGCGCCCGACCTGCGGCCTGTAGTGCGCAACGGCCGCCTAAAAAAAGCAGGGCCGCCCCAGCGGAGCGGCCCTACGGTCGGGGTGCTAAAAGTCGCCTTAGATAGAGCGGTAGTCGAACCGGAGGCGGGCCGTGGAGCCGGCCGTGCTGGGCCGGGTGCTCAGCACCCGCAGAATCAGGAATTCAGTGGTGTTGCGCAGCTTCACCAGGATCAGGTCGTTCATGGCGAGGCCGGCCACGGCGGTGGTAAGCTGCCCGGCCACCTGGGCCTGGTAGTAGCGCCGGGCTACGGCATTGGAGGTGGCGGAAGTGAAAAACTGGGCGGAGGTTTCGGTGGCGGGCAGACGGAAAAACTGCGTGGCATTGGCCGTGCTCAGCACCAGGGCGCTGCCGTTCAACGACAGGTAAATGTCCTTGTTCGTGGCCGGATTGGCATTCAACTCGTTCAGCCCGGTTTTCAGGTTAAACGACAGCGAATCGGGGCTGGCGCTGGGGCCAAAGGCAAGGCGGCCGGCGCGCTGCTGGGGCAGGGCCAGGAGTGGCACCACCGTCACGGTGCTGCTCACCGAGGCCGCCTGCTGCAGCGAGTACGCCACAAACCGGAACGTGACGGGCTGGCCCACCGAGCCGCGGGGCACCGTCACGTCGATGGCGCGGGTGGCGGCGGCCCCGCTGCTCAGGCGTACCGAGCCGATGCGCTGCTCGGCCCCGTTGCCGATTTTGTAGTAGTAGGAGAGGCTGTCCAGGGTTTTGAACAGCGGCGGGGCCGAGCCCACCACGTAGCCCGCGGGCAGGGTGGTGATGCCCAGCTCATTCAGAATCACGGAGTAGGTGATAATGTCGTCCTCCGACTGCTGGGTAGCCAGCTGGCCATTGCGGAAAGTGGCCGGCGTAGCGCTGAACTTGATTTCCGGGGCCCGGGCCACGTTGAAGGACACCGCGCGGGTACGGGCGCCGCCGTTCTTGAAGTTGACCACCACATCCAGGCGCACGGGCTGCTTGTTGGGCAGGGCAGCCGGCACGGTGTAGGTGACCAGCTGGGAGGACGTGCGGTTCACGGGGTCGTAGCTGAAGCCGGGGGCCACGGTGCCGACCACGGTAGAGTCGGTTTTGCTGACCACCTGCACCAGCTGGATGTCCTGCACCTGGCCCGGGTCGGCCACGGCCACCTGAATGCGGACGGCTTCCCCCGGGGCATACTTGGTGACCACCGGAATGGCACCGGTGAGCGTGACCGGGCCATTTTCGTCCTTGATGCCGGGGTAAGGGTCTTCGTAGTCTTTTTGGCAGCCCGCAGTGAGCAGCGCCCCGGCCAGCAGCAGCGCTGAGGAGAGTCGGAACAGAGAGTTTTTAGTCATGGCGTAAAGGCTTCAGAGGAGAAAAATACGACGGCCGGCTACGGCATGTCCCACCACAGGGGGCGGGTAACGTAGTCGGGGTCGTTGGCGCCGATACGGGCAATTTCCCCCGGGTTGTACTGCACCTCCGTCAGGCCCGGCAGCAGCCGCCGCGGAAACTGGCCTTTGAGCGGCTGGCTGGCCTGCGGCACGTTGGCCGGGTAGGTCGGGTACACCAGGTTCACGTAGATCTGGGTCGAGAAGTCGTAGCGCCGCAGGTCCGACCACGATTCCGGGTTCAGGAACATGGCAATGTACTTCTGCTCCATGATGTTGCGGATGGTGAGCGTAGCCGGCGTCTGGGCCGCGGCGGCGCTGGCCAGGTAGTTATCGATCTGGGTAGGGGTGATAACCGGGAACGTGACGGCCGGCGAGGCATTGGAGCCGCCCTGGCCCACTTTGGCCATGTGCGCCCGGATACCTTCGCGGTAGGCGGCGAAGGCCCGGCCAATGTTACCGGCCTTGAAAGCCGCTTCCGCCTCAATAAACTTCAGCTCGTGGTAGGTAATCACCTCGAAGTAGCCCAGGTCGCGGGCGTACCAGGAGCTGTAGAAGTCGGTGACGCCGCCGGTGGACGTCACGGCCACGCCGCCGCCCCGGCCCGGGTCGATGCCGGCCGTGCCCACCGTAGCGGCCGACGTCATGATGGGGCCGCGCGGGTCGGGCACGCCGGGGAAGGTGCCGTTGCCGTTCACGTACTTCACGAAGTTGGATGCAAACGTGGCCGTGCCGAAGTTGGCGCGGGTGGTGCCGAAGATGTTGGTGGTGCCCGTGAGCGGGGCCACGGCCGTCTGGAAGTTCAGCTGGGCGTCATCGGCCGAGGAGGTAAAGGCGCTGTCGCAGGCGGCCAGCACGGCCGCGGCGGAGTAGCTGCTTTTCTTGGTCAGGTGCTGCAGCTGGCGGGCGCGCAGGGCGTAGGCCAGCTTCACCCATTTCTGGGTGTTGCCCTGGTAGAGAATGTCGCCGCTGATGCTGGGGGCCGTGGAGTACAGGGGGCGGGAGTTGTCGGTGGCCGGGCGCTTGAGCTGCACCGCACCCTCGCGCAGCAGCTGGAAGATGGTGGCGTAGATCTGCTCCTGCGCGTCGTACTTAGGCGTGTAGTTTTGCGCGCCCCTGAAGGCCTCCGAGTAGGGGATGTCGCCCAGCATGTCGGTGGCATGGCTCAGCAGCAGCGCCATCATGATTTTGCCGGTGCCCACGTAGTAGGGCGAGCCTTCGGCCTGGGCCGCCTGAATCATACCCGGAATGTTGGAGCCCGAGTAAAAGTAGGTGTAGTTGAACGTGTTGGTGCTCTGGGCGTTGGTGAAGTAGTACTGGTCGTTGCCGCCGCTGTTGGCCGTGCGGCTCACCACGTACTGGGTAATAAAAGGCGTGCGCAGGGCCGTGAACATCTGGGTCTGGAAGCCCTGGGCAATGATGTTGGGCAGCAGCAGGTTCGGCGTGGCCGCGCTGGGGCTGTTGGGGTCGGTATTCTCGTCGAGGAAACTCTCGCACGAGTTCAGGGCCCCGCCGCCGAGCAGCAGCCCGAGAGAAAGAAGATATTTTTTCATGGAAGTCAGCTGGTTGAATGCCAAAGCGCGCCGGGACGGAAAAAGTGCCGGCCGGCGCGGCCCGGGCCGGGAAGGCGTAAAAACGATTAGAAAGTGACCCGCAGGCCCATATCCACGCCGCGGGTGGCGGGCACCCCGCCGTAGTCGAAGCCGGAGGAGCCGCCGCCGCGTACCCCGGCGCCGGCCGCGGCCGTTTCGGGGTCGACGCCGCTGTAGGGCGTAAACAGCAGCAGGTTGCGGCCCGTCACGCTCAGCTCCACGCCCTTGATGATCTTCGCGTCGAGGTAGCTGGCCGGGATGGTGTAGCTCAGGGTGGCGTAGCGCAGGCGGGCCCAGGAGCCGTCTTCGATGAAGGCCGTGCCCACGGTGCCCAGAATGTTGCGGTAGTAGGTTTCGCTCAGCTCCACGGTGCGGGTGTTGGGCGTGTAGGTCACGGTGCCGTCGGAGGCGGTGGAGGCCACCACGCCGGGGAAGGTGACCTGCTTGCCGCGGTCCAGGGTCCGCTCGCTCAGGCCCGAGCGGGTAGCGGTCCAGTCGTTGCCGTTTACCACCAGCCCGCCCTGGCGGAAGTCGGCCAGGAAAGCCAGGGACAGACCTTGGTAGGCGAAGGTGTTGGTGATCTGCAGGGTGTAGTCGGGGGCGCGGTTGCCGGCGTAGGTGAAGTTGGCATTCACGGTGGGGTAGCCCGAGGTGCCGATGACGCGCTGCCCGAAGAACTCGCTGTTGGGGTCCGTCACGTAGTTCCAGTCGGAAGCCCCGATGGAGGTGAGGGCCTTGCCGGGGAAGGCGCCGCCCTCGGCGTAGTCGATTACGAAGGCATCGGACTGGTACACCACCGACAGCACCGAGGGCAGCTCCAGGGTGCGGTTCTCGTTGCGGTAGAAGTTGGCCACCACGTCCCAGCTGAAGCCGCTGGCCAGCTTCACCGGCGTGCCGCTCAGCGCCACCTCAATGCCGCGGTTGCGGACTTTGCCGCCGTTGATGTACTGCAGAATAAAACCGGCGGCCTGACTTACGCGGGGCGCAATGAGCTGGTCGCGGGTGGTCGACTGGTACACGTTCACGTCGAGGCCCACGCGGTTCTGGAAGAACTGCAGGTCGAGGCCGGCCTCGAAGGAGCCGGTGCGCTCGGGCTTAAGAATGGGGTTGGAGCCGAAGAAGCCGTTGCGGTAGCCGCCCCCGATGTAGGTGGCCGTCACCAGCGGTGAGTTCACGCGGTAGGGCCCCGTGTCTTTGCCCACCTCGGCGAAGGAGGCGCGTACCTTGCCGAAGTTGAGGATGCGGCTTTGCTCCAGGCCCAGGGTGCGGGTAAACTCGTAGCCCAAGGCCACCGAGCCGTAGCCGAAGCCCTTGCCGAAGTTCTTGTTCTGGTCGGGCCGGGGCAGGGTCGACGACTGGTCGTAGCGGCCCTGCAGCTCCAGGAATACCTGGTTGAAGAAGTCCACGTTCAGGCGGGCAAAGTTGCCCACCAGCCGCCGGGTGCTGAAGCGCTGCAGCACGTTGCGGTTGGCCGTGTTGTTGATGCCGACGAAGTTGGGCGTCAGAAAAATCAGCCCCAGGAAGTCGTTGGCCTCGTTTTTATTCTGCTCAATGGAGTTGCCGACCACCAGGGTGGTGTTCAGGTTGTCTGAGAAGCGGTGCCGGGCCGTGACGAGCAGGTTGGAGTTGAGCACCCGGTTGAAGTTCACAGTTTCGGCAATGCCGCCGTTCTGGTTGTCGCGCAGCGACGTGCCCACGGCCCGCACCGAGCGGGTGCGCTCCTGGTAGAAGTCGGTGCCCAGGGTGTAGCGCACGCCCAGCCATTCCAGCGGGTCGTAGGTGAGGGTGGCGTTGCCGATAAAGCGGTTGGTGCGGTCGGTCTGGGGGTTTTTCTCCACCGTCCAGTACGGGTTGTCGGAGTCGTCGTCGGCCCCGGCCCCGCCGAAGGCGCCCAGCAGGCGGCGGCGGCTGCCGTTGGGGTTGTAGGCCACCCGCATATCGTCGTTGCGGGGCCAGTTCAGGGTGCTGACCAGGTAGCCGCCGGTCGAGCCGAACAGGCCCGGGCCCTGCACCGGCCGCTCGCCGCCCGAGTTGAGGTAGTTGGCCGAGGCATCCAGCCCGAGTTTGGGCGTCAGCCGCAGGCCGCTGTTCAGGCGCAGGGAGGTTTTGTCGTACTGGCTGCCGGGCACCACGCCGCTCTGGTCGAGGCGGGAGGCCGACACCAGAAACGTCGCCTTGTCGGTACCGCCGGACGCGGTGAGGAAGTGCTGGGCCGCTTTGCCGGTCCGGAAAAGGTCTTCGAGGTTGTTGAACACCGGCTGGCCGTCGGCAAACTGCGGCCCCCACGAGCGGCGCGTGGTCGGGTCGAACTGCCCGTTGGAGCCCTGCTGAAAGCGTCCCTGGAGCTTGGGCAGGCGGTTGACTTCGTCTACCGAGTACTGGGCCCGGTACACGATGCTGGTCCGGCCGCTCTGCCCGCGCTTGGTGGTGATAATCACGGCCCCGTTGGCGGCCCGCAGGCCGTAGAGCGTGGCTGCGGCCGGCCCCTTGAGCACCGTCATGCTGGCAATGTCTTCGGGGTTGATGTCGGCGGCCCGGTTGGTGGTGCCCACCGAGCGGCCCAGGATGCCGTTGAAGGCCGAGCCACCGCCGGGGTTGGTGCTTTCGGCAAAGGACGAGTTGTCCATGATAACGCCGTCGATAACGAACAGGGGCTGGTTGTCGCCGTCGAGGGAGGTGCCGCCGCGGATGACGATGGCTGCGCCTTCGCCGGGGCCACCGCCGGCGCTGGTCACGCTCACGCCGGCCACTTTACCCTGCAGGGCATTCACGATGTTGTTCTGCCGCGACTCAATGATGTCCTTGGCTTTCACCTCCTGCACCGCGTAGTTGATCTGCCGGCGCTCCTGCTTGATGCCGTAGGCCGTCACGACCACGTCGCTCAGCTCGGTGGTGTTTTCCTGCAGGCCGATGTCGAGGCTGGTGGCCTCGCCGAGGGCGCGCTCCTGGGTGGTATAGCCGATAAAGCTGAATGTGAGCGTGCTGCCCGGGGCGGCCTGCACCGAGTAGCGGCCGTCGGCGCCGGTGCTGGCCCCGTTGGTGGTGCCCTTCACGAGCACCGTGACGCCGGGCAGCGGCGTGCGGTCCGCCGTCGAGGTGACGGTGCCGGTGATGGTGCGCAGTCCCTGGGCCCGGCCCGGAGGTGCCAGCAGCACGCCCAGCGCCAGCAGGACCAATAAGTAGAGTCGATTCATAAAGTAGGAGTGGGAAGTGGAAGGAAGAAAAGAGCGGGAAAAGCAAAACCGGAGCCCCCCCGGCAGAAACGCCAGCTGGACTCCGGTGAAAACGGACCGGTCAGGGTCGAAAGCTAAAACAACAGGACGGGCAGGATTTCATAAAAAAAGCAATGCTTAGAAGGTGAATCTGCCCAGTAGAGGTCCAGAAGGTATCATTTTTATTAATAATAGGAGCTTTTACGGGCGGCCAAAGCTATAAATTGATTTTTCAGGACCAACTATATAGCGTATTCTGCCCGGATAAAGCACCTTTGGGCGTGGGCCGCCGCGCCCGTGCTTTCCTTCCATCCTACCACCCGTACCATGGCTTCTACTCCCGCTGCCCTGTCCGTCACCATCCACCCCGATTCGGAAGGGGCCTCCGCCGCCGTGGCCCGCACCATCGCCGAGCTGATCCGGGCGCGGGCCGCCGAGGGCCGCCCGGCGGTGCTGGGGCTGGCCACGGGCTCCTCGCCCACGCGGGTGTACGAGGAGCTGGTGCGCCTGCACCGCGAGGATGGGCTGAGCTTTCAGAACGTGGTCAGCTTCAACCTCGACGAGTACTACCCCATGGCGCCCGACTCGCTGCAGAGCTACGTGCGCTTCATGCGCGAGTACCTGTTCGACCACGTCGACATCCGGCCCGAAAACGTGCACATTCCCGACGGCACCCTGGCCCCCGAGCAGGTGACCGAGTTCTGCCGGCAGTATGAGGCCCGGATTCAGGCCGCCGGCGGCATCGATTTGCAGCTGCTGGGCATCGGGCGCACCGGCCACATCGGCTTCAACGAGCCCGGCTCCGGCCCCCAGTCGCGCACCCGCCTGATTACGCTCGACCACATCACCCGCACCGACGCGGCCTCCGACTTCTACGGGGAGGAAAACGTGCCCCGCCGGGCCCTGACGATGGGCGTGGGCACTATTCTCGAAGCCCGCCGCATCGTGCTGCTGGCCTGGGGCGAGGGCAAGGCGGCCGTCATCAAGCGCATGGTGGAAGGCGAGCCTACCGACTCGGTGCCGGCCACCTACCTGCAGCAGCACCCGCGCGTCGACGTGGTGCTCGACGAGGCCGCCGGCGCCGAGCTGACGGAGCGCAAAACGCCCTGGCTGGCCGGCGTGCCCTGCCACTGGCCCGACGCGGCCCTGGTGCGCAAGGCCGTGACCTGGCTGGCCCGCCGCCTCGAAAAGCCCATCCTCAAGCTGACCGACGCCGACTACAACGAAAACGGCCTGTCGGAGCTGCTGGCCGAGGCGGGGCCGGCCTACAGCATCAACATCCGGGTGTTCAACCAGCTCCAGCACACCATCACGGGCTGGCCCGGCGGCAAGCCCGACGCCGACGACACCCACCGCCCCGAGCGGGCCGCGCCCTTCCCCAAGCGGGTGCTCATCTTCTCGCCCCACCCCGACGACGACGTGATTTCGATGGGCGGCACGCTGCTGCGCCTCGTCGATCAGGGCCACGACGTGCACGTGGCCTACCAGACCAGCGGCAACATCGCCGTGTTCGACGACGAGACGCTGCGCTTCGCCGATTTCGTGGCCGACTACGACGCCGCTTTCCGCCCCGACGAGCAGCCGGCCGAAACGCTCTACCAGCGCGTCGCCGGCTTTCTCAAAAACAAGGCCCCGGGCCAGGTCGACTCGGCCGAGGTACAGCAGATCAAGGGCCTGATCCGGCGCGGCGAGGCCAAGGCCGCCTGCCGCTACGCCGGCATCCCCGACGACAACGCCCACTTCATGGACCTGCCCTTCTACGAAACCGGCAGGGTGCGCAAAAAGCCCATCGGGGAAGAAGACATTCGCCTGACGATGGAGCTGCTCAACCAGATCAAGCCCCAGCAGATCTACGCCGCCGGCGACTTATCGGACCCGCACGGCACGCACCGGGTGTGCCTGGCGGCCATCTTCGAGGCCCTGCGCCGGCTCCAGGAATCGGGTACCGAGTGGCTGCCCGACTGCTGGGTGTGGCTCTACCGCGGGGCCTGGCAGGAGTGGGACGTCGACCAGATCGAAATGGCCGTGCCCCTGAGTCCGGAGGAGCTGACCCGCAAGCGCCGCGCCATCTTCAAGCACCAGTCGCAGAAGGACCGGCCGCTGTTTCCCGGGGCCGACCAGCGCGAGTTCTGGCAGCGCAGCGAAGCCCGCAACCGCACCACGGCCAAAATCTACGACCAGCTCGGCCTGCCCGAGTACGAGGGCATCGAGGCCTTCGTGCGGTGGACGTTCTGAGCCGCCGGGGGGGGCTGTTGGGGACAAAGCAATCCGTCCTGAACAATAGCGAAACCTGCTCTCCGGGCTGGCTTGGTACCCGATTTTCCGGCGCTCATCTTTCCGGGTGGCGCAATCAGGGTAGGGGAACGGAAGCCATGAGTGCAGGTAGGCGAAGGAGATGAGTGGCCGGGCCGCTGCACGGGCCTGCTAGCCAGTAGCCGGCGTAGTCGAGGAGGCACAATAGAATTCCGGTGGCCGGAAAGCTCCTGCCGGGAAGTTTTGCGGAGTCACCTGTTAGCCCTGCAACCAAGCTGCTCCTGCTATGACCGTTCTCTACTGGCTGCGCAACGACCTGCGCCTGCACGACAACGCCGTGCTGGCCGCCCTGCCGCCCCACGTCACGGCCCTGCTGCCCGTGTACTGCTTTGACCCCGTGGCCCTGGGCCCTGATGCCTACCTGGGTCTGCCCCGCATGGGCCCGCACCGCTTGCCCTTCCTGCTTGAGGCACTGGCCGACTTGCAGCGGCGCTACGTCGCGCTGGGCGCGGGCATTCATTTCGTGGTGGGCCGGCCGGAAGAAGCGCTGCCTGCCCTGGCCCGCCAGCTTGGCGCCGCCGCCGTGTGGACCAGCGCCGAGCACACCACCGAGGAAGCGCAGGCCGAAGAGGCCCTGCAGGCCGCGTTGGGTCCTCATACGCCCCTGCGCCGCTTTGAAACCCTGACCCTTCTGCACCCCGGCGACCTGCCCATTGCCCTTCGCAACCTGCCGTTTTCCTTCAGCAAGTTTCGGTTCGACGTGGCTGCCCGAACGCCTGTGCGGCCCCCGGAGCCCACGCCGCACCAGCTGCCGCCGCTGCCCGCAGGCTTCGCACCGGCCGCGCTGCCCCCATCTGCCGCCCTGGCCACCGGAGCAGGACAGCCCACCCCGCCGGTCAGGTCCCGGGACCGCCGCTCGGCTCTGCCTGCGTTAGGTGGGGGCGAAACCGCTGCCCTGGCCCGTCTGCAGGACTACGCCGTGGAGCGCCACCTCATCGGTCGCTACGATGACACCCGCAACCAGATGCTAGGCGAGGCCTTCAGCACCAAGTTTTCGCCCTGGCTGGCGAATGGCAGCCTTTCGGCCCGCCAGGTCTGGGCTGCCATCGACGACTATGATGCCGCCTACGGCGCCCGCAGCAAGGGCGCGCTACAGCTGCGGCTGGAGCTGCTGTGGCGCGACTATTTCCGGCTGCTGGCCCTGCGCACCGGCCCAGACTTTTTCCGCTGGCGTGGTCTGCGCGGTCAGCTGCCGAAACCGACGAAGCCCGACCGCGCCGGGTTCGAGCGCTGGACCCAGGGCCGCACCGGCAATGCCTTCGTTGACGCCAACATGCGCGAGCTGTCTGCCACCGGCTTTATGAGCAACCGCGGCCGGCAGAACGCGGCGAGCTACCTCATCCATGACCTGCACCAGGACTGGCGCTGGGGTGCAGCCTGGTTCGAGCACCAGCTCATCGACTACGACCCAGCTTCGAACTGGGGCAACTGGAAATACATTGCCGGCACCGGCACCGACGTGCGCGACAGCGCTTTCGACGTGGCCCAGCAGGCCCAGCGGTATGACCGGCAGGGCCGCTACGTCCGCACCTGGCAGCCGTAGCCCGTGGCCACGAATGGCAGCTTCGAAACGGGCCGCAGCTCTGCGCCTGTCAGAGGATGTTTGGAATTGCGTCAGCCCTCTTATCCAGCTTATTTCTTTCTGTCGCCGCGAAACCCAGGTTTACGCCGGGGCTAAAACGCAGAACGCTCTCAGGTAGCTTTTTCAGGAGAAGAAGCTTGTCAGTTGAGCAGGCTTTCTTCATTTTGCAGGACTGATCGACGCCGCTAGATGCGCGGAATGTTTTACCTCCTCGCAATGACAACTTTTACTACCAAGACTGCCGTCGAAACCACCGGGGGCGTGCCGCTGGCCGAGGCTTCCCAGCCGGGGCGGCTGGTGTCGCTCGACGTGTTCCGGGGGCTCACCGTCATGGCCATGATCCTGGTGAATAACCCCGGCGACTGGGGCCACATCTACCCGCCGCTGGAGCACGCCGCGTGGCACGGCTGCACGCCCACCGACCTGATCTTCCCCTTCTTCCTGTTCATCGTGGGCGTGAGCATCGTGTACGCGCTGGACTCGGCCCGCCGGGATACGGGCCGACACGGCCAATTGACGTTGCGGATTCTGCGCCGTTCGGCCATTCTGTTCGGGCTGGGCTTTTTCGGGGCCTTCTTCCTGCTCTGGGATTTGAGCACGGTGCGCATTCCAGGGGTGCTGGTGCGTATTTCCTGGGTGATTCTGGCCTGCGGCCTGATCTTTCTCAAAACCGGCTGGCGCACCCAGGCCGCGTTGCTGGTCCTTATTTTAGGCGGGTACAGCGTGCTGCTGCAGGTGGTGCCGGTACCCGGTTTTGGGCCGGCCAACCTGGAGCCCGCCACCAACCTCGGCGCCTGGCTCGACCGGCTGGTGTTCGGTGAAAGCCACCTCTGGAAACAAAGCCGCACCTGGGACCCGGAAGGCCTGCTCGGCACGGTGCCCGCCGTCGGAACCGGGCTGCTGGGGCTGCTGGCGGGGCAGTGGCTGCGCCGCGCTGAATTTGACGCCGGCAAAAAAGTGGGCGGGCTGCTGCTGGCCGGCGGGGTAGCCGCTGGGCTGGGCCTGCTCTGGAACCAATGGTTTCCCCTCAACAAAAGCCTGTGGACCAGCTCCTACGTGCTCTACACCGGCGGGCTGGCCGCGGCCGGGCTGGCGGCGCTCTACTGGCTCTGCGACGTGCGGGGCTACCGCCGCTGGGCCACGCCTTTCCTGGTGTACGGCGTCAATGCCATAACCGTGTTTTTCCTTTCGGGGCTGGTAGCGCGCGGGCTCGGCACCTGGAAAATTCCGTTCGGCGGCCAAGACGCGGTGAGCGTGAAGCAAGTGCTCTACCAGACGTTTTTCACGCCCTACTTCGCCGACCCGCGCAACGCCTCCCTGGCCGGCGCCCTGGCCTGCGTGCTGATCTGGCTGGCCGCGCTGTGGGTGATGTACCGCCGCCGGATCATCATCAAGGTCTGACCACGGGTGGCGTAAATGCGGTGGACGGGCTGCTGCTTTAAGTTTTAAGCTCCAAAAGAAAGGCTACCCCACTGGGTAGCCTTTTGCTATTCGTGCAAATCAGCCCCGCGGCTCCGCTCACTCGGTGGTCTGGAACTCGTAGCCGGCGAAGTCCTGGCGAAGCTTGGTTTTGAGCAGCTTGCCGGTGGCCGTGTGGGGCAGCTCGGCCACAAACTCCACGGCCTCGGGCGTCCACCAGCGGGCTACTTTGCCCTCGAAGTAGGCCAGCATTTCTGCCTGGCTGAGGTCGTGGCCCGGCTTGCGCACCACCACCAGCAGGGGCCTTTCGCTCCACTTGGGGTGGGGCACGCCGATGACGGCGGCTTCGGCCACGGCCGGGTGGCCCACAGCCAGGTTTTCGAGCTCGATGGAGCTGATCCACTCCCCGCCCGATTTGATGACGTCCTTCGACCGGTCGGTGATGTTCATGAAGCCCGCCGCGTCGATGGTGGCCACGTCGCCGGTGCGGAACCAGCCGTCGGCCGTAAACTGGCTGCGGCTGTCGGAGCGGTAGTAGGCGCCGGCCACGAAGGGGCCGCGCACGAGCAGGTCGCCGAAGGCCACGCCGTCGTGGGGCAGCGGCTGCTCGTCGCCATCCACGATTTTCATGTCGATGCCGAAGATGGAGCGGCCCTGCCGGGTGCTGATGGCAAACTGCTCGTCGGCACTCAGGCTCAGCTGCCCGGCTTTGGGCGTGTTGACGGTGCCCAGCGGGGAGGTTTCGCTCATGCCCCAGGCGTGGCGGATCTGCACGCCCAGCTCGTCGTCGAAGGCTTTGAGCAGGGCCGGCGGGCAGCTGGCGCCGCCCACAATCATGTTGCGCAGGGTGCTGAAGCGGGCCTTCTTCTCCCGCATAAACGTGAGCAGCCCAAACCAGATGGTGGGCACGCCGGCCGAGAAAGTCACTTTTTCCTGCTCAAACAGCTCAAACAGGCTGGCCGCGTCCAGGCCCGGGCCGGGCAGCACCAGCTTGCAGCCAATCATCGGCGCCAGGTAGGGAATGCCCCAGGCATTGACGTGAAACATGGGCACCACGGGCAGAATTACGTCCCGGGCCGAGCAGTCGAAGCAGTCGGGCAGGCCGGCGGCGTAGCTGTGCAGGACGGTGGAGCGGTGGGAGTAGAGCACGCCCTTGGGCTGGTCGGTGGTGCCGGAGGTGTAGCACAGCGAAGAGGCCGTATTCTCGTCGAAAACGGGCCACTCAAACTCGGCGCGCTGGGCCGCCAGCAAATCTTCGTAGCAGCGGATAGCGGGCAGGACCGTCGTTTCGGGCATATGGGCCCGGCCGGTCAGCAGCACCCAGGCTTCCACCCGGGGGCAGTGCGGGGCCAGCTTTTCGACCAGGGGCAGGAAGGTCAGGTCGAAGAAGATGAAGCGGTCCTCGGCGTGGTTGATGATGTAGATGAGCTGCTCGGCAAACAGGCGCGGGTTGATGGTGTGGCACACCGCGCCGATGCCCGAAACGCCGTAGTACAGCTCAAAATGCCGGTGCGTGTTCCAGGCCAGGGTCCCGATTCGGTCCCCGTTCTGCACGCCCAGCGCCGTCAGGGCGTTGGCCAGCTGCTTGGCCCGCCCGTGGGCCTGGGCGTAGGTGTAGCGGTGAATGCCGCCCTCGGCCAGCCGACTCACGATTTCCGTGTCAGCGTGCCACTTGGCGGCGTGTTCCAGGAGCCCGGCGATGCGCAGGGGCTCGTTCATCATTAGTCCTAGCATAAGGCGGCGGGAGTTTGTGGTCGGTTAAGCTAGGGAAATTTCACGCAGTGGTTCGGGGTGTAAAACCGCGGGGTTTCGCCGTGTCGTTCCTACAGGCCGTTTACGAGGCGGTGCATGGGTCTTTGAGGTGGACTACGCTGAAGTTGATGAGTTGGCCCAGCTTAAGGCCGGACAGCTTCAGGTAGGTGAGCAGCTACCTGAAATGCACTTCCTGCAATACCTCTACGGACTTGATTTCGACGATTACCTTGCTTTGGACCAACAAATCCAGGCGGAACCCGGCTTCGAGCTGCACGCCGGCATACACCATCGGCAGTGGCACCTGCGCCTGAACCGGCAGTCCTGCCTGCCGCAGCTCATAAGCCAGCGCCATTTCATACACCGATTCCAGCAGCCCCGGCCCCAAGGCAGTGTGTATTTTGAAGGCGGCCTTTCTTACCTCAAACGAAATATCATTCTCGTGCATAGAAGTAAGATAAGAACGACACGGCGATACCCTGCGATTTTACACCCCGCACCACTGCGTGAAATAAATAATCACTCCTCCACGCTCGTCTCTACTTCCTGCTTCTGGGGCTGCCGCACGCTTTCCAGCGCCACTTGCAGCACGCCGGTGCGCACGTTGAGCTCCGAAATCTTATTGTTGCGCCGCGTGGGGTTCACCCGGTTGGTCAGCACGATGCAGATCAGGTCTTCTTTGGGGTCGACCCAGAAATAGGTGCCCGTGAAGCCGGTGTGGCCGTAGCTCTGCGGGGAAGCACTTTTTGCCGAATTGACGGCCGGGTTGGCGGCGGGCCGGTCGAAGCCCAGGGCGCGGCGGTTGTCGGGGCAGAACTGGCACCGGATGTACTCGGCCAGGGTTTCGGCTTTGAGCAGCTGCTGGCCGCCGTACTGGCCTTGCCAGGCGTAGAGCTGCACCAGCTTGGCCAGGTCGTTGGCGTTGCCAAACAGGCCCGCGTGGCCCGACAAGCCGCCCAGCAGCGCCGCGCCTTCGTCGTGCACCGTGCCCTGCAGCTGGCCGTGGCGGAACAGCGAGTCGTACTCGGTGGGGGCAATGCGGCCCAGCGGGAAGCGGCGCGTGGGGTTGAAGCCCAGCGTGGTGGCCCCCAGCGGCCGGTAGATCTGCTGGGTCACGAACTGGTCCAGGGACTTTCCCGAAGCGCTTTTCACAAACTGCGGGTACATGATGAACGACAGGTCGGAGTACACGTAGCCCGGCTTCTCGTTCAGCGGCGACGCGGCAATGGCTTTGGTGATGCGCTGGGGAAAATCCTGACGGGCCCACAGGTTGGTGGCGGCCCGCAGCGGGAAGCGGGCCGAGGAGTCGGCGCGGAAGTAGCGGCGGCTCAACGCCGCGGGCCGGTTGGTGGGCACGTCCTGGGCCGCCGGGCTTTTGCCCAGCAGCTGGTTGAACAGGCCCTGGGGCTTGGTGTAGTCGCGCCAGAACGGAATCCAGGCCTTCAGCCGGGCCTGGTGGGTGAGCACGTCGCGCAGCTTCAGGTCCTGCTTGTTGGTGCCCCGAAACTCAGGAAACAGCTGGCCCAGGGTCATGTCGGGGTTGAACTTGCCCTGGTCCTGGAGCTTCATCAGCGCGGGCAGGGCGGCGGCGGTTTTCGTCACCGAGGCCAGATCGTAGAGGTCGGTATTGCGCACTGCGCGGCTGGGCTTGCCGGCCTGGGCGGGCGCGTCGGCAAAGGAGTGGGTGCCGTAGCTTTTGCGCAGCACCACGGTGCCGCGGCGGGCAATGAGCACCTCGCCGCCGGGGAAGGCCCGGGCGGCCAGGGCGCCGTTCATGATGGAGTCGACGCGGGCTTCGAGGCCGTTGCTCATCTCCACGTCTTCGGGGAAGCCGTAGCGCAGGCGCAGGCCGCCGCGGGTGGTCAGGCCGTAGCCGCGGCTGTACTTGTCGGACACGGTGACGGGCAGCTGCCCGCTGGCGCCGAGGCCGCCGAAGATGATTTCTGCCGCCACCTCCTGCACGTTTTTGCTTTCCTGGTAAGCCAGCAGCACCGCGTCGGCGCGGTCCAGGTCGCGCACCTTGGCCACGGCGTAGGCGTTGCCGAACACGCTCACGACCACACGCTGCCCGGGGCCGGTCAGCTCGCGCAGCAGCAGGTTGGTTTCGGGCGTCACGCCGAAGGAGGTGGCGGGCAGGCGGCCCAGGTTGTTGAGGCCCACCAGCACCAGGTTGTAGCGCTTCAGCGTTTCGCGCATCCGCGTCAGCTCGTCCAGCGTGGCCGTCGCCGACAGCCAGTAGGTATCGGCCGGGGCGTAGTCGGTCACCATGCGCTGGAAGTCGGTCGTGTCCTTGGTGCCGATGGTGAGCGTGGCCAGGCGCAGCGTGTCAAGGCGCTGCAGGGGCAGCAGGTTCTTCTGGTTGCGCAGCAGCGTCACGCTCAGCTCGGCCATGCGGTGGCTCAGGGCCTGGGCGTGGGGCGTGTTGAGGTCGGCGGTAAGGTTTTGGAGAGGAATCGGCCGGTACCTGTTCAGGCCCGCCCACTGCTTCAGGGCCAGCACCTTGCGGCAGCGGCGGTCAATTTCCTCCTGCGAAATCAGCCCCTGGCTGACGGCGTCGCGAATCATGCGCAACGCCAGCGGAATGTTCTTGCTGAACTCCAGCACGTCGTTGCCGGCCAGCAAAGCGCGCAGGTCGGCGTCGCCGGGCGGGTACTTGCTGATGACGCCCTTCATGTTCATGGCATCGGTGAAGATCAGGCCCTGAAAACCCATTTTCTGCTTCAGCAGGCCCGTCACGATGGGTTTCGACAGGGTGGAGGGCATGCCGGTGGTGTCGAGGGCCGGCACGTTGAGGTGGGCCACCATCATGCCACCCAGCCCGCGCCGCATCAGGCTGCGGAAGGGGTAGAGCTCCAGCGTGTCGAGGCGGCGGCGGTCGATGCGCAGCAGGGGCAGGGCCAGGTGGGAGTCGGTGTCGGTGTCGCCGTGGCCGGGGAAGTGCTTGGCCACGGCCAGCACGCCATGGTCCTGCATGCCCTTCATGTAGAGGTAGCTCTTCTCGGTCACGTTCTCGCGGTTCTCGCCCCAGCTGCGGAAGCCGATGACGGGGTTGGCGGCGTTGTTGTTGACATCCACCACCGGCGCGAAGTTGACGTGCATGCCCAGGCGCTTGAACTGCGCGGCCACTTCCTCGCCCATGTCGTACAGCAGCTGGTTGTCGCGCAGGCCGCCCATGCTCATCTGAAACGGGAAGCGCTGCACGCTGTCGAGGCGCATGCCCACGCCCCACTCGGCATCCATGGCCACCAGCAGCGGCACTTTGCTCTGGCTTTGGTAGCGGTTCAGCAGCCGGCTCTGGCGCACCGGCCCGCCCTGGAAAAAGACCAGTCCGCCGATGCCGTACTGCTGGATCAGGGTGGTAATGGAGTCCTCATCCACGCGGGTGCGGTTGGAATACGCGGCCACCATAAACAGCTGGGCCACGCGCTGGTCGGGCGTGAGCGTGCTCATCACCGAATCGACCCAGCGGGAGCCGGCGGCCTGGGCGGCGAAGGGCACGGGCAGGCTGCCGCGGGGGCGGGCCGCCGCCCTGGCCGGCGCGGCGGGCGGGAGTGCCGCGCCGGCCAGGGCGGCGGGTGCCGGGGCCGCGGTTGGGCGGGCGGCGCGGGCCTGGGCCCGGCGCTGGGCCGCCTGGGCAGCCTGGTAGTCGGCAATTTCCTGGCGGCGGCGGGCGGCGCGGCGGGCCGCAACGCTGGCGGGCTTCGCCTTTACCCGGGGCTTGGGCCGGCGGGCGGCGGCGGTAGTTTTCTTTTTAGCCGCGGGCTTTTTGCGGCGTTGGGCCGAGAGGTCGGCAGCGCTCAGCAAAACCAGCAGCAGCCACAGAAACGGAAGGAAGCGGGAGAAAGACAAGATAGGCGGCGGATGGGTTGAGCGGCTAATTTAAGGGAATTAGCCCTTTGCCCCAGCATAGGCTGCCGCGCCCCCGGTTTTGGCGGGCAAGTAGGTCGTCGGCAGCCTCCCCGAGCCGGCCGAAAAGTAGCGTGGGCCGCCGGCCCGCCAACGCCGGAGCCGCCGCCGGGGCATGAGCACTCTACCGGCCCACTTCGATTTCCTGGGTGTAAAACACCTTCTCGTCTTCGCCCTTGAGCGTGGCTGTCACGAAAAGCTGGTCCTGCTGCTCGCGGAAGCGCAACAGGCCGTAGTGCTTCTCAGTCACGAGCGGCCCCACGCGCAGCTCGTTCGGCTCGCCCGCATTGTTGGTAGCCGGGTGGGTCAGGCCGCTGGAGGTGACTTCGTACACCGGATAGGCGACGCCCGGCACGCTGGCCTTCGAGATTTCGCCGATGTGCCGGTCGCCGCTGATGAGCAGCACGCCCTTGGCCCGGGTGTCGGCCAGGAGCCGGAGCAGGCGCTGGCGGGCGGCGGGGAAGTTGCTCCACTTTTCGTAGATGTGCTGCTGGGGCAGAAACTGAATGCCCGAGCCGATGATGTGGGCGTCGGCGGTGCTGGAGCGCAGCTGCTGCTCGAGCCACTGCCACTGCGCCGCGCCCAGCAGGTCGCCGGTCAGGTTGGGGTGGTACACTTTCTGGGCGTCGCGGTAGAGCGTATCCTGGAAATACCGGTCGTCGAGCAGCAGCACTTTCACTTTCTTACGGCCCACGGCGTACTCGTAGGCGGCATAGATGCCTTCCTGGCGGCGGCGGGGGCTGTCCGCCGGTTCCTGCAGAAAGTCGAGGGCAGCCCGCTGGCTTTCCTTTTTGAAGGGGTAGGTCTTGTCGCCGTCGTTGCGGCCGTAGTCGTGGTCGTCCCAGGTGCCGATGATGGTAGGCACCTGCTGGCGGAACTGGCGGTAGGCGGGCTGGTTGAGCTGGGCGTCGTACTTCTGGCGCAGCACCGTCATGTCGTCGGTATCGCCGTAGATGTTGTCGCCGAGCCAGATCCAGACGTTGGGCTTCTGGGCGGCAATGTCGTCCCAGAGCGGCTGGGGCAGGGTGTGGCGGTTGCAGGAGCCGAAGGCAATGGTCAGGCTCTTGGCTGCCCCGGGGCGGCGGGCTACGGTGGCCGGGTGGCACTGGGGGAGTGCGGCGCCCAGCACGAGGAGAAGCAAAAGCTTTTTCATAAGCGAAAGGTACGCCGGCGCCACCGGCCGGCCGGCCGTATCCGGGTTACCATTCCGTGATAAATGCCCGGTCGGCCCCTGCCTTGCCCGTCCCGGCCTGATATTTGGCTATTTTTGCGCCGCTTGTACGGCTGTTTGTCCTGGAGGCGTTATCCGGCTTTGTTTCTCTGCTCACCTCAATCCTGGCTGCTGTGGCTTTCCTGACTGCTTTTCCCTCTTCTGCGGCCGTAGGCCGGTGTGCCAGCCTGCTGCTGGCGCTGCTGCTTACTTTTTCCGCGGCCCGGGCCCAGGTGCAACTGCGCGGCACCATCATCGACAAAGACACCAAAGAGGCATTGCCCTTCGCCAGCGTGTCGGTCAACAAAACCACTATCGGCACCACTACCAACGTGGAAGGCGAGTTCCTGCTGAGCGTGCCCAAGCTGCCCGTTACGCTGATCCTCTCCGAGCTGGGCCACCTGCGCGACACGCTGCGGGTCACCTCCAACGCCGAGCTGCTGCGCATTCCGCTGGCGTCGGCCGTCGTTGCCCTGCCCGAGGTGAAGGTGGGCAGCTACCCCTATCAGCTGGTCAACCATGCCTACGAGGAAATCGAGAAGAACTACGGCCGCAAGTACTTCGGCAAAGCCTACTACCGCCAGATTACCCGCATTGCCAAAGAGCCCACCGAGCTGCAGGAGGTGGTCTGGAACGTGAAGTCCAGCAACGCCCGCATCGAGGGCACCACCATTGCCCAGGGCCGCTACGCCGCCGTGCCCAGCCTGACCAGCTTCGCCAACTTCTCGCTCTACACCAAGTCCTACGGCCTGTTTGATGCCAACGCCGACACGGCCAAGTCGCTGGCGCTGCTGAGCCCGAACGTGGTGAAAAACTACCTGCTGGAGCTGAAGGGCGTGCTGGCCGGCGTCGACTCGCTGAAGGGCGGCATCGCCGAAATTGCTTTCGAAACCCGCCCCGAGCTGACCAGGTACCGCGCCGAGGGCACCATCTGGATTGACATCGACACCTACCGCGTGGTGCGCTACCACATGACGACGCCCAACTTCACGGCCACCACCAACAACGTCAACCAGAAGTTTCGCAACACCCGCCTGGAGCTGGAAATGGCCTTCCAGAGCACCGAAGACCCGGTAGCCCCGCTCGAATACATGAAGGTGAACCTGAGCGCCGAGCTGATTACGCCCGGCAAGCCCGCCGCCCCGCTCAGCGTGGAGTCCTTCACCTACTTCTACGACACCAGCCGCACCCCAACCGGCCTGCCCTACGCCCGCGTGAGCGTGCAGGACCGCGACCTGGCCGCCATCAAAAGCGTGAAGTACGACCCCGCGTTCTGGACCAACAACTCGGCCGTGAAGCGCACCCCGGTGGAGGATGAGGTGATTCAGTCGTTCGAGAAGAAGGGCGCCTTTGGCACGATGGTGAAGCCCGCGGAGAAAAAGCCGGCCACGCGCAGGCGGTAAATTTCCTGCGTAGCCCAGCTTGAAAACAGCGCCGAACACACAAAAAAAGGCCCCGCCGGAAGTTTCGGCGGGGCCTTTTTCAGGTAGCATGAACTGCAGCAGTAGTTACGCGGCCAACCGCTCCCGGGTCACAACGGCCTGGTAGGCGGGAAAGTCGTCGGCGAAGGCAAACTCGGCAAGGGTGATTTCGCCGTCGACGTAGCGCTGAAGTTCTGAGATTATTTGGGCATTAGGAGGAGTGCCTCCCAATGCCGCCACGGCTACGCCCCATTCGGCGCACCGCTGCCGCTTGAGCCGGGCAGAAATTTCTGCTTCGCTCAGGCCTTCGGGCAAAGGATTGAAAGGCGTTGTCATTCGGTTTGAAGGGGTAGTGAAGGTCTGTATACGAGGGGGCTACCGAAAAGGCTACGCGGCGTTTTGCGGCCGCGGGCCTTCGGGTCAGCAACAATCGTCCCGGGCCGGTAGGTTCCGAATCCGACGCGCCGGCGGGTGGCGCCGCCGCAGGATTCATGGGGCACCCTTGACGCCGGGCCGCTCTTTGCCGCCGAAGCGGTAAAGGGCGGCCCGGCTGGAAAAAACCGGGCTTCCGCAAGCCGGCAGCCGGGTGGCGCACCCGCCTAGGGGTTGGTGCTCCACATACCTGCTTCCTTGATGAAGATGCGGCGGTTGAGCTTGAGCTGGGCAATCATGAACTCGGCCAGGTCTTCGGGCTGCATCACCTTGTCGGGGTTGCCGTCGGTGAGGCTGTTGCTGATGGCCAGCTCGGTAGCCACGGTGCTCGGCGTGAGGGCCGACACGCGGATGTTGTGCTTGCGCACCTCCTGCATCAGCGACTCGGTGAGGCCCATGATGGCAAACTTCGAGGCGCTGTAGGCGCTGGTCGTAGCGGCCCCGCGCAGCCCGGCGGTGGAGGCAATGTTGATGATGTCGCCGGTTTCGCGGGCAATCATGCCGGGCAGCACGGCGCGGGTGGCGTAGTAGGTCCCCATCAGGTTCACCTGCACGATATGCTCCCACTCGGCGGGCGGCATGTCCACGAGCTTGGCGAAGGTGCCGATGCCGGCGTTGTTGATCAGGATGTCGATGGGGCCGAGCTGGTCCTGTACCTGGCTGATGGCGGCCTCCACGGCGGCGCGGTCGGCCACGTCGGTCGTGACCACGGCGGCCTTTACCCCCAGGGCTTCGATTTCCCGGGCCACGCTTTGCAGCTGGCTTTCGGTGCGGGCCAGCAGGCCCACGTGCACGCCTTCCTGGGCCAGGGCCAGAGCGACGGCGCGGCCGATGCCTTTGCCCGCGCCCGTCACGAGGGCAATTTTTCCGGTGAGAGATTCCATGGGGAGAGATTGAAAGAAAAGAGAAAAGATAGAGTAGCACACGGCAATGCGCCGCCGGGTGATGAAACTGGCCCGGGAGAATTATGTTGGCTGGTCGCGCCTCGGCGGCGTATGCAAACGAGGTGGCAAGGCCCGGATGCGCCGAATCTTGCTACATTCCGGCTCCAAACCTCACGCCTCTTTCCCGCATGAAAAAAATTGTCCTCACCGGCCTGCTGGCCGGGGCTCTGCTGGCGGGCTGCAACCAGCAAAAAAACGCCGACGGCACCAGCGGCACCGAAGCCGGGGCCGCCGCGAAGGATCTGCCGACGCTGCTGGCCAACTACTGGGAAGAGCAGGCCAAGCTGTTTCCCATGGCTGCCACCACCCAGGGCGACAACCGCTACAACGACCAGCTGCCCAACGACCAGACCAAAGCCTTCCGCGACGGACTCGGCACGATGTATCAGCGCTACCTCGCCCAGCTCGGCAAGTTCGACCGGGAGCAGATGACGGCGAACGACAAAATCAGCTACGACCTGTTTCAGTACGACCTGCAGATCCGGCTCGACGGCCTTAAGCAGGGCATCCTGGTGGGCGCCGACTACCCCGCGGTCTGGATGATTCCCTTCAGCCAGTTTGGCGGCCTGCCGATTTCGCTGGGCCAGTTCGGGGCCGGTACGGGTGCCCAGCCCTTCAAAACGGCCAAGGACTACGACAACTGGCTGGGCCGGGTCCACGGCTTTCCCGTCTGGGCCGACTCGGCCATCAGCAACTTCCGCCAGGGCATGAAAGCCGGGGTGGTGCTGCCGCGGACCCTGGTGCAGAAGATGATTCCGCAGCTGCGCGACCTGGTGGTGACGGACGCCAGCAAAAGCCTGTTCTACGGCCCCGTTACTATGTTTCCCAAGGACGTAGCCGCCGCCGACCAGCAGCGGCTCACCAAAGCCTACCAGCAGGCCATTTTGCAGGATCTGGCCCCGACCTATAAAAAGCTGGCCGACTTCCTGCAGAACGAGTACCTGCCCAAAGCCCGCACCACCACCGGCATCAGCGGCATTCCGGACGGCGCGGCCCGCTACCGCTACCTGGTGAAATACTGGACGACGACCGACAAAACGCCGGAGGAAATCTACCAGACGGGCCTCAGCGAGGTGAGGCGCATCCGGACCGAGATGGAGCGGGTGAAAGTGCAGGTAGGCTTTAAAGGCGACCTGCCGGCCTTCTTTCAGTACTTAAAGACGGACCAGCAGTTCATGCCCTACCAGACGCCCGCCGAGGTGATCGGGGCTTTCCAGCGCATCCAGACCCGCATCGACCCGAACCTGAAGAAGATGTTCGGCCGCACGCCCAAAACCGGGTTTGAGATTCGCCAGACCGAGGCCTTCCGCGCCGCCTCGGCCTCGGCCGAGTACAACCAGGGCACGCCCGATGGCTCCCGCCCCGGCATCTTCTACGTCCCGATCCTGGATGCCACCACCTTCAACACGACTTCGGGCATGGAGTCGCTGTTTCTGCACGAAGCCATTCCGGGCCATCACTACCAGATTTCGCTGCAGCAGGAAAACGAAAGCCTGCCCAAGTTCCGCCGCTTTGCCTGGTACGGAGCCATGGGCGAAGGCTGGGCCCTGTACACCGAAAGCCTGGGCAAGGAGCTGGGCCTCTACACCGACCCCTACCAGTACATGGGCGCCCTGGGCGACGAGATTCACCGCGCCATCCGCCTGGTGGTCGACGTGGCCATGCACACCAAGGGCATGACCCGCGAGCAGGCCATCAAGTACATGATGGATAACGAAGCCATCGGCGAGCAGGGCGCCACGGCCGAGATTGAGCGCTACATGGCCATTCCGGGTCAGGCGCTGTCGTACAAGGTGGGGGCCCTGAAAATCCGGGAGCTGCGCGAGAAGTACACCCAGCAGCTGGGAGTGAAGGCTTCGGACCACCTGCGGGAAAAGTATCCGCACCAGAACGGGGAGCATTTCCACCTCAGCGCCTTCCACGATGAGCTGCTCAAAGACGGCGTGATGCCGCTGTCGGTGCTGGAGCGCAAGATGGATGACTGGGCTTTGGGGGAAAAGTAAGCGGACCATTCAAATTCTAAACCTGGGCCCGCACTGCCGGGGCGAAAGACTGATTTTGCCGGGGTGGGGCGGGCCTTTTTTTGTTAGCTATGAAAATAAGCGTGCTGCTCGCGCTGGCCGCCCACGTAGTGGTGGCGGGGTGGGGTATCCGTCCCGCCGCGGCCCAGAAGGCCCGGACTACCGCGCCCCAAGCCCGGGGCGGGCGGACTTCTGAATCGGCGCCGCTGGCGGCGCTGTTCGAAGCCTACTGGGAAGGGCAGGCCCGGCTGTTTCCGCTCAATGCCACGTCGGAGGGCGACAACCGCTACAACGACCAGCTGCCCAACGACCAGACCCAGGCGTTCCGCCAGCGGCTGCGGGCCTTTTACCAGCAATACCAGGCGGCGCTGCGCAAGATGGACCGCCGCCAGCTCAGCGCCGCCGACCAGACCAGCTACGACATTCTGGCCTACGACCTGGACCTGAGCCTGGCCCGGCTGCAGCAAAACGCCTGGCTGCTGCCCTTCTCCCAGACCTCGGGCCTGCCCAGCCTGCTGGGGCAGCTTGGCGCGGGCACCGGCGCGCAGCCCTTTGCCACCACCCAGGACTACCGCAACTGGCTGGGCCGGGTGCAGGGCTTCCCGGTGTGGGCCGACTCGGCCATCAGCAACTTCCGCCGCGGGGCCCGGGCCGGGGTGGTGCTGCCCCGGGTGCTGGTGGAAAAGATGATACCCCAGCTGGAAAGCTTCGTGGTGGCCGACGCCAGCAAAAGCCTGTTCTACGGGCCGGTAGCCAGGTTTCCGGCCGCCGTGCCCGCCCCGGAGCAGCCCGCGCTGGTGGCGGCCTACCGCCGGGCCATCGAGCAGGAGCTGGTGCCGAGCTACCGCAAGCTGGCCCAGTACCTGAAAACCGAGTACCTGCCGCAGGCCCGCGCCACCAGCGGCCTCAACGCCGTGCCGGGCGGGGCCCAGCGCTACGCCTTTGCCGTGCGCAGCGCCACCACCACCGACCAGACGCCGGCCCAGATTCACCAGACCGGCCTGCGGGAGGTGCAGCGCATCCGCACCGGGATGGAGCAGCTCCGCCAGCAGGTAGGCTTCGCGGGCGACCTGAGCGCCTTCTTTGAGTTTATGCGCACCGACCCGCAGTTCCGGCCCTTCAAAACCGCCGACGAGGTGCTGACCGTGTACCGCGGCATTCAGGCGCGCATCAGCCCGGGCCTGCCCCGGCTGTTTGGCACCACCCCCAAAACGGCGTTTGAAGTCCGCCGGACCGAAGCCTTCCGCGAAGCTACCGCGTCGGCGCAGTACAACCGGGCGGCGCCGGATGGCTCGCGCCCCGGCATTTTCTACGTGCCCATTCCCGACCCCGCCCAGTACAACGTGACCCGCGGCATGGACGCGCTGTTTCTGCACGAAGCTATTCCCGGCCACCACTACCAGATTGCCCTGCAGCAGGAAAATACCCGGCTGCCCCGCTTCCGCCGCTTCGGGGGCTATGCCGCCTACACCGAGGGCTGGGGCCTCTACGCCGAGTCGCTGGGCCGGGAGCTGGGCGTCTACACCGACCCCTACCAGCAGGTGGGGGCCCTGACTACCGAAATGCACCGCGCCGTGCGCCTGGTGGTCGATACGGGCCTGCACACCGGCGAGCTGACCCGCGAGCAGGCCATCCGCTACATGCTGGACAACATGCCCATCAACGAGCAGCGGGCTACGGCCGAGATTGAGCGCTACATGGCCAACCCGGGCCAGGCGCTGAGCTATAAGATCGGGGCCCTGAAAATCCAGGAGCTGCGGACGCGCTACGAGCAGCAGCTGGGCGCCCGGTTCAGCCTGCGCGCCTTCCACGACGAGCTGCTGGCCGGCGGCGCCATGCCCCTGGCCGTGCTGGAGCGCCGGATGGATGCCTGGGCGGCCCGGCAGAAATAGGAGCCCGCGGCCTTCGTCACGGGCCGCAGGGGCAATAAGTCGTTTTTCAGCTCTTTCTCTTTTACCTACTTTTCGCATGAAATTGCCTTTCCTTGTCCGTCCCGCTCAGCTGGGTCTGCTCAGCGCGGTTCTGCTGCTGGGCGGCCCGGCCGTTGCCCAGAAGGCGCGGCCCGCCACCCGGCCGGCCGAGCCCGCCAACCGCATCGGGGCCATCAGGGAGGCCGACCTGAAGCGCGACCTGTACGCGCTGGCCGACGACCATTTCCGGGGCCGGGAGGGCGGCACCCTCGACGAGCTGCGGGCCTCGGTGTGGATTGCCGAGCAGGCCCGCGCCATCGGCCTGCAGCCCGCCGGCGACGACGGCACCTTTTTTCAGTTTTTCCATATTCAGCGTACCCGGCTCACCAAAGCCAGCCGCGCTATTATCGGGACGCACCAGCTCGTGCCCAACCAGGATGCTATTGTCTTTGCCCCCGTCAATGCCGTGGTGAGTGCGCCGCTGGTGTTTGTGGGCAGCGCCACCCCGGCGGAGGTGGCCAAGGCCGACGTGCAAGGCAAGGCCGTGGCTTTCGTTTTCTCCGGGCAGCCCGCCGACGGCCTCAGCTACCGCCGCTACCTCACGGCCACCATCCGCGACCGGTCGGCGGAGCTGGTGAAGGCCGGGGCGGTGGCCGTGGTGGTCGTGTCGGATGCGCGGGCGCAAACTATCTACGACAACTGGGGTACCGGCTACGAGCGGGGCCGCTACGACCTGCCCGGCGGCCCCAACACCCGGGTCGTGACCCAGGCTCCCACGATATGGCTGCCCGCCGCGGCCCTGGCCTGGGTGCAGCAGCCCGGCCAGCAGTTTACCGCCGGCCTGGTGGTGGAAAGCTTCCAGTATCCGTCGGTAAACGTCGTGGCCCGGGTGCCTGGCACCGATGCCCAGCTGAAGAAGGAGCACGTACTGTTCAGCACCCACCAGGACCACGACGGCGTGCGCAAAGCCGTGGCCGGCGACTCCATCTGGAACGGGGCCGACGACAACGGTACGGCCTGCGCCGCCACCTTGGCCCTGATGCGGGCCTTCCGGCAGCAGCCGGCCCTCCGCTCGGCGCTGTTCGTATTTCACGGGGCCGAGGAGCGGGGGCTGCTGGGCTCCCGCTATTATTCGGCCCAGCCCACGGTCCCGCGCGAGTCTATTGTGGCCGTGCTCAACATCGAAATGATTGGCCGCAACGCCCCCGACAGCGCCACGCTGCTCGGCTCCCAGCGGCCCCACCGCAACTCCGCCGACCTCGTGCGCACGGCCCTGGCCGCCAACCAGGCCGGGCCGAAGTTCAAGCTCGACACGCTCTGGGACCAGCCCGCGCACCCCGAAGGCTGGTACTTCCGCTCCGACCACCTGCCGTACGCCCGCCTGGGCATTCCGGCCATTATGTACACCACCTTGCTGCACAAGGACTACCACACGCCCCGGGATGAGCCGGCTACCATCAACATCGCCAAGCTGGCCGCCGTCACCCGCTGGATCTACCTCACCGGCTGGGCCGTGGCCAACCGGCCCGCGCGGCCCGTGGCCGATAAGGACTTTAAGCTGGAGCGGTAGGCCGGCGCCCCGAAAAGGCCGAATTCAGCACCAACGCCCGGCCGGCGCATGCGTTTAAGCAGGTAGTCATTCTTCTAACCTTCTCCCCTCATGGCAAAAATATTCTGGCAGGCCCTCGGGGCCGGCGCCCTGGCCGGGCTGCGCAGCATGACGCCGCTGGCCACGTTGAGCAGCTCGCTGGCTAAGAATAAATCCGCGAGCCTGGCTTCTTCCCCGCTGCGCTTTCTGCAGTCGAAAGTAGCGGCTACCGGCCTCAAGCTGCTGGCCGGCGCGGAAATGGTGGCCGACAAAACCCCCGGCATGCCCAACCGCACCGACCCGCCCGCTTTACTGGGCCGGGCACTGTCGGGGGCGCTGCTTGGGGCGACGCTCTACAAGGCGGGCAAAAACCGGCAGGTGGCCGTGGGCGCCGCGCTGGGCAGCGCGGCCGCCGTGGCCGCCACGTTTGCCAGCTTCTACCTGCGCAAAAACCTGGGCGCACACACCCAGGTACCCGACACGGCCTGGGCGCTGGCCGAAGATGCCGCCACGCTCAGCAGCAGCCTGGCCATAGCCCGGGCCCCCCAAGCCCCACACCCCCGGTCCGGCCGTTACGCCGGCCCGAAAGCAGACCGCCGCCGCAGGCCCCACGACCTGTAGCCGGTGCTACCGAAGCTTAAGCAGAAAAGGCCCGCAACATGCGTTGCGGGCCTTTTTGCGGGGTGATGCAGCGGGCTACTTCCCGGTGGTGCCGGAGTTGGTGCCGCTCATCGTGTTGTTGGTGGGCGCCGAGCCGGGAGGTGGGGGGCCGCCGGCCGCACCCTGCACCGGCGTCGACTGATTGACCCCGCCGGGCGGCGTAGCCGTGCCCTGGTTGGTGGCCTGCTGCTGGTCGGCGGCGGAGCCGGTGCCGGAAGGCGGCGTCACGGTCTGTTGCTGGTTCACGCTGTCCATGTCGGTTTCGATGGTGCGGGCGGGTGGTGCGTTGGAGAAGTCGTTGGTGGTTTGCTGGTCGGTGCCGGGGGATTTGGCCCGGTCGCAGGCGGTAAACGGGGCGGAGGCGAGCAGCGCCCCGGCCAGCAGCACACGCTGGGAGAGTTTCATCGTTGGGTTGTTTTGGGGGTTGATAGTCGGTTCGAAGCCGGGTATACGTGAATTGGCCGGCGGGCAGCTATATTGACGGAGCGGATCTGCTAGCTTTGCCGCATGGCAGTTCCGGTTTTGATGAATTGGAGCGGGGGCAAAGATTCGGCCCTGGCTCTGTACCACGTGCTGCACGACGCCCGCTACGAGGCCGTGCACCTGCTTACCAGCGTAAATGCCCACTACCAGCGCGTGTCGATGCACGGCGTGCGGGTGGCGCTGCTCGACGCCCAGGCCGCGCGCATCGGCCTGCCGCTGACCAAGCTGGAGCTGCCCGAACAGCCCGACATGGCCGACTACGAGCGGCTGATGCTGGCGGCGCTGGCTCCGCTGCGGGCCCGCGGCATTCAGCACGCCGTATTCGGCGACATCTTTCTGGCCGACCTGCGCACCTACCGCGAACAGCAGCTGGCCAGTATGGGCATGCAGGCCGTATTCCCGCTCTGGCAGCGCGGCAGCGCCGCTATTCTGCGCCAGTACCTGGCCCTGGGATTTCGTGCCGTGGTGGTGTGCGTCAATGAGCAGTACCTCGACCAGAGCTTCTGCGGCCGCCTGCTCGACGAGGAGTTCCTGCGCGACCTGCCGCCCGGCGTGGACCCCTGCGGCGAAAACGGCGAGTACCACAGCTTCGTGTTCGATGCGCCCTACTTTGCCGCGCCCATTGCCTACGAGCGGGGCGAACTGGTGCGGCGTACCTATCCGGCCCCGGCCGGTTCGGGCGAAGCCGCTTTCTGGTACTGCGACCTGCTGCCGGCCGCCGATGCCAGCTTCATGGCCTGAGAGCATAAGAGCCGAACTGGCGCCGGCAGCCGTCAGGCTCCGAACCGGCTCCGGCGGGTGTAGCGGCTCGGGAAAGGCTGAGGCCTGGAAGAGCTGTTCTTCTTGGAGCGCAGCAGCAGGTAGCCCAGTCCGCCAACCAGGGCGGCCCCGAGCACCCACTTCGGCAATGGGTCGGCGGTGGGTGGCGGCACTCTCACTACGCCCGATTCGTCGGCTACGGCCGGGTGACCCACGTAGCGGCCCTGCCGCGGCACGACCTGCTGGTCGAAGTGATTGGCCAGCGCGTGCAGCTGTTGCCGCAGGTCTTCCCCGTGCATCGGAATGCCGTGGCCGGTGGCGGCAACCTGCGGTTCGAGAGCGGCCAACCGCAGCACCGATTCCTTGGCCTGCTCCCAGTTGGGCGTGAAGTAAGCCGGCGGCCCGTGCACTTGCTGGCGCTGTTCCCACACGGCCCGCCCCGATTCCTGCTTCACCGTTACGAAAGCGTCGCCGGCAATCAGGGTGCGGTCGGAGTCGCGGAAGAACGACACGTGGCCCGGCGTATGTCCGGGCGTGGCCAGCCAGCGCCACTCGGCCAGAAACGGGAGCGTGCCGTTGGCGGGCAGCGGCCGCACGCGGCTCCCCAGGTCGATGGGCTTTTTGGGGTAGAGAAACGACAGGGCGGCCATGGCCCCGCCGCCCACCGTGGGGTCGGGCGGCGGATACGAGGAGCGCCCGGTGAGGTACGGCAGCTCGAGCGGGTGAGCGTATACGGGCACGTCCCACTCTTCCGCCAGGGTTTGCAGCGCGCCGATATGGTCGAAGTGGCCGTGGGTGAGGACGATGGCCGCCGGCGGATTGTTGGCCCCGAAGATAACTTCCGCATGGCGCCTGATTTTTTCGGCCGAGCCGTAGAGCCCCGCGTCAATCAGCACCCAGGGTTCCAGGGGAGAAGAAGTGTCGCGCACATAGTACAGATTGACGAAAACGTTGCGCAGTCCCCACACGCCGGGCACGACGGCCTGCAGGTCGGGAGTGGTAGCGCGGGTGGCATGGTTCAGCATACACGGCAGCGTTAAGAGTGAATGGCAGGCTGTTTACGCAGCGGCAGCGCGCCGGATGGCTACGGCTTAGCTTAAGGGGGCTGACCAGAGTATCATGCAGCTAAAAATCAGTGTATTAATCCGGGCTGTTCGGGGCTTCGGGGGCGCAGCCGCACAGCACTTCGCGCGTGGGCTTGCTGGTTTGGTAGTCGGGCAGGGAAACCTCCTTCATGTATACCACCTCCAGCAGGCGCAGCGGCGGATGAGCCGGGTTCTGGTGCCAGCGGCGCAGCAGATAGTTGCAGTAGTAGGGCCGCATGTAGCTGTTGGCCACGAAAAGGTAGTTTTCCGAGTATTTCCGCCACCGGTCGTTTTTGAACAGCGCGACAACCGCCGCGGGCTTGGCGTAGGTGAGCCGGGCGCCGCCGCGGTTCAGATCCAGCGTCTGCCCGCGGGTGGTGGTGCCCTCCAGAATATACCAGCCGTCGTCCTTGAATACCGTGGGCGCAAACATGCCCCAGTGCTGGTCGACCCGGAACAGGTGCCCGAACCAGCGCAGCGGCTCCGACATGTACAGCGTCGGCTGGCGGCCCGGCACGCTGTCGAAGTTCCACCACAGCACGTAGCCCAGAAACACGGTCACCACCGTGTTGAGCAGGGCCCGGCCCAGCCAGCGGCCCCGGTCTGAGAGCGTGAAAGCAGGCTCCACTTGGATCCGCAGCGGGCTGCGCAGCCGGGCCAGCCGGGGCTGCACGGCCGCCCAGCGGGCCGCCAGGTGCGGGCGCAGCCGGGCCGCCCGGGGCTGCCAGAACCGCTCCAGCCAGTCCAGCGCCGCCGGGGGCAGCAGCCCCAGCACCGAGGCCATGTTGATCAGGAAAAACAGCCCCACAAACAGCGTGAGGCTGATGCCGAAGTGAAAGCCGTACATCACGGCCACAAACAGCAGCCGCCACCCCGCCACTCCCACCGGCAGCAGCAGCACAAACGGCAGCAGCAGCTCGGTGTAGTAGGTGGCAAACGTGAGCCCGCGCAGCAGCGCCGGGTAAGGATACAGCAGGCGGCCGCCGGGCAGCAGCACCTGGTCGAGGCTCAGGGCGTAGTAGATGGCCGTCCCGTCGCGGGTCCACTCCGGGCCGGTTTTCAGCAGTGCGGTGCACCAATACACCAGGGCAATCTGGAGCACGTAGGCCACGGTAGCCGCGCTGAAGCAGGCGTAGCTTGCGGCCGGCGGGCGGCGGCGGGCATCCACCGAATACACTCGGCCCCAGGGCAGAAAAATGGCCCAGAATACCAGCATCCGCAGCAAATCGTCGCCGCCCTGCTCAATAAGCGGGTTGCGGTTCTGCACCGAGACCAGCAGAATCCAGGATGCCACCGTCGCCAGCCGCGTCTGGTAGCCCACCAGCAGGGCCCCCGCCACCACGGCCGCCAGCCCAAACAGCACGGCCTGCACCGCGGCCAGGCCGCTGGCGGCGTGCAGCGAAAACTGGTACGGATTCCAGGCAAATTCCTGCAGCACGTGCAGGGGCAGCACGCCCAGGTTGGAGTAGTGCGCCTCCAGGTCGGTGCTGCGAATACCCAGGTCCAGCAGCAGCACCGCCGCTACGGCAATGCGCAGCAGCGCCAGCGCGCGCAGATCGAGGGTAAACGGACGGCGGAGCAGGAGCAGAAATCGGGGCATAAGGTGCCAGGTCGGCAGCAGGGGTGAACCGCCGGCGCGGGGCCGGCCGCAAAGGCGGGGTGGAGCTTGCTTACGCGGGAAAAAGGCAAAAAGCCGATACCGCCGATAGTGTTGCGCTTCGGCCCCGGCGGGCCGCCGGCGGCAAATGTCCCGGGCCGGGCGTCCGAACTGCGTGCCGGGGGCTGCGTATGGCTAGTCACCGCGTTACTTTTTCCCGTCCGGCCGGTTGTTGGTCCGTAGTCCACCCCGGTTTTTCTGCTGCTCATGATTTCTCCGCCCGCCACCATCCTCTTCGACGGCGTCTGCAACCTCTGCAACGGCTTCGTGCAGTTCGTCATCCGCCACGACGCGGCCGGCCGGTTTCGCTTCGCCTCGCTGCAGTCGGCCAGCGGGCAGGCGCTGCTGGCGGCCCACGGCATCACGCTGCCCGCCACCGGCCCCGAAACGGTGCTGCTGGTAGAAGGCGGGCAGGTGTACACGCACTCCACGGCGGTGCTGCGCATTGCCCGCGGCCTCGGGGGAGCCTGGCGGCTGCTGTACGCGGGCCGGCTGCTGCCCCGCGCCTTCCGCGACGCGCTGTACCGTTTCGTGGCCCGGCACCGCTACCAGTGGTTTGGCCGCCAGGATGCCTGTACCTTGCCCACGCCCGAGCTGCAGCAGCGGTTTCTGTAGTCTCCGGCTTCCCTGCGGCCGGTATTCGCCGCTTCCGGCGCCGGCCAGCCCCTTTCTAGCTTATCCCAACTCCCCACTCATGCACGCTCTCCAGCTTACTGGCATCGACCAGCCCCTGACCCTGACCGAAGTACCTACCCCCACGCCCGGCCCCGGCGAAGTGCTGGTGCAGCTGCGTGCCGCCGCCCTCAACCACCGCGACGTCTGGATTCAGAAGGGGCAGTACGCGGGCCTGAAATTCCCCACCATCCTGGGCTCCGACGGGGCCGGGGTGGTGTCGGCCGTGGGCGCGGGCACCGACGCGCAGCTGCTGGGCCAGGCCGTGCTGATCAACCCCGGGCAGAACTGGGGCGATAACCCGCAGGCGCAGGGTAAAAGCTTCACCATTATGGGTTTGCCTAATCAAGGCACGTTTGCCGAATACGTGAGCGTGCCGGCGGCTAACGTGTATGCCCTGCCCGCGCACCTGAGCTTTGAGCAGGCCGCCGCGCTGCCCCTGGGGGGCGTCACGGCCTACCGCGCCACGTTTACCCGCGCCGGGCTGCGGGCCGGCGAGCGGGTGCTCATCAGTGGGGTGGGCGGTGGCGTGGCCATTCTGGCCATGCAGCTGGCCGTAGCCGCGGGCGCGGAAGTGTGGGTCACGTCCGGCTCCGCCCAAAAGATTGAGCGTGCCACGGCCCTGGGAGCCCAAGGCGGGGCCAACTACAACGACGAAAACTGGGCGGCCGACCTCGTCAAGCGGGCCGGCGGGGGCTTCGACGTCATCGTGGACAGCGCCGCCGGCCCGGGCTTCGGCGCCCTGCTCGACGCGGCGGCCCCGGGCGGCCGCATCGTGTTCTACGGCGGCACGCTGGGGGCCATGGCCTCGTTGCCGCCGGCCAAGATCTTCTGGAAGCAGCTCTCCATCCTGGGCTCCACCATGGGCACCGACGAAGATTTTGCCGCCCTGATCCGGTTCGTGGCCGAGCACCGGCTGGTGCCCGTAGTCGACCAGGTATTCGCGCTGGCTGAGGGAGAAAAAGCCATGCGCCGCATGGACGGCGGGCAGCAGTTCGGCAAGATCGTGCTGCGCGTTTCGGAGTAGATTTTCCGGTAACTATTCTAGTGTGAAAGCCGGCTTCAGGGAATGCTGAAGCCGGCTTTTGCGTTACTAGACCAGCCTGCAGTAGGAAGGCTCAACGCTGATGGAAGACTATGAAAAACGCCGCTGAATACCTGGAGAATCGTGTTTTTGAAGCCCGCCGCCCGCGCCGCGACCTGCAGCCGGTAGTGGCCTATGCCGAGGCCGTGCAGGCCATTGAAGCGGCCCTGGCCGATGCGGAAAAGTACAAGTACCTGCTCATGCGCGCCCTGCGCCGCCACGCCGATGATCTGGCCGGATTGCCCCAGTTGGCTGTGTCGGCCCCGGAGGCTTCCGTGGTGCCCATGTATGGCCTGGAGCAGGCCGCGTAGGGCCGTGTTGCTGGCAGGGCCGGGGCCATTCTGAGCTTAGCCCGCCTTACCTATTTAACTTTCGAAGCCCTCCATTGCGCCGCAGTAGGGGGCTTCGCCGATTTTAGCCCGCCCGGAAGGCAAGCGCCGCTGGGGCCGGCGGCAGCCAGCGTGGCGCCGGGGCTTCTAATGGCCGGATAAAGTCTGCCCCAGCCACTGGGCCAGTGCCACCGCCTGCTGCCGCAGCTCCGGCACGGCCGTCGACTCAAAGTAGGCGGGGCGCCGGCTCGGACCCAGCGTAAAGAGCACTGCCGAAGCCCGCCCCTGCGCGTCGAGCAGGGCGCCGTGGGCATCGGTCTGAATACCCAGCTGCAGCGCGTCGGGCACCAGCTGCCCGGCGTCGCGCAAACTCACCACCAGTGGGTCCGTGATGCGGCTGTAGTCGAGCAGCGGGCCGGTGCAGGTGATGACGTGGCGGGTCGTGAGCCACTGCGGCTGGCCGTGCTTCTGCACCTGCACGGCCAGGTCTTCGCCCCGGGGCACTATCTGCCGTACCCGGCCCAGCTGCATCCGCACGATGCCCGCGGCCAGCAGCCCCAGCACGGCCGCCTGATTCTGCGGCGGGCTGCGGTGGCGCTGCACCGACCAGATGGAGGCCAGGTGCCGCAGAAACCGCGCCTGCTCCGCCCGCGGCCAGGCGGCCCAGATCCGGCCCAGATCCGGCCGCAGGGAGTCCAGCACGGGCCGCCAGTCGATTCCCTGCCCGGTGGTCTGCCGGATGCGGCGGCGCACGGCGGCCAGCACGGCTCCCACGGTAGTAAGGCCGGCCAGCTCCTCGGCGTAGAAGCTGGGGTAGGAGAGGCCGGCCGGCCCGTGCTCGGCGGGCCAGCGGCCATTGCGCGACACTACCGTTACCGGGCCGGTGTGGCCGTCGGCATCGAGCCCCAGCAGTACGTCCACCGCCGTCAGGCCCGAGCCGATGAGCAGCACCGAATCGGCGGGCGCAATGTTGCGCAGCGCGCCTTTGGCCCAGGGGTTGCCGTGGTAGGTAGGGTGGGTGAGGTAGGCGTGGTCGGGACCCGTGGGCGGCAGGGGCGGAAAGTTGCCCAGCGCCAGCACCACCTGCTGGCTCGGCAGCGCTGCTCCGCCCGCCAGCTGCACCGTAGCCGACTGCCCATCGGCGGCCACAGTGCAGCGGACGGCAGAGTCGTGGTGCCAGAAAAACCGCAGCCCATTCGCGGCCGGCGCGGCCAGCACGGCGGCCACCAGCGCGTGCAGGTAGCGGCCGTAGAGCTGGCGGGAGCAGAACTGCTCCTCGCAGGGCGGCGCGTCAATCGTGTGCAGCCACTGCGTGAAATGGTTGGGCTGGTCGGGAAAGGCGCTCAGAAACGGGGTGCGCACGTTCAGCAGATACTCCGGGCGCCGGGCCGAGTAGGCCAGGCCCGGCCCGGGGGCCCGCCGGGGCTCCACCAGGTGCACGTCGCAGGCGTAGGGGCCGCCGGCCAGGTGCGCCAGCTGCACCAGCAGCATCGACCCCGAAAAGCCCCCGCCCAGAATGGTGATTACGCGTCGTTGCACCCGGGACCGAATTGGTGAGAAGGAAAGGATAACTAGGGGAAGCCGACCGGCCGCCCACCCGCGGGAGCCGGGCATCGGCGGGAGCCAAACGCGGCAGCCCGCCCCGGGTTGAAGCGGGGCGGGCTGCAAATAAGGTCATTTGGCTAGAAAACCGTGCGGTCAGCTCGTTGATGGCCGTACTAAAATTATGGCATTGCCGCCGGCTTACAGATACGCGCCGGGCACCAGATAATGGCGTACGTAGTCGTCGATGCCGTCTTCGAGGCGGGTGAAGGGCCGGTCGTAGCCGATGCTGCGCAGCTTGCTCATATCGGCCTGGGTGTAATACTGGTACGTGTCGCGGATGTCCTCGGGCGTGTCGCGGAAGTGGATGTCGGCGGCGCGCTCCAGAGCCTGGAACGTGTTCAGGGTCAGGTCCATAAACGTGCGGGCCTCCCCGGTGCCCAGGTTGTAGATGCCCGAGCTCCGGCGGTTCTGCATCAGGAAGAAGCACACTTCCACCACGTCCTTCACATATACGAAGTCGCGCTGCTGCTCGCCGTCGGCAAAGTCGGGGTTGTGGGAGCGGAACAGCGTCATGGAGCCGGTCTGCCGGATCTGCTCGAAGGCGTGGAATATCACCGAGGCCATGCGGCCCTTGTGGTACTCATTGGGACCGTACACGTTGAAAAACTTCAGGCCCGCCCAGAAAAACGGCTTTTCGGGCTGCTGCACGGCCCAGTTGTCGAAGTCGTTCTTGGAGTCGCCGTAGGGGTTCAGCGGCCGCAGCAGGGGCAGCAGCGCGTCCTCGTCGGAGTAGCCCAGCGTGCCCGAGCCGTAGGTGGCGGCGGAGGAGGCGTACACCAGCGGCAGCTGATACTGGCAGCAGGCCCGCCACATTTTCTGTGAGTATTCCAGGTTGAGCAGGTCGAACACGGCCTTGTCCTGCTCGGCGGTGTCGGTGCGGGCGCCGAGGTGGAAGATGAACTCGACCTGCTCGTGGTGCTTGTCGAGCCAGTCGAAGAACTCGGTGCGGTCCACGTATTCGCGCAGGCGCTTGCCCTTCAGGTTGGCGAGCTTGCGCTCCACGGCAAAATTATCGACCACCACGATATCGTTGAAATTGGCGGCGTTCAGGCGGGTAACAAGGCAGCTGGCAATAAAGCCGGCCGCTCCGGTGATAACTATCATAGGGCGGAGATTTTGGCCAAAAGTAGGGAAAACGGCCGGGTTGGAAGCAGAAGCAGGGGGGCGCGGCGCGTGGTGGCGTCGCGCCACTGAACGATACGGACCCGGGGAGCCGGTGACTGACAAGCTCCGCAACGATTCAGGCGCAGGTATGCGTCGCTACCTGCGCCACGCGCTACCTTTGGCGCATGATTCGTATCGTGCTCCGGCTGTCGCAGCCGCTTCTGCTCGGGCTGCTGCTCGGTGCCTGCCAGCCGGACAACCCCGGCAAGCAGACTGCCGCCGCCGCCGCCCAGCAGCTCACCGATGACCTCGGCCGCCACCTCACCGTGCCCGCCCACCCGCGCCGCATCCTGGCCCTGGCTGCCTCCATGACCGAAATGCTGTACGCCGTAGCCGACACGGCTACCATCGTCGGCCGCACCCAGGTCTGCGACTTTCCCCGGGCCGTGCTGCGCAAGCCGGTCGTCAACAGCTACCCGCTCGATCTGGAAGGCCTGGTGCGCCTGCACCCCGACGTGGTGTTTACCACCGACGGCATCACCTCCCTCGATGATGCCGCCCGCCTCGAAAAGCTGGGTATTCCGGTTTATTATCAGAAGTACGATAAGGCCACCGACGTGCTGCGCGGCCTGCGCGACCTGGGCCGCATCCTGGGTCGGGTGCCCCAGGCCCGGCGCCTGACCGATTCGCTGGCCGCGGAGCTGCAGCAGCTCCGGGCGGCGCCGCCCGTCGGCCCCCGGCCCCGGGTGCTGGCCATCACCTGGCAGGACCCGATCTACGTGTATGGCCAGAACACGCTGTTTACCGACAAAATCAGCCTGGCCGGCGGGCAGAACGCCGTGGTTGAGAAGTTCCCCCAGCCTTACCCGGCCCTTACCCGCGAGTATATCCTGCAGCTGAACCCCGACGTGCTCATCGGCGGCAGCTTCGGAAAGCTGGACAGCACCTTCTTCCGCAAGTATCCTGAGCTGAAGCGCATCCGGGCCTACCAGACGCGCCGCGTCTTCGCCATCACCGGGGATTTGATGGAACGGCCCGGCCCGCGGGTGGCGCAGTCGGTGCGGGAGCTGCAACGGCTGCTGCGCCCATGACGCGCCACCCCGCCCCCTGGCTGCTGGCCGCGCTGCTGCTGCTGTTGGCCCTGGTGGTCGTGGGCCTGCGGGTCGGCAGCTTCGCGCTGGATTACGCCTTTATCGGCCGCACCCTGCTGCACTACGACCCTACCGACCCGGCCCAGCTGGTGCTCGTGCAGCTGCGGCTGCCGCGCATCCTGCTGGCGCTGCTGGCGGGCGCCGGACTGGCCGTAAGCGGCTACCTGATGCAGGCCATGGTCAACAACGCCCTGGCCGACCCCTACCTGCTCGGCACCGCTTCGGGCGCTTCGCTGGGCGCTATCCTGTGCTTCGCGCTGCTGCCCGACGTGATGCTGTACGGCCTGTACCTGCCGCCGCTGGCCGCGCTGGCCGGGGCGCTGGGCACCACGCTCGTGGTGGTGGCGCTGGGCACGCAGCGGGGCAAGATCATGCCGGCCCAGCTGCTGCTGGCCGGGGTGGCGCTCAGCTCGCTCACCACGGCCATCGGGGGGCTGCTCACATTTTTATCTGCCTCCGAGGGCAAGCTGCGCACGGTGCTGTTCTGGGCCATGGGCAGCTTCGAGCGCGCCGGCTGGGACGTGCTGGCCTACCCGGCCCTGGCGCTGGCTTTGGCTTTGGCGCTGCTGGGGTTTCTGCAAAAGGACCTCAACATCCTGCTGCTGGGCGAGGAGCGGGCCCAGGCCCTGGGCGTGCCGGTGGCGCGCACGCGCTGGCTGCTGGTGACTACGGCCGCGGCCCTCACGGGCTGCATCGTGGCGCTGTGCGGGCCGGTGGGCTTCGTAGGGCTCATGATTCCCCACCTCACGCGCTGGCTGCTGGGCGTCACGGGCAAGGCCAACCTGCTGTTCTGCGCCCTGCTCGGGGCCGACTTCCTGCTCGGCTGCGACCTGCTGGCCCGCCTGCTCTACCCGCCGGCCGGTTTGCCCGTCGGGCTGATTACGGCCCTGTTTGGCGTACCGTTCTTCGTATATTTGCTGCGGCGGAAAGGGTCTTAGGGGCTTGGGGTCTTAGGATCTTGGATGACGGTTGCCGCAATTGCCGCAACCGTCATCCGGAACGATAAGCTTCAAAGACCCGGAAACCAACCCCCCCCCCAAAGACCCCAAGATCCCACAAACCAATGATATACGTCAGCCGGCAGGAGCACTTCAACGCCGCTCACAAGCTGCACAACCCGGCCTGGAGCCAGGAGCGCAATCAGGAAGTATTCGGCCCCTGCGCCAATACCAACTGGCACGGCCACAACTACGACCTGATTGTTACCGTGAAGGGCCAGCCCGACCCGGAAACCGGCTTCGTCATCGACCTCAAGGCCCTGAGCGTGCTCATTCGGGAGCACGTCGTGGACCAGGTCGACCACAAGAACCTCAACCTTGATGTGCCGTTCCTGAAGGATCAGCTGGCCAGCACCGAAAACCTGGTGGTGGCTTTCTGGCAGATCCTGGCCCGCGAGATTCCGAAGATTTCCGGGGCCCGGCTGCACTGCCTCAAACTCTACGAAACACCCCGCAACTTCGTGGAATACTACGGGGAATAACCAATTCTGACTTGTGAATTGTCCTGCATTACTGGTTCAGCACAAGCCATAATTCATAATTCAGAATTCAGAATTAACTACATGAAGTATTACCTGATAGCCGGTGAGCGTTCCGGCGACTTTCACGCCTCGCACCTCATGCGCGAGCTGCGCCAGCAGGATTCCGAAGCCGAATTTCGGGGCTGGGGCGGCGACATGATGCAGGCCGAAGGCGGTACGCTCGTGCACCACTACCAGGAAATGGCCATCATGGGCTTCTGGGAGGCGGCTACCAGCGTGCTCAAGTTTCGGGGCTACCTCAAGGAGTGCCAGCGCGATATTCAGGCCTACCAGCCCGACGTGGTGATTCTGGTGGATTACGCGGGGTTCAACCTGCGGGTGGCCAAGTTCGCCAAAGCCGCCGGCCTCAAGGTGTTCTACTACATCTCGCCCAAAATCTGGGCCTGGAATCAGGGTCGCGTCCATCAGGTGAAGGCGCTGGTCGACAAGATGTTCGTGATTCTGCCCTTCGAGAAGGAGTTCTATCAGCGCTTCGGCTACGAAGTAGACTACATCGGCAACCCCACCGTGGACGCCATTGCCGACCACCCGGTGACGACGGATTTCTACCAGCGCAACAACCTGGACCCGCAGAAGCCCATTATTGCCGTGCTGCCGGGCTCGCGCAAGCAGGAAATCGAGGAGATGCTCTACGAGATGCTGGCCATCCTGCCGCCCTTCCTCGACTACCAGTTCGTGGTGGCCGGCGTAACGAACCTCGACCGGAGCTACTACGCCAACTTCGAGCGCAACAACGTGCGCATCCTCTTCGACCAGACCTACGACCTGCTCGGCCACGCCCAGGCGGCCCTGGTGACGAGCGGCACGGCCACGCTGGAAACGGCCCTGTTCAGCGTGCCGCAGGTGGTGTGCTACCGTACCAGCGCCGTGTCGTACGCCATCGGCAAGGCCGTTATCAAGGTGCCTTACATTTCGCTGGTCAACCTGATTGCCGGCAAGGAAATCGTGAAGGAGCTGATCCAGGGCGAGTTCAACTCCCGCAACCTGGTGACGGAGCTGAAGAAGATCACCGCCGACGAGGCCTTCATTGCCGAGCAGAAAGCCGGCTACGCCGAGCTGCAGGAAAAGTTGGGCCGCAACAAGGCCGCGCAGAAAGCGGCCGAGCTGATGGTGGGGTACCTACGGAAGTAGTACCACTGCTATCCACGTTGGAAGCGGGTTGAAAAGCAGGTTGTATTCTGCCCGCCGCGGCCACTCGGGCGACTATTGCTCTACAAGGCTATCTACCTACTTCAATGGTAGCCGTACCGTCACCACCGTTCCAGCAGGCTCCGCTGCTATAGCAATGCTGCCCCGGTGCAGCTGCACCACCCGTTGGGCCAGCGGGAGGCCCAGGCCGTGCCCGGGCAGCTGGCGGCCATTTTCGCCGATGAAGAAAGGCTCGAAAACGTAGGGTAGCTCATGGGCAGCAATGCCGGGGCCGCGGTCCTGAAACTGCAGTACCGCGTTTTTCTCGTCCAGGCTCAGCCTGACCTGCACGCGCTGACCGGGTGAGAACCTGCAGCCGTTGTCGAGCAGATGCCGAAAGGCGTGCTCCAGCAGGTCCGCGTCGCCGAAAATGGTGAGGGGACCGGGCAGTTCGGCCAGCAGCGGGTCGAAGTCGAGCTCGATTTCGTAGCCGGGGCGGCGGGCTTTGAGCTTCGCGCCCGCGCGGTACAGCACTTCGTCGGGGGCTACGGGGCGCAGGGTGGTGAGGCGGCCGGCGCTGAGCTGGGCCAGCAGCAGCAGGTCGTCGGCCAAGTGGTTGAAGCTGGTAATATCCTGGAGTACGGAGCGCCAGGTTTCCTCGTGCCGCTCCACGCTGCGGGGCCGGATCAGCGTTACCTCAATCTGGGCGGTGATGCTGGTAAGCGGGGTGCGCAGCTGGTGCGCGGCCAGGGCTACGAGATGCTGCTGCTCATCGGCCGCGGCCTGCTGCCGCTCAAGCAGCTCGTTGAGGCCACGGGTAAGCAGGAAGGTGTCGGCAGCCGGGGGGCTGGTCAGGCGCCGGGCGCCGGCGGGCCGGGTCAGGCTGTGGACCTGCGCGGTGAGCGAAGCCAGGGCGCGGCGGGTACGGCGGCGCTGCCCCCAGCCCGCGCCGCCCAGCAGCGCCGCGCCCGCCAGAAAGCCCAGGAGCAGGTAGAAAAGCATGCGTTAGGCGGGACGCTCTTCGAGAATGTAGCCTATACCGTTCAGGGTGTGAATCAGCTTGGGCGAAAAGTCTTTGTCGATCTTTTTGCGCAGGTAGTTCACGTACACATCCACCACGTTGGTGCCCGTGTTGAAGGACAGGTCCCAGACCTCCCCCACGATTTCCTGACGGGTGAGGGCGCGGCCCTGGTTGTGCATGAAGTACTCCAGCAGGGCCAGCTCCCGTACCGTCAGGTCGATGCGCTGGTTGCCGCGCTTCACCAGCCGGCTGGGGCCGTGCAGCTCCAGGTCGGCCACTTTCAGCACCTGTTCTTCGGGCAGCACGGCGTAGCGCCGGTGCAGGGCGCGCAGGCGGGCCAGCAGCTCGTTGAACTCGAAGGGCTTGACCAGGTAGTCGTCGGCGCCGGCGTCGAAGCCCTGCAGCTTGTCGTCGGTGGAGCTCATGCCCGTGAGTATGAGCACCGGCAGCTGCGGGTGGCGCTGGCGGATGTAGCGGCACAGCTCCAGCCCGCTCATTTCCGGCAGGTTCACGTCGAGAATCACGGCGGTGTACTCGTGGGCGGCCAGCAGGCGCTGGGCCGATATGGCATCCAGCGCCACGGCCGCCGCCAGTCCATGGTCTTCCAGGCCGCCTTTCAGGAAGGCCGCCACGTTGAGCTCATCTTCAACAATCAGAATTTTCATCACGGCTGGGGATTGGGTGACGGCGCGGCCGCAGCGCAGTATGCAACAGCCAGAGCTACCAGGCGGTTTTCAGAAGACCAACAGGGGACGCGTTACCGGGTTTGCAGGGCGGCCCTACGGCACGCCCAGCGGGTTGTGCGAGTCGAAGGGCGGAATGGCCAGGATGGGGCTGCTGCCGGACTCGGTGCTCAGCGAGTAGATGGACGGCGCCTGGTAGAGCGTGCCGGGCAGCTTGCGCAGGCCGTCGGGCGCCACCTGATAGCGGAAGATGGTGTCATACTCGGCAAAGTCGCGGCGCACGTCCACTTCCAGGTCGCGGATGATGCCGCCGTGGATGTCGTACACCCAGCCGTGCAGGTGCAGCGCCGCGCCCTGCCCGTGGGCGTTCTGCACCGCGACGGTCTGGTGCAGGTTGTAGACCTGCTCGATGACGTTGAGCTCCACTAAGCGGCGGTACTGCTCATCCTCGGTTTCGAGCGCGCCCAGCTCGTGCTGGTGGCGGTGCATCACCTCGCGCACACTGCCCAGCCAGCTGCTCACGGCGCCCGCGTCGGCGCTCTGCATGGCCTGCTGCACGCCCCGGCAGCCGTAGTGCCCGCACACGATGATGTGCTGAATCTGCAGCTCCTGCACCGCGTACTGCAGCACCGACATCAGGTTCAGGTCGGTGCTGACCACCAGGTTGGCCACGTTGCGGTGCACAAACACCTCACCGGGGGCCGTGCCGGTCATCTCACTCACCGACACGTGGTTGTCGGAGCAGCCGATAAACAGGAACTTCGGGGTTTGCTGGGCGGCGGCTTCGAAGAAGCGCGGGTTGCGGCGCAGCTTTTCGGCCACCCAGTTGCGGTTGTTCTGAAACAGCTTGTAGTAGGCCTCGAAGTCAGCTTCCTTGTTGCTGATGTGGGGCTGGGTGGCCAGGTTCTGGGCGTACTCGTCGCCCTGGCGCAGAAAGACCAGCTGGATGTTGCGCTGCCGGGCCGTTTCGCGGAAGTTCTCGATGGCGCTGAGCACGTCCCGGTCGATGAAGGCGGAGTTGGTGCCGTCGATTTCCACGGTGGTGTCGGCCGGAATGTCCTTGAGCACGGTCATGATGCTGGCCTTGTTCAAAAACGACACATGCTCGCCCAGGCTGATGCGCAGGTGGTCCTGGCCCTGCACCGAGTAGCGGTGGAAGAAGTGGGCGTTCTTGTAGGTTTCGCGCAGAATAAAGAACAGCCCCACCGCCGCGCCGATACCGATGCCGATAAGCAGGTCGGTCAGCAGAATGGCTACAATCGTGACGATGAAGGGCAGAAACTCGGTGAGGCCGGCCTGGAAGTGCTGGCGGAAGATGCTGATGCGGGCCAGCTTGTAGCCCGTAACGAGCAGAATGGCCGCCAGCGCCGCCCACGGCACCATATTCAGCAGGCCCGGAAACAGCACCACGCTCAGCAGCAGAAAGGTGCCGTGCAGCAGGGCCGCCAGCTTGGTGCGCCCGCCGGCGTTGATGCTCACCGAGCTGCGCACAATCACCGACGTCAGCGGCAGGCCGCCCAGCAGTCCGCTCACCAGGTTGCCGACGCCCTGGGCCTTCAGCTCCCGGTTGGTGGGCGTCTTGCGCTTGAGCGGGTCCAGCTCGTCGGTGGCTTCTACGGCCAGCAAAGCTTCCAGGCTGGCTACCAGGGCAATGGCAAAGGCGGTGGTGTAGACCTTGGGATTCAGCAGCTGGGAGAAATCGGGTAGGGTAAACAGGCCCGCAAACTCGGCCGCGCTGCGCGGCACCGGCAGCTGCACCAGATGGGTGCCCGCCAGCGCGTAGGCCGGATTGAGCAGGTAGGCCACGGCATTCAGCCCCACGCCCAGCACGATAACTATCAGCGCCGCCGGAATCTTGGCCAGCACGGCGTTGGTTTTGAAGAAGGGCCGCTCCCAGCTCAGCAGCACCGCCAGGCTGGCCAGCGCAATCACCAGGGCCGTGGGGTTAAACTCGCGGATGGCGTGGGTAAGCAGCGCGCCAATGTCGCCGCCGTCCCAGGGAAACAGCGCCAGCGACTCCACCGCGTCGGCATCGTAGCCCAGTACGTGCGGAATCTGCTTCAGAATCAGGATCAGGCCGATGGCGGCCAGCATGCCCTTGATGACCGACGAAGGAAAGAAGTTGCTGATGACGCCGGCCCGGGCCAGGCCCAGCAGCAGCTGCAGCAGGCCGGCCACGCAGATGGCGAGCTGCAGCACCTTGAAGGAGCCCAGGACTTCCAGCCCGCTCAGCACCACCATAATCAGCCCTGCTTCCGGCCCCGAGATGCTCACCGCCGACCGGCTCAGCGCGCCCACCACGAGGCCGCCCACGATACCGGCAATAATACCCGCAAACAGCGGCGCCCCCGAAGCCAGGGCAATGCCCAGGCACAGCGGCACGGCCACCAGAAACGACACCAGGCCGCCCTGCAGATCGTTTTTGAAGTAGGAGAAGTCCCTGCTGCGGGGTTTGACGGAGGCAGTCGACATAGACTTGGGAAAAGGCATGGGGGTTCCGGCGCGGCCCGAAAGCCGCGAAAAGCAGGAGAGCAGGCAGAAAGAGCAGCCCGGGTCAGTCCGACGGGCCGGCCGCGCCCGCAGCGCGGTGGGACAGGGCTTCCAGGAGGGTTCCGCTGACAGAATCCGCGGCGGAATCAGGTGGTTGAAGTTTCTACGACAAAGGTAGAGGCCCGGCCAATAGGGGGAATTAAAGCCGTATTATAAGGTTATTAGAAGTTTGTTAAAAGGATATTAGAGAACGATAAGAGGAACATTAGAACAACAGATATGCAGCAGGAGGCCGAAGCTCCGGGAGAAGATCGGACAAAGCAAGATTCATTCGGAAGCGCCCGACTGAAACTGTGCTGGAAGCTACCGCAGATGATTCAGGCGTAGACACCAGCACGAATCCAGGGCTGCCAACGGGGTGGTAGTAAATTGATGTTCGATCAGCCGCCGGTATTCGGGTAGGCAGCCAGCTACCTGCTGACCGGCCACAAGGGTCCTGATGACGCTTTCCGGGTCTTTATCGACCCGTCTGAAGTCAAGCTGTAGTCTTCGTAGCGGCGGTGCCGTGAGCCAGTAATACTCAAGCAGAGGATTGTAACGCTCGTACACGAATACTACCCTCCGCGACAGTAAGGCGACCGTGTCAAGATGGGTCAGCGCTTGGCCATACTGCTGGAAGGCCGCCAGAGGGGCAACCGCCGCCTTATGGTGCCGCTGAACAACATCAATACCGGCTGAAAAGCTAATGGTAGCGAAAGCAAGCACAAGCCAGCGTCTGGGAAAATAGCTGCCCAGGCTTACGGCCCAGCTACCAAGAGCTAACGCTATCATGGGGTAGGCGTGTACGATATACCAAGGCATGCGAGTTTGGGTAATGCATCCTACCACGAGTAAAGTCCCTATTTGCCACAAAGCGAATAGTAATATCTGCGGCGGCTTGAAGCCAGCCCGGAAGCTGCTGGCAAGGAGAAAGAGGGCCAGGATAGTCCAAGCTCCAATGCCCTGGCGGAGTACCGGAAAATAAAACCACCATTTGGTTGGTCCAGTCAGCGGCAACAGGGCAGCGCCAGCCCAGTCATAAAATAGCGTGAAATGTAAGTAGCCAGGGTAGGCTACCTCCCGGATTATATAAAATGCGGCTAGCGGAAGAAAGGCTCCGGACAGCACCGCCCAAAAACGTCTGGAACGGAGTACGGCGGCGTGGTATCGGCAGGTATAGAATAATAGGCCGGGCAGGGGCACCAAGGCCGCGGAGCACTTTATCAAAAGCGCAGTTGCTAGGGCAAGACCGAACAGTAGTAAGTGATGCCGTTTCGAATGCTGTGTGTAGACATACCAGCTGAGGCAATACGTAGCCGTCATTAACGCCAGTAAGGCGTCATAGTCTCCGGTACGTGCTACATGAGTTCCATTAAAGCCGGGCATGGTTGCCAGCACTATGGCAGCACTTATGCCGACCCATGGCTTGCGTAAGACCTTCCAGGAAAAGACGAGCAGCAACGCCGTGGTGAGCGAGGCCGCAAGAGCCGCCGGCAGCCGGTGCGACCAAGCTGAGACACCCCAGACAGTGTAGCACAATGCCTGTAGAACAGGCATGAGAGGCGGCTTGGTGTTTAGGGTATCGGGGTATCTGCCATAATACATTACCAGCCAGTCGTGGCGGACAAGAATGTTCAGGGCATTAATTGCCAAGCGCGACTCATCCCAAAACTGCAAAGGTTGTTTTCCAAGGCTATGCAGGAAAAGCCATGCCAGCACTGCTGCTAGGAAAAGCAACAAACAGGCTTTAACAGGGGGCTTTTGGTAAGCGGTAAGAAGTGTCTTTAGAAATGACTGCACAGTCTTGCTCTCTTAACTTTATTCAAATAAAATAGTGCTCAAGCAGAAACGGTGCAGTGGTATGCCGGCGAATGCCAAAAAGCCGGGGCAGGAAAATGAATTCCCTACCCCGGCTTTTCGGCATTAAACGCTGAACGCTGCTTACGCTGCCCGCAGCTGCTTCAGCGGCGACTTCTCGAACTTGCTCTGGGCATAGTCCAGATCAATCACCAGCTCCTTCACGTCGGCTTCCGACGGGATGTCGAACATGGCGTCGGTCATGATGCTCTCGCAGATGCTGCGCAGGCCGCGGGCGCCGAGGCGGTACTCGTCGGCTTTCACCACGATGTACTCCAGGGCTTCCTCGGTGAAGGTCAGCTCCACGCCTTCCATCTCGAAGAGGCGATTGTACTGCTTCACAATCGAGTTTTTTGGCTCGGTCAGGATTTTGCGCAGCGTGGCGTGGTCGAGCGGGTTGAGGTGGGTGAGCACCGGCAGGCGGCCAATGAGCTCCGGAATCAGGCCGAAAGCTTTCAGGTCCATGGCCGTCACGTAGCGCAGGAAGTTGTTGGTGTCCACCTTGTCGTCGAGCAGCGTCTTGGCGAAGCCCATGGGCTTGGTGTTCAGCCGGCTCTTGATGATGCGCTCGATGCCCACGAAGGCGCCGCCGCAGATGAACAGGATGTTCTCGGTATTCACCGTAATCATCTTCTGCTCGGGGTGCTTGCGGCCGCCGTGCGGGGGCACGTTCACCGTGGTGCCTTCGAGCAGTTTCAGCATGGCCTGCTGCACGCCTTCGCCGCTCACGTCGCGGGTGATGCTGGGGTTGTCGCTCTTACGGGCAATCTTATCTACTTCGTCGATGTAAACGATGCCGCGCTCGGCGGCTTCCACGTTGTAGTCGGCGGCCTGGAGCAGGCGGGTCAGGATGCTTTCCACGTCCTCGCCCACGTAGCCGGCCTCGGTGAGCACCGTGGCATCGGCGATGCAGAAGGGCACCTGCAGAATGTTGGCCAGCATCTTGGCCAAAAAGGTCTTGCCCGTGCCGGTTTCGCCCACCATCATGATGTTCGACTTCTCAATCACCACGTCGTCCTTGGTCGAGGGCTTCTGCTGCATCAGGCGCTTGTAGTGGTTGTACACGGCCACCGACATCACCTTCTTGGCTTCGTCCTGGCCCACCACGTACTGGTCGAGGTAGTCCTTCATCTCGCGCGGCTTCACGAGGTTGAACTTCGGCGTCTTCGAGTTCGAGCGAATCTTGTTCTCCTCGTTCAGGATTTGCTGGGCCTGCCCCACGCACCGCTCACAGATGTGGGCATTGATGCCGGAAATCATGACCGTGACGTCTTTTTTGCTCTTACCGCAGAAGGAGCACGTTATATCTGCCATTGCTAGGACTCTCAGAAAAAGGGGAGGGAAGCCGGATTTTGGTCCAACTACCTCAAAGGTACAAAAAGGCCAACGCCCCGCACGCGGAAAAAAGTTGCGTTTACAGGGGCTTCTACCCGTAAAGAATCGAAAGCCCACCCCCGGGTTGCAATCCGAAGGTGGGCTTTTTAATTCCATAAGCACGTCATGCTTGATCCGGCGTCCGCGCAGTCGAAGCATCTCGCGTGGCGTCGTCTGAGTAGTAATCCAACGTCAGCACGCGAGTTTCCTCGGCTTCGCTCGGAATGACGTTCTGATGTGGGCAGGGGAAAAACAGCCTACGCTACTTTCTTCTCCAGCACTTCGTCAATCAGGCCGTACTCCTTGGCTTCGTCGGCGCGCATCCAGTAGTCACGGTCGGAGTTGTCGTGGATTTCCTGGTAGGTTTTGCCGGTGTGCTGGGCCAGGATGTCGTAGAGCTCCTTCTTGAGCTTGAGAATCTCGCGGGCCGTGATTTCGATATCCGACGACTGGCCTTGGGCGCCACCCGAGGGTTGGTGAATCATGACGCGGGCGTGGGGGAGGGCCGAACGTTTGTCCTTGGCCCCGCCAGCCAGCAGCACGGCGCCCATCGAGGCGGCCAGGCCGGTGCAGATGGTAGCTACATCCGGACCCACGTACTGCATGGTGTCGTAGATGCCGAGGCCGGCATATACCGAGCCGCCGGGCGAGTTGATGTAGAGCAGAATGTCCTTCTTGGCATCGGCCGACTCCAGGAAGAGGAGCTGGGCGGTGATGATGTTGGCAATATAATCGTCGACGGCCGTACCCAGGAACACGATGCGGTCCATGATGAGGCGGGAGAAGACGTCGATTTCGGCGAAGCGCGTGGGGCGCTCCTCAATCACGGAGCGGGTCATGCCCGTGGGCAGCATCATCCCGGAGCGGACCTGGCCTTCAACGTGGTTCAGGTACTGGTCCACGCCCAGACCACTGAGGCCCTGGCCTTTGACGGCGAACTTGCGGAATTCTTGTTTATTCAGCATGATGAAAAAGTAGTGGGGGAGAAGTTGAGAGCGAAACCGGAGGGCAACAAAAAAGCCCTCACGGCAAGTAAGGGCTTTTTTGTTGGTTTGAAAACCGAAACGCTAAGCGTTAGCCAGCGTTCTGAGTCCGGAAGTCCTCGGCCGAAATCGGGTTGTCATTAACAACAACTTTGCCGCGCAGGTTTTCGATGACTTTCTCTGCCAGAATGGCTTCATACTCGCTCACGTAGTTTTTGCCGTTCTCCTGGCGCAGGAAGTTGTCGGCGAAGCCGCGCACGGACTCCTCCAGCTCGGCGCTGATTTCGGGCAGGTTGAACTGGCCCATGATCTTCTGCATGGTGCGGTCCACGATTTCGTCGTTCGACACCTTCAGGCCCTGCTCTTCCACCACCTTGTTGCGGATCATCGACCACTTCAGCTCCCGCTCGTAGTCGGTGTAGTGCTCCTCGATCTGCTCGGCGGTCAGCTTGCCTTCGTTGGCGCGCAGCAGCCACTTCTTGAAGAACTCGGTCGGAATCTGGATGGTGGTGGCTTCTACCATCTTGTCGATGATCTGACGGTTCACGAAGCCGTCGGCTTCGCGGTCGTAGTTCTCCTGGATGGTTTCGCGCACCTTGCTGTCGAAGTCTTCCGACGAGGTCACGATGTCCTTGCCGAATACTTTGTCGAACAGCTCCTGGTTCAGCTCGGGCTTCTCGGTGCGGTTGATTTTCTCCACCGTCAGGGTGTAGTCGCCGCTCACGCTGCCGGCTTCCTCTTTGGAAAGGCCTGAGAACGAAGCAATGGCGGCCGCGTCGCCCCCGAAGGCTTCGCTCAGATCAAACGTAACCGCGTCGGCCGGCTTCACGCCCACGAATTTCTCCGCGCCGCTTTTCACCTTGCTGATGGGCATCAGCACGGGCCGCTCGGAAGCCTCGTCGTCGGCCTTTTTCAGCTTGCCGTAGAGGAAGTCACCTGCCTCCGAAACCTCGGGGTTGGTGCTTTCGCCAAACTGGCGGTTGATCTGGTCGTAGGTTTCGGTCAGCGTGCTCTCGTCGATGCTGACCTGGTGGCGGTCCACGTTCAGGGTCTGGTCGGCGGGCAGCGCGAAGTCGGGCAGCAGGCCCAGCTCAAACTTGAAGGCAAACTCCTTCTGGGTGTCGAAATCGATGTTGTCGGCAGGCTGGGGCAGGGGCTCCCCGAGGATCTTGATGTTGTTGTCCTTGATGTAGCCATCCACGGCTTTGCCCAGCATACCGTTGATTTCCTCCACCAGGATGCCTTTGCCATACATCTTGCGCACGAGTGCCACGGGCACTTTACCCGGCCGGAACCCTTTGATTTGCGCCTTCTTGCTGTAGTCTTTCAGCTTGTTTTCCACGGTAGCCGCGTAGTCAGCCTCCGTCAGGTGGACTGTCAGGATGGCACTAAGCTGGTCGTCGTTTTTGTCGAGGGTGATATTCAAAACGGGTCGTCGGTTAAGGGTAACAGAGGAAAGCAGCCGGCCGGAGCCGGGAAAAAGAAACCCCCAACGGATGGGTTGAGGGCGCTTTATGCAGTAAGAAAATTCAAAAAGTGCGGATAGAGGGACTCGAACCCACACGCCTTGCGGCACCAGATCCTAAATCTGGCACGTCTACCAATTTCGCCATATCCGCAGGTGAGGCCGTCTGCCTCGGGGGCGCAAAGCTACGCAAGCAATACGAAAATTCAAACCCGGGCCCAAACTGAGTTGAGGGCATCCCCGCCGCCGGGCCCTGCTGTCGTAGCCTCCCGTTCTTTTTCGGGAAGCTACGACACAACAGGAGTAGCCTGCAGAAAAATAAATCGAAGCTACTCCTGCCGGGGCGTAGCTTCTGAATTATTTGCGGATGGGTACGACATGCTGGGCCGCCGGCGGCGCCGGGCGGGAGCCGAAGAACGCGCCGGTTGCAAACGGCCATTGGCGCTATTTTGCCGGTTCCGGTGTTATAAAAAAGACTTTCCTCCCCCAAACCCCGGCCGGGCCGTAGTACTTTCGTACCGTACACTCAGTCTTTGGTGCCCCTGCGGCACCGCCCCGCACCATGGCAACCCTTATCGACCCCGAAGTTGAGCGCAACGAGATTCTGCGGCAGTACCGCCGCCTGCTGCGCACGGCTAAGCCCTACCTGTCCGGCAACGACGCCAAGCTGATCAAAAAGGCCTTCAACACGTCGTTGGAGGCCCACAAGGAAATGCGCCGCAAGTCCGGGGAGCCCTACATTCTGCACCCGCTGGCCGTGGCCCAGATTGTGGTGGAGGAAATCGGGCTGGGCACGACCAGCATCGTGGCGGCCCTGCTGCACGACGTGGTGGAAGACACGCCCTGGGAAATTGCCGATGTGGAGCGGGAGTTCGGCACCAAGGTGGCCCGCATCGTGGACGGGCTGACCAAGATTTCGGGCGTATTCGAGTACGGCACCAGTGAGCAGGCCGAGAACTTCCGCAAGATGCTGCTCACGCTCAGCGAAGACGTGCGCGTGATTCTGATCAAGCTCGCCGACCGCCTGCACAACATGCGGACCCTGGACTCGATGCCCCGGCACAAGCAGCTCAAGATTGCCTCCGAAACCATTTACCTCTATGCCCCGCTGGCCCACCGCCTCGGCCTCTACGCCATCAAAAGCGAGCTGGAGGACCTCTACCTGAAGTACACCGACACGGAGGTGTTCAACGAGCTGACCAACAAAGTCCGCCAGAGCCGCGGGGCCCGCAACCGCTTCATCAAGGAGTTTGTGGCCCCCGTCGATGAGGAGCTGAAGGCCCAGGGGTTTGCCTTCGAAATCAAGGGCCGGCCCAAGAGCATCTACTCTATCTTAAAGAAGATGCGCAAGCAGAACGTGACCTTCGACGAGGTGTACGACCTGTTTGCCATCCGCGTGATTCTGGACGTGCCGCCGGAGCAGGAGAAAGCCGCCTGCTGGCAGGTCTACAGCATCGTCACCGACTTTTATCAGCCCAACCCCGACCGCCTGCGCGACTGGGTGAGCACGCCCAAGGCCAACGGCTACGAGAGCCTGCACACCACCGTCATGTCGCGTACGGGGCAGTGGGTGGAAGTGCAGATCCGCAGCCGCCGCATGGACGACATTGCCGAGAAAGGCTACGCCGCCCACTGGAAGTACAAGGATACCGGCGTGCCCCAGCCCGAATCGACGCTGGAAGCCTGGATTGCCAAGGTGCGCGAGATGCTGGAAACCAACAACTCCAGCGCCCTGGAATTCATGGACGAGTTCCGGCAGAACCTGTTCGTGAAGGAAGTCTACGCCTTTACGCCCAAGGGCAAGCTGATCATCCTGCCCGAAAAGTCCACGGCCCTGGACTTCGCCTTCGAAATTCACACCCACATCGGCATGCAGTGCCTGGGGGCCAAAGTCAACCAGAAGCTCCAGCCCCTGAGCTACCAGCTGCACAACGGGGACCAGATCGAGATTCTGACCTCCCAGAAGCAGAAGCCCACCGAGGAGTGGCTGCAGTACGTGAGTACCGCCAAGGCCCGCAACAAGATTCGCGAGTACCTGCGCGACGACAAGCGCAACAAGGCGGAGGACGGTCGTTACTTGGTAGAAAAGCGCTTGGAGCTGCTCGGCGTAGCCAATACGCCCGACAACCTGAGCCGGCTGTTTGCCCACTTCAACATCTTCAACTCCCAGGATTTCTTCTACCGCCTCGCCATCGGCCAGATCGACGGGCGCGAAATCAAGGAAAGCCTGTTCGACCCCGCCATCGACCCGCCGCGGATGCCCTCCATTCTCGAGCCTAAGACGTTCGACAAGGAAGTGCAGAAAATCCGGGGCGTGCGGGCCGACATGCTCGTTATCGGCGAGCATACCGACAAGTTCGACTACACCATCGCGCCCTGCTGCAACCCGATTCCCGGCGACGACGTGTTCGGCTTCGAAACCGACGGGGGCATCGTTATTCACCGCACATCGTGCCCGAAAGCCGTCAGCATGATGTCGAACTACGGCAACCGCATCGTGCGCGCCAAGTGGACCGACCAGCTGGAGCTGGCTTTCCTGGCCGGCATCCGCATCCAGGGCTCCGACCGGGTAGGCCTCGTCAACGACGTGACCAAAATCATCAGTACCAGCCTGAAAGTAAACATGCGCTCCATCACCATCGACTCCAACGACGGGATGTTCGAGGGCCAGATCATCGTCTACGTCAACGACACCAGCCACCTCACCAAGCTCATCCAGCGCCTGAGCAAGGTCAGCGGCGTGCTGCTGGTTGAGCGGTTCGACAGTTAAGCTCAAAAGAGTTTAAAAAGTCCTAGCTGGTACAAAAAGCCAGGCCATTAGAACGTCATTCCGAGCGAAGTCGAGGAGTTTCTACCGCTTCGTTGAATTACTAAGCCAAGCGGTTCCAAACGAGATGTCTCGGCTTTGCTCGGCATGAGAATCGGGTAGGTTTTCATCAGCTCTTTCTCACAAACCGCCCCTCACCCAGTTGTAGCACTTCCGGCTTAGCTGACGACTGCAGGCCGAAATGCCTGCTATTTCTACTTACCTTTACCACTCCTTATATAGAGGGTTACAAAATGCTAGATAAAGAAAAGTTTGAGGAGGTCCGGAAAATCTTCACCGCCTACCTCGAGAACAAAGGCCTGCGAAAGACCTCGGAGCGCTACGCCATTCTGGAGGAAATATACTCCCGCACCGGTCACTTCGACGTGGAAGAACTGTTTGCCGGCATGAAGGAGCAGGGCCTGCAGGTCAGTCGCGCCACGGTCTACAACACCCTCGATCTGCTGGTCGAGCATGGTCTGGTGAGCAAGCACCAGTTCGGCCGCAACCTGGCCCAGTACGAGAAGAGCTACGGCTACCGCCAGCACGACCACGTCATCTGCACCGAGTGTCATAAAGTCGTTGAATTCTGCGACCCGCGCATTCACGGCATCCAGACGATGGTCGGGGAGCTTTTGAATTTCCATATCTTGCACCACTCTTTAAACCTCTACGGCGTCTGCGGCGATTGTCGCGCCAAAGCCGCCGCGCACGCAGCCAGCGCATGAAAACTGAATCCTCTGTAAGCAACGGCATTCTGCACGTTGCTCTTTCCGGCGACCTGATCGGCAGCCCCGACACCCAGCAGCTGCTCCAGTCCGTCGACGAGCACCTCGGCGAGTCCGTGATGCTCTGCGCCATCGATCTGTCGGGTGTGCGCTACATCAACAGCACCGGCATCGGCGTGCTGGTGTCGCTGCTCACCAAGTTCCGCAGCCGCGGGGGCGAGCTGGTGCTCATCAACCCCGCCGACCACCCCAAAAAGATGCTGGCCCTGACCAAGCTCAACGCCATTTTCACGGTTGCCGAAAGCGAATCGGCCGCCGCCGAGTTACTTAAAACCCCGCACTAATGCCCGTAGACGTACTAGTAGGCCTCCAGTGGGGCGATGAAGGCAAAGGCAAGATTGTCGATGTCCTGGCTCCCACCTACGACGTAGTAGCCCGCTTTCAGGGTGGCCCCAATGCCGGCCACACCCTCACCTTCGACGGAATGAAGCACGTGCTGCACCAGGTTCCGTCCGGTATTTTTCACCCGCACATTATCAATGTAGTTGGCAATGGGGTGGTGTTCGACCCCGTCGTTTTCCGATTGGAGCTGGAAAAGCTCCAGGCCCGGGGGGTAGATGGTACCCGAAACCTTTACATCTCCAAAAAGGCTCAGCTCATTTTGCCGTCGCATCGCGCCCTCGACCGGATCCTGGAAGAGGCCCGGGGCGGCGGCAAAATTGGTTCTACCCTCAAGGGAATCGGCCCCACCTACCAGGACAAAATCGGCCGCACCGGCCTGCGCATCGGCGACGTGCTGCTCCCGGATTTCAAGGAGCGGTACGCCGAAGCCGTAGCCCGCCACGCCACGCTGGCGGCCTTCCACAACAAGGAGCTGGAAATCGAGGCATTCGAAGCCGACTTCTTCTCCGCCATCGACTATCTGCGCACCCTCAACCTCACCGATACCGAGTATCTGCTAAACGACCTGCTTAAGCAGGGGAAGCGGATTCTGGCCGAAGGTGCCCAGGGCTCGTTGCTGGATATTGATTTCGGCACGTATCCCTTCGTCACCTCCTCCAGCACCGTCGTCGCCGGCGCCTGCACCGGTCTTGGCATTGCCCCCCGGCATATTGATAAGGTTTTCGGTATTACCAAGGCTTACTGCACCCGCGTGGGCAGCGGCCCTTTCCCGACGGAACTGCACGACGAGGTGGGGGAGCAGATCCGGACCGCCGGCCGCGAGTTCGGCGCTACCACCGGTCGCCCCCGCCGCTGCGGCTGGATTGATCTGCCCGCCCTGCGCTATACCATCATGCTCAACGGCGTCTCGGAGCTGCACCTGATGAAAGCCGATGTGCTCGACGAGTTCGACGAAATTCGGGTCTGCACGCACTACCGCAACCCGGAAGGCCAGGAAACCGACCAGCTTCCCGACCTCGGTGCTCTGCAAACGATGCAGCCCGTGTATACCACGCTACCCGGCTGGAAGACGAATCTGCAAAGTATCACGGCTCCTGATGCCCTGCCGGAAGCGTTGAAATCGTACCTGCGCTTTCTAGAACAGCATCTGCAGGTGCCCATTCACATCGTCAGCGTCGGCCCGGACCGGGTCAGCACCATCCATTTGAACTAAGCCAGCATTGCCTGAAAGCCGGGGCTACTGACAAGTAGCCCCGGCTTTTTGCTTTTGATGCTACGGATAGCAACGAGTACTACGGAGAACAGTAAAATATCTTGAAAGGCATCTGGTGTAGGCTAATAACGCTAAGGAGTTGCTTGTCAGGGGTGGTACAATGCGTTACATGCTTGACTGAGGAGAGGCGGGAAGTAAATAAGGAAGGCAAGCTTGCATAGTCCAAAACTTGCTCCTACTTTTGCACTCCCAAACCGGACCGCGGCAGGGCGCTACTTCCTGCTTCGCCTGCATTTCAGGACCGGCCTCTGCGGGGGAGGGGGTTGAAAAAAAGAGTTGGGT
>NZ_BAABDH010000001.1:0-9975 GCF_039539525.1 Hymenobacter algoricola | reverse complement strand
CAAAACGCTTCCAAATCCAAGCCCGTCAACGCCCGCATTTGGCGGTCGTCTGTAATCGTATTCACATCTAGCATGCCCAAAAATACTATTTGGGAACAACTCTACTAATTAAAAAGAATGTCCAAGCTGCTCGTCATTGGCTTTTCCCTGGGCTACCTCGCCCTGCTGTTCGGGGTGGCGTATGCGGCGGAGCGGCGGGCGGGGTCGGCGCGGCGCAGCCTGGTGAGCAACCCCTACGTGTACGCCTTGAGCATGGCCGTGTACTGCACGGCCTGGACGTACTACGGCTCGGTGGGCCGGGCGGCGCACTTCGGGCTGGAGTTCGTGGTCATTTACCTGGGGCCCACGCTGCTGGCCCCGGCCTGGTGGCTGGTGCTGCGCAAAATCATCCGCATCTGCCGCCTGCAGCGCCTGACCTCCATTGCCGACTTCATTTCGGCCCGCTACGGCAAGCGGGCCTCGCTGGGCGCCCTGGTGACGGTGGTGAGCGTGCTGGGTATCATTCCCTACATCTCGCTGCAGATCAAGGCCATTGCCGCCTCCTTCGATATTCTCACCCGCGAGGCCGGCGCCCTGGCTCAGCCGGTAAATGAGGCCGCGGCGGGCTCGGCGCTGTACACCACCGTGGCCCTGGCCTTCTTTACCATCATCTTCGGGGTGCGCTCCATCGAGGCCACCGAGCGGCACGAGGGCATGGTGCTGGCCGTGGCTCTGGAAAGCCTGGTCAAGCTCGTGGCGTTTCTGGCCGCCGGCCTGTTTGTGACCTACTACCTGTTCGAGGGCTTCGCCGACGTGTTTGCCAAGGCCTCCGCCGTGCCCGAGCTGCGCCGCCTGTTTACCCTGCACGAGGCCGGCACCGGCCCGGGGCAGTGGCTCACGCTGCTGCTGCTGAGCATGGCGGCCATCCTGCTGCTGCCCCGGCAGTTTCAGGTGGCGGTGGTGGAGAATGTGAACGAGGACCACCTGCGCAAAGCCATGTGGCTGTTTCCGCTCTACCTGATCATCATCAACCTGTTTGTGCTGCCCCTGGCCTTTGGCGGCCGCCTGCTGAATGCCGGCACCAGCCTCGATGCCGACACGTTTGTGCTGGCCCTGCCGCTGCAGGCCGGGCAGCCCTGGCTGGCGCTGCTGATTTATCTGGGTGGCCTGTCGGCGGCCTCGTCCATGATTATCGTCGAGACCATTGCCCTGAGCGTGATGATGAGCAACCACCTGCTCATGCCTCTGCTGGTGCGCATTCCCTCGGCCCGCAATGAAGGGGCACGCTGGTTTGCCTACCTCGGGCAGGTGGCCCTGCACAGCCGCCGCCTGGCCGTGGTGCTGGTGCTGCTGCTGGCCTACGGCTACTACTCCGCCGTGGGCCACCTGCTGCCGCTGGTCAACATCGGGCTGGTGTCGTTTGCGGCCGTGGCGCAGTTTGTGCCCGTGGTGCTGGGCGGCCTCTACTGGAAGGGCGGCACCCGGCAGGGCGCCACGGCGGGCATTCTGGCGGGCTTCGCCGTCTGGTTTTTCACCCTGGTGCTGCCCACCATGGTCGGGCCCATGCTGCCCGATTCGGTGATGACCCAGGGGCTGTTCGGACTCAGCGGGCTGCGGCCCTTCGCCCTGTTTGGGCTGGAGGGGCTCGACTACCTGTCGCACGGGCTGTTCTGGAGCTGGCTGTTCAACGTAGGGTTGTACGTGGGCGTGTCGCTGGCCGGGCGGCCCTCGGCGCTGGAGCAGCGGCAGGCCGACGTGTTCGTGGACGTGTTCCGCTACCGCACCGTATTCGAAGGGCCCGCCGGCTGGCAGGGCGCCGCCCCGCTGCCCGACGTGCGGACGCTGCTGATCGGCTTTCTGGGAAAAAAACGCGCCAACCAGGCCCTGAACGCCTTTGCCGACCGGTTTCCCGAAGCCCACGCCCACGACGCCGACCTTGCCCTGCCGCTGGGCGACGCGGCCCTGCCGCCCGCCGATCCGCGCCTGCTGGCCTACGCCGAAAAGCTGCTGGCCGGCAGCATCGGCCCCGCTTCGGCCCGCCTGCTGCTGGCCTCGTCGGTGGGGGTGGAAGACATCAGCTTCGACAACGTGGTGGGCATTCTGCGCGAGTCGCAGCAGGTGCTCGAAGCCAACCGCCAGCTGCAGAAACAGTCGCGCCAGCTCCAGCGCCTCACCGACCAGCTCCAGCGCGCCTACGACCAGCTGCAGGAGCTGGACCAGCGCAAGGACGAGTTTCTCTACACCGTAACCCACGAGCTGCGCACCCCGCTGACCAGCATCCGGGCCCTGTCGGAAATCCTGGCCGACAACCCCGAGCTGGAGGAAGAGGAGCGCCACCGCTTCCTGAGCACCATCATCAAGGAGTCGGAGCGGCTGAGCCGGCTGATTACGCTGGTGCTGGACCTGGAAAAGTACGAGTCGGGGCAGGCCACGCTCGACACCGAGCTGCTCGACGTGGCCGAGGTGCTGGGCGACGCCATCGAGTCGGTGGGGCAGCTGCTGCGCGACAAGCACATTCAGCTCGACCTGGTGGTGCCGCCCGGCCTGCCCCCGCTGCCCGGCGACCGGGACCGGCTGATGCAGGTGCTGGTGAACCTGCTGTCGAACGCCATCAAGTCCTGCCGCTTCGGCGGGGGCGGCCGCATCGGCGTGGTCGCCGCGGCCGATGCGGCCGCCGGCACCATCCGCCTCAGCATTCAGGACAACGGCAAGGGCATCGACCCGGCCTACCACGAGCTGATCTTCGACAAGTTTTTCCAGGCCAAAAACCAGATGACCCGCAAGCCCGAAGGCTCCGGGCTGGGCCTGGCCATCACCAAGAAAATAGTGGAGCTGCACGCCGGCCGCATCTGGGTGGAAAGCCAGGCCGACGAAGGCGCCGTGTTTTCCCTGGAGCTGCCCCTGGCCGCCGCGCCGCCGCTGGCTCCTTGAGCTCCTCCCCACAACGCCAACGCCAACCTCAACCCCGCTACTGCCCGCCCGCCAACCTTCTTCCGCTATGAAACGCCCCCACATTCTCATTGTCGACGACGAGCCCAACATCATTATGTCCCTGGAATTTCTGATGCGCAAAAACGGCTACCAGGTCAGCCTGGCCCGCAACGGCACCGAAGCCCTGGAAGCGGTGGACCGCACGCCCTTCGACGTGATTCTGCTCGATATTATGATGCCCGACGTGGACGGCTACCAGGTGTGCCAGCACGTGAAAGCCCAGCCGGACCGCCAAGCCACCAAGGTCATTTTCCTGAGTGCCAAGAGCAAGGACTCCGACATCCTCAAGGGCTACGAAGTAGGCGCCGACCTCTATATTTCCAAACCCTTCAGCACCCGCCTGCTGATGGAAAAGGTGAAAGAGTTTCTGAATTCCCCGACCTGACCCGCGGCCGCCCGGCCCTTGCCGCCGCCCGTCGTTCCATCCTTTTCGCTCGTTCCTGCCGCCCTTCGCCCTATGGAAACTTTGCCCGCTCCCTACGCCGCCGCCCACGCCGCCAGCCTGGCCGATGCCGCCACCTTCTGGGCCGCGCAGGCCCGGCAGATTCACTGGTTCCGGCTGCCCGAGGAAACGCTCAGTACCGATGAAAACGGCTTTTACCGCTGGTTTCGGGGCGGGCGGCTCAATACCTGCTTCCTGGCCCTCGACTACCACCTAGAGCAGGGCCGCGGCGCCCAGACGGCGCTGATTTACGATTCGCCCGTCACCGGCACCAAGGCCCGCTACACCTACGCCGAGCTGCTGGACTTGACGGCGCGCTTCGCCGGGGGCCTGCACGATTTGGGCGTGCTGCCCGGCGACCGGGTTATCATCTACATGCCCAACGTGCCCGAGGCCGTGGTGGCCATGCTGGCCTGCGCCCGCCTCGGGGCGGTGCATTCGGTGGTCTTCGGCGGGTTTGCCGCCCCCGAGCTGGCCCTGCGCATCGACGACGCCCAGCCCCGGGTGATTATTGCCGCGTCCGGCGGGCTGGAGCTCGATAAGGTGATTGCCTACAAGCCGCTGCTGGATGCCGCCATCGAGCTGGCCGTCAGCAAGCCCGCGCACACCGTCATCTGCCAGCGCCCCTTCGTGCAGGCCGCCATGGTGCCCGGCCGCGACGTGGACTACCGGGAGCTGCTCAAGGCCCCGCCCGCCGACTGCGTGCCGGTGGAAGCCACCGACCCGCTCTACATTCTCTACACCAGCGGTACCACCGGCAAGCCCAAGGGCGTCGTGCGCGACAACGGCGGCCACGCCGTGGCCCTGCGCTACAGCCTGGGCGCCGTCTACGGTCTGCAGCCCGGCGACACCATCTTCACCGCCTCCGACATTGGCTGGGCCGTGGGGCACAGCTACATCGTGTATGGCCCGCTGATCAGCGGCTGCACCACCGTCCTGTTTGAGGGCAAGCCCGTGCGTACGCCCGATGCCGGGACCTTCTGGCGGGTGGCGGCCGAGTACGGTGCCCAGGTGATTTTCACGGCGCCCACCGCCATCCGGGCCATCAAAAAGGAAGACCCCGCGGGCCGGCTGGTCAAGGACTATAACCTGGGTCGCCTGCGCCAGCTGTTTCTGGCCGGCGAGCGGTGCGACCCGGCCACCTACACCTGGGCCACCGAAGCGCTCGGCGTGCCGGTTATCGACCATTGGTGGCAGACGGAGTCGGGCTGGCCAATGCTGGCCACGCTGGTGGGGCTGGCGCAGATGCCCCCGCCCCGGGCGGGCAGCGCCGGCCACGCCGTGCCCGGCTACGACGTGCAGATCCTCGACGAGGCCGGCCGGCCCGTGGCGGCCGGCATCACGGGGCTGGTGGCCGTGAAGCTGCCCTTGCCGCCCGGCTGTCTGCCCACGCTCTGGCAGGACGACGAGCGGTTTCGCCGCGGCTACCTCGACGCCTTCCCCGGCTACTACCTCAGCGGCGACGGCGGCTACCGGGATGCCGACGGCTACTTCTTTATCATGGGGCGCGTCGACGACGTGATAAACGTGGCGGGGCACCGCCTGAGCACCGGCGAGATGGAAGAGCTGCTGGCCGCCCACCCGGCCGTGGCCGAGTGTGCCGTGCTGGGCATTGCCTGCCCCCTGCGCGGGCAGCGCCCCATCGGGTTGGTCGTGCTCAAGAATGGCTCCGCGGTGGGGGAGGCGGAGCTGGAACAGGAATTGGTCAGCCTCATCCGGGCGCAGATTGGCGCCGTGGCCAGCTTCCGCAACGCCCTGATCGTGAAGCGTCTGCCCAAAACCCGCTCCGGCAAGATCCTGCGCAAAACCCTGCGCCAGCTCGCCGACGGCGAAGAATTTGCCCCGCCCTCTACCATCGACGACCCGCTGATCCTGGACGAAATCCGGGAGCGGCTGGCGGTGCGGGGCGTGGGGCTGGCCTTCGAGAAATAGGGCCCGGCCGCCCGGCCGGCTGCAGAAAAACGCTGACAACAGAAACTCTCTTCTTCATACCCCACCATCATGCCCGCACAACATCCCCGCATCCACAGCTTTGCCGAGTACGAAGAAACCTACCGCCGCAGCGTAGACAACCCCGAGCAGTTCTGGGCCGAGGCCGCCGAGGGCTTCACCTGGCGCCGCAAGTGGACCACCGTGCTCAAAGCCGACCTGGTCGGGGGCCACAACGAGTGGTACAGCGGGGCCAAGCTCAACATCACCGAAAACTGCCTGGACCGCCACCTGACCGCCCGCGGCAACAAGCTGGCCCTGATCTGGGAGCCCAACGACCCCAAAACCCGGCAGATCCGCTACACCTACCGCGAGCTGCACCAGCACGTGTGCCAGTTTGCCAACGTGCTGCTGAATAACGGCGTCGAAAAAGGCGACCGGGTCTGCCTCTACATGCCCATGATTCCGCAGCTGGCCATTGCCGTGCTGGCCTGCGCCCGCATCGGGGCCGTGCACTCGGTGATTTTCGCCGGCTTCTCGGCCACCGCCATTGCCGACCGCGTCAACGACGCCCAGGCCACCGTGGTGCTGACCTCCGACGGCCTGAACCGCGGCCCCAAGCAGATTCCGGTGAAGCGGGTGGTGGATGAGGCCCTGGAAAACTGCCCTTCGGTGCGCCGCGTGATTGTGGTGGAACACCTGGGCTGGCCCGTGCACATGCAGGAGGGCCGCGACGTGTGGTACCACGACGAAGCCAAGGAGGCCGCCAAAACCTGCCCCGCCGAGGAGATGGATGCCGAAGACATGCTCTTCATTCTCTACACCTCGGGCAGCACCGGCAAGCCCAAGGGCGTGGTGCACACCACGGCCGGCTACATGGTGTGGGCCGACTACACCTTCCGCAACGTGTTTCAGGTGCAGGAAAACGACGTGTACTGGTGCACCGCCGATATCGGCTGGGTGACGGGCCATTCCTACCTGCTCTACGGCCCGCTGCTCAGCGGGGCCACCACGCTCATGTTTGAGGGCGTGCCCACCTACCCCGATGCCGGCCGCTTCTGGGAGGTGATTGACAAGCACGGCGTGAACGTGTTCTACACCGCGCCCACGGCCATCCGCAGCCTGATGGCCACCCCGCTCGACAACGTGCTGAGCTACTCGCTCGACTCGCTGCGGGTGCTGGGTACGGTGGGGGAGCCCATCAACGAAGAGGCCTGGTACTGGTACCATCAGCACGTGGGCAAGGAGCGCTGCCCCATCGTGGATACGTGGTGGCAGACCGAAACCGGCGGCATTATGATTTCGGCGCTGGCCGGCATCTCGCCGCTCAGACCCACCCACGCCGGCCAGCCGCTGCCCGGCGTGCAGCCGGTGCTGCTCACGCAGGAGGGCCAGGAAATCGAGGGCAACGACCAGGAAGGCTACCTGGCCATCAAGTTTCCCTGGCCCGGCATCATCCGCACCACCTACGGCGACCATGAGCGCGCCCGCCAGACCTACTTCGGGGCCTATCCGGGCTACTACTTCACCGGCGACGGCGCCCGCCGCGACGAGAACGGCCTGTACCGCATCATCGGCCGCGTGGACGACGTGATAAACGTGTCGGGCCACCGCTTCGGCACGGCCGAAATCGAAAACGCCATCAACCAGAACGCCCACGTGGTGGAAAGCGCGGTGGTGGGCTACCCGCACGACGTGAAAGGGCAGGGCATCTACGCCTTCGTTATCTGCCGCGAGCCGGTGAGCAAGTCCGACGCCCTGCACGTGGAGGCCAGCATCATCGAAACCATCGTGGCCGAAATCGGCAAAATCGCCAAGCCCGACAAGATTCAGCTGGTGTCGGGGCTGCCCAAAACCCGCTCGGGCAAGATCATGCGCCGCATCCTGCGCAAAGTGGCAGAAGGCGACACCAGCAACCTCGGCGACACCAGCACCCTGCTCGACCCGGGCGTGGTGGAGGAGATTATCCAGGGTAAAAAGTAGTACCAGGCCCGATCTGCGGGGGCACTGCCCAAAAAGAAACCCGACCCGCTTGGCAGCAGGCCGGGTTTCTTTTGGGCTTTGCGGGCCGCCTAGCGGGCCGAAGGATAGCGGTACTGAATCTTCTTGCCTTTGCGCGACTTCTTGCCCTTAGAGCTGAGCAGGAGCACGACGCCGGTCGTCACCGCGGCAATGGTGGCCATCTTGGTCAGGAAAGCCGTGCGGTTGTGCTTCATTTCCACGGCGTAGCCTTTCTCGGCGAAGATGTTGGGCACCTTGCCGTGCATCAGATCCTCCACGATGCCTTCCACCACGTTGATGCGGTCGGCCAGCAGCAGGGGCAGCCAGTGGCCGTAGTGGCTTTCGCTGTATTTGAACGCCACCCGGCGCAGCATGCCGCTCAGGCCCATCGGCGGAACCGACTCGCCAAACACGGCCGACACGTTGGGCCGCTCAATGGACTGCAGCAGCTCCACATCGACGGGCTGCAGGGGCGGGCGGTGCTTGCTGTCCGGGTCCTGGGTCACGTTCATGCGGCTGCGCATGGGGTAGGTCGGGTCGTTCTTCGGGTCCGCGTCGATGCCCCAGCCGGGGATGTTCTTCGGATTTTTACCAGTAGTTTCCATAGTCAGAGAGGCGGTTAGCGGTTGGCGGATGGGGGAATCAGCACGGTCTTGATGCAGTTGTCCAGCTTGGCGGAGAACATGCGGTAGCCGTCGGCCACTTCCTCCAGCGGAATGCGGTGGGTGATGAGCTCCTTGGGCTTGATGATGCCGTTTTGCACGTGCTCAATCAGCCGGGGCAGCAGGCGCTTCACCGAGGTCTGGTTGCCCCGGATGGTCAGGCCCTTGTTGAGCACATTGCCCATCGGCACGAGGTTGTCCGTCGGGCCGTACACGCCCACGATGGAGACGACGCCGCCTTTTTTCACCGAGTTGACGGCCCAGTGCAGGGCCGTGGCCGAGCCGGCCTGCAGCAGCAGCTTGCGGCCCGTAATGGTCTGCATGGCGTTGCCGGCGGCCTCGGCCCCCACGGCGTCGATGCACACGTCGGCGCCCATGTAGTCGGTGATTTTCTTGATGAAGAGCACCGGGTCATCCATGTCCTTTTCGAAGTTGTAGGCCTCGCAGTAGGAGTAGTTTTTGGCAAACTCCAGGCGGTAGTCCTCCTTGTCGATGATAATGACGCGGCCGGCCCCGAACAGCCAGGCGCAGCGGGCCGCCATGATACCGATGGGGCCGGCGCCGAATACCACGACGGTGTCGCCGGGCTGGATGCCGGCCATTTCGGCAGCCTGGTAGCCGGTAGGCACTACGTCGGTGAGCAGTACGGCGTCATCCGGGTCCATGCCGGCCGGAACGACGGTGGGCCCCACGTTGGCGTAGGGCACCCGGGCGTACTCGGCCTGGCCGCCGTTGAAGCCGCCGGCAGTATGAGAGTAGCCGTAGATGGCGCCCACGCCACTGGCCATGGTGTTCGACTCTTGGCAGTTGCCAAACATGCCCTGCCGGCAGAAGTGACACTCGCCGCAGGCAATGTTGAAGGGCACAATCACCTGGTCGCCAACTTTGACCTTGGTCACGTCGGGCCCGATTTCTTCAACTACGCCCACGAATTCGTGGCCGAAGGTGGTGCCCACGCGGGTGTCAGGCACGTTGCCGTTATACAAGTGCAGATCAGAGCCGCAGATGCAGGTGCGGGTAACCCGAACAATAGCATCCTGGGGATGCTTGATTTCGGGCATGGGTTTCTGAACGGCGCGGACCCGCTTGGGGCCCCGGTAATCCATTGCTAGCATAGCATTCCGGCGTTTGGTTGGGGTAGAACAGAGCAGCCGGGCCAGAGCACATTGCGGAGCCGGCACCCAGGAGGTGCCGGCGCCCAAAGCGTCGGGGTATCGGGTCCAAATAGTACTGGGTCCAGCCTGGTTTGGGTTACAGGCCGCCGAGGAATAGGCCGGAAATCCGTGTTAATGCCGAAGGGCTACGTATAAATCCGGAGGAAAAGCAGGTTGTCAGGGTTGTTGCGGACTTGCCGGTCAGCTTAAAGAACAGGGCTTGCCGCACCTGTCCGCTTCCGGATAAGTATATTACCTTACCTCATTACCTAACCGACCCGCCATGACCAGCCCCACCGAAAACCCAACCCCGCCGGCCGATACCACCCAGCCCGAGAGCCTGGAAGAAGCGGTGCTGGATATGCTGCATATGTTTGACCCCACCACCGCCTTGCACGAGCTGCAAGTGCTGGAGCAGGACGAAGAAACCCCGCCGCCCGCCCCGGAACAGCGGCCCGCCCAAAGCTAAGANATACGGGCCGCTATCCAACGTAGTCAGGAAAGCCTACAAACGTTAGCCTCCCGTCACGGCATCAACCCCAAAACGGTGGCCAAGTGGCGCAAACGCACGACGACAACAGATGCCGCGATGGGGCCGACGCCCGTCTCCACCGTGCTGACGCTCGCGCAAGAGGCAATCATTGTGGCGTTCAGAAAACACACCTTATTGCCGCTCGATGATTGCCTGTATGCTTTGCAGGCCACCATTGCTCACCTGTCGCGCTCGGCGCTGCACCGCTGTCTGCAGCGGCACGGCATCAGCCGCTTGCCGCTAAGCGAAGAGGGCCAAAGCCCGCCGAAAAAGAAATTCAAGGAC